>DASVRQ010000049.1:0-10973 GCA_036388535.1 Flavobacterium sp. | reverse complement strand
TCGTCTGCTACCGGTTGGAACATCAACGACAAAAAAGGTGGTTTTCAGTATGCGTCCAACTTCAAGAAGCAGGCAACCGGCCCCGGCCTTGTTATGGTTGAAGGTGGAACATTTACGATGGGTAAAGTTCAGGACGACGTGATGCACGATTGGAACAATTCACCAAACAAGCAGCACGTACAATCCTTCTACATGGATGAGACTGAGGTGACAAACCTCATGTACATGGAATACCTTGATTGGTTGAAAAGAGTATTTCCTCCAACAGAAGAAAATTACAAGAACATTTATGAAGGTGCTTCTCCTGATACACTTGTGTGGAGAAACAGGTTGGGTTACAACGAAACCATGACCAATAACTACCTGCGTCACCCTGCTTACGCTAATTACCCTGTAGTTGGTGTAAACTGGATTCAGGCTGTGGAATTCAGCAAATGGAGAACTGACCGTGTAAACGAGAAAACTCTTGAAGATCAAAAATACCTTGCAAAGGATTCTAAACTTGCGGTTACTCCCGAAGCTACTTTCAGCACTGAAGCTTACTTAAATTCACCATCTAAAACTTATGGAGGTGATGAGGAGAAAGTTTTGAAACGCGGCATGAACGGCAAAAAGGTTGAAGGAGCAAAAGATGCGGAGGGAAATACTACTGAAGCAAAGAACGTGTATGCACAAAGAACTTCGGGTATCATCCTTCCTGAATACAGGCTTCCAACAGAAGCTGAGTGGGAATATGCTGCTGCTGCCGATGTTGGGCAACGTGAATATAATATCTACAAAGGACAGAAGAAATATCCTTGGTCAGGAAGCTACACACGTTCTGGAAAAAGAAAAGTACGTGGTGATCAATTGGCTAATTTTAAACAGGGTAAAGGAGATTACGGTGGAATCGCAGGATGGTCAGATGACGGTGCTGATATTACCAATGTGGTGAAGTTCTATCCTCCGAATGATTTTGGATTGTATGATATGGCTGGTAACGTAGCCGAATGGGTTGCTGACGTTTATCGTCCGGTTGTTGATGATGAAGCGAACGATTTCAACTATTTCAGAGGTAATGTTTACACAAAAAATAAAATTGGTGAAGATGGAACTGCAGAGATTGTGACTACAGAAACAGTAACTTACGATACATTATCAAATGGTAAAATTATCGCCAGAAACTTTCCTGGGCAACTTGCACAAGTTCCGGTTGACGAAAAAGAAACTTACCTGAGAGTAAATTTCGATAAGAGCGACAACAGGAATTACAGAGATGGCGATAAGCAGTCCACAAGATATTTTGACTTTGGTTCATCTGAAGAAGGTGACAAACTTCCAGATGATAAAAGAATGTACGATTCTCCTAAACACAATGTAACTACAGACAGTTTAGGTCAAATGGTAAGAAGATATGATAAATCAGCAAAAAGGACTACGTTGGTAAATGACGATGTGAGGGTTTATAAAGGAGGTTCATGGAGAGACCGTGCTTACTGGCTCGATCCGGGACAAAGAAGGTACTTCCCACAAGATATGGCAACAGATTATATCGGCTTCCGATGTGCCATGTCAAGAGTAGGTCCTAAATCCGATCAGAAGAAACGAGCTAGAAACTAATTCTGCATAAAACTAAAAAGCCCTTTAATTAGGGCTTTTTTTTATTCTACCTATTATGGATATACAATACCTGCACCAACTTTTCCTTAACTGTTCATCCATTTCGACTGACACGCGCAAGATTGAGCAAGGCTCAATGTTTATAGCACTGAAAGGCGAAAATTTTGATGCCAACACATTTGCAAATGAAGCTCTTGAAAAAGGCGCTTCGTATGTAGTTATCGATAACCAGGATTTTGCTGTTGACGAACGTATGATTCTAGTAGCCGACAGTCTTGTGGCTTTGCAGCAACTTGCACAATTTCATAGAGATTATCTTGCAATTCCTATTATCGGACTCACTGGAAGTAACGGAAAAACAACTACAAAAGAATTGCTGCACGCTGTTCTTTCAAAGAAATATCGAACTTCTGCTACAAAGGGAAATCTGAATAATCACATCGGAGTCCCGCTTACTATACTTTCATTCACCTCGGATACTGAAATTGGAATTGTTGAAATGGGTGCGAACCATCGCCTGGAAATTGCCGCACTATCCGAAATTTCGCGACCTGATTATGGCTATATTACGAATTTCGGAAAAGCACATCTTGAAGGTTTTGGTGGTCCCGAAGGTGTAATTAAAGGCAAAAGTGAGCTGTATGACTATCTTGGCCGAAATTCCAGGACAGTTTTTGTTAACCTTGATGATAAACTTCAGGCTGAACGAACAACCAACCATAAACGATACACATTCTCGAACAGCGGATTGGCTGCCGATGTCCATATAGATAGTATAAATGCAAACCCATTCGTGCATGTTAGGTTCGATGGCGAAACGATTAATTCGAAACTGATCGGGCTTTACAATGGCGGTAATGTAAGTGCTGCTATTGCTGTCGGACAATACTTCGGCGTAAGCACACTGGAAATTAAGCAGGCTATTGAAGCGTATGTTCCCGAAAACAACCGGTCGCAGCTCGTTCATAAAAACGGGAACGAGATCATTCTTGATGCGTACAATGCAAATCCCAGTAGTATGGCGGTTGCAATTGAAAACTTCCTGCAGATTGACAATGACAACAAGATGATGATTTTAGGTGACATGTTCGAACTTGGTTCTGCCAGTCACGACGAACATTTTGCTGTCCTGACACTGCTAGAGCATGAATACAGTGCGGTGTGCCACTTCGTTGGAAAAGAATTTCATGAAGTGCGAATCCCGAAAGACAACTTTCATTTCTATCTGACTTTTGAAGAACTTGCTGAACAACTTCAGCACAGCCATTCTGAAAACAAGCTGATTCTGATTAAAGGCTCACGCGGAATGGCTCTTGAAAGGGCTTTGGATTATTTGTAAGATCTGTTATTCTTTCTCCTTAATATAAATCGAAGCAAGAATAGAGAATAATAAAATGCTTCCGATAGCTATAAGCGAGTGATAGATCGGTATTGGATAAATATCGGAAAGGAACATCTTTGCTCCCACAAATATCAATATAAAAGACAGTCCGAGCTTCAGGTATCGAAACGCTTTGTGCATGCCATCCAAAGCGAAATATAAAGCCCGAAGTCCGAGGATCGCAAATACATTTGAAGTGTAAACAATAAAGGGATCGTCGGAGATTGCAAGCACAGCCGGAATTGAGTCGACGGCAAAAATCAGGTCGCTTGCTTCAATCATAACTACTACAACAAACAAAAGCGTGGCATATTTCTTCCCATCGATGCGGACAAAAAATTTACCGCCACGGTACTCATTTGTGACGGGAAACATCTTTTTGAAAATCCGCACGACGGCGTTTTTTTCGGGGTTGACTTCCTGTTCGCCCTGAAACAGCATTTTAAGTCCCGTATAGACCAGGAATGCCGCAAAAATATAGATGATCCAATGAAATCTATGAATTAAAGCTATTCCGGCCACAATAAACATCGCACGCATGATTAGTGCGCCTAGAATTCCCCAGAACAACACCTTGTGCTGATATTCGGGCTTGACCCGGAAATATGAAAAAATCAGGATGAATACAAAAATGTTATCAACGCTCAGCGACTTCTCGATCAGATATCCGGCGAGGAATTCCATCGCTTTTTCTTTTCCTGCATAGTGGTAGACGCCATAGTTAAATAGAAGTGCGAGCGTAATCCAAACGCCGGTCCATATCAACGCTTCCTTAATTCGTACCTCATGGGCCTTTCGATGAAATACAGCGAGATCCAGCACCAACATCAAAAGTACAAATATGTTGAAACCTGCCCAAAGCCAAAAATTATCTTCCATTTGAAAAAGATTGGAGATTTAAGGTACGAATTTTCCAATAAACTACTTAAAAGAATCTGCCGATTCTGTCTGGCAAATGGTAAAGCAAGCATGTGATGGATTCGAAATTTATGCTTACATTGATTTTGCTACGGGAATACTGTAGCGGAAATAGATGCGTTTGTTGAAGCCGTTGAATAATTCATAAATCAGGAACAGTAGTTAATCGGTTTTACCTGAAAGAAAAAATCCACGCCGAATTAGTTGCGTGGATTTTTATAAGGATAGGTGCGGATATTGGTATTGTCTTCAGATCGCGCTTGCAATATCAAGAGCCACCTGTTGCCTTTCTAGTTTAACAGGAATATAGATATTGAAAGTCGCACCTTTATTCGGTTGTCCCTTTGCTACGATGATCCCATTGTGATTATCTACCACCTTCTTTACGATTGCCAGCCCAATCCCTGTTCCGGAATAGTCGTGGCCATTGTGCAGTTTTTGAAACATTCCGAAAATACGGTCATTAAATTGCGGCTCAAAACCTATTCCGTTGTCAGTAAAGGTAAAATTCCAATAGTCGCTTTTATTTGAAAGAGCGTGAATGCGTTTGGCAGTAGCATCGTCGCTACTTATCATTTGTGTTTCTATTGTGATCTGTAATTGAACATCCGGCCGCGCAAATTTGAGAGAATTGCTGATCAGGTTGCACATAAGCTGCCTGAATTGGAACGGAATTATACTAACCGGCAGAAGCTCAACAGCTATAATCATGGCATGCTTTTCAGTAATTGTATCTTTCAGCTCATCTAAAATTTCCTCAAGCGGAGTATGTAAATTTGTCAGTTCAAATTGTCGCTCCGCACTGCTTACCTGCGAGAAAGCAAGTAAATCCTTGATCAGTCGTTGCATTCGTTCAGCGGAAACCTGAATGCGTTCAATATATGTTTTTGATGCTTCAGTCAAACTATCGGCATCCTTGATCATCATCATTGATGCGAAAGTTTGGATTTTCCGCAATGGTTCCTGCAGGTCATGGCTGGAGATAAAGTTAAATGCAAGCAGCTCTTTATTGACATTTTGTAATTCCACAGCTCTTCTTTCCTTTTCTTCATTCTGGTAGATCAGCTCATCATTGGCAATAAGAAGTGCTGCAGTCTGAAGTTTTAATTTCTCAACCATATCCTTCCTTTCCTGTGTTTCTTCAGCGTCTTTTAAGGCACGATCTATCTTTTGCGATAAAGAGATAAGGTTATTTTTTGCCACATAATCAGTAACACCGTTCTTGATCAGCATAACCGCATTTTCTTCTCCGATAATTCCTGACACGATTATAAAGGGAATTAATGGTGAATGTTGCTGCAAAATTCGAAAAGCTGATACTGCATCAAACGAAGGCAATGAGTAATCCGACAAAATCAAATCAGGTTTAAAATTTTGGAGCGCATCTTCAAAAGCTTGCCGATTGTCAACGGTTTCCGACTGAAAGTTAAGCCCGGATTTCGTCAGCTGACGCAGAATCAAATCGGCATCTGTAAAATTATCTTCGAGCAACAGTATTTTTATGTTTTTTATCATTTAGGCAGGACCTGTTTGAAAAGATGATATTAAAGACGTTCGATTATTGGGTAGGTTCACTCAGTACAAGCCAGTAAATTCCCATCTCCTTTATCGCGGCAAAAAAGTTTTCACTTCCTACGGGTTTTACAATATAGCTGTTGGCTCCAAGCGCGTAACATTTCGCGATATCCGGATCTTCTTTCGACGAGGTCAGAATAACTACCGGAATTGCCCTGAAAGCGGGATCCGATTTGATTTTTTCAAGCACCTGCATTCCGGAAACTTTCGGCATTTTTAAGTCCAACACCAACAATTTGGGGTTAACCGCTGTATTACGTGAAGCATATTCTCCGCGAGCGTACATAAAGTCCAGTGCTTCTGCACCATCCTTAACATGCAACAGCTTGTTGCTTAGCCCGCTTTTTTTTAGGGCGCGTATTGTTAATGTCGCATCATCGATGCTGTCTTCCGCAAATAAAATTTCAACGTTTTCGTATGTCATTACTTTATGATTATTTGATTAATATCGGGCAAGCTGAAATAAAAACATGCCCCTTCATTTAATTTTGAGTCTGCCCAAACCGTGCCATTATGGCGATCTATTATTTTCTGTACGATAGCGAGTCCGATTCCCGTACCTTCAAATTCCTCCTGTGAATGTAATCTCTGAAATACGCCGAAAAGTTTGTCGTAATATTCCATATCGAAGCCCGCGCCCCAATCTTTTACGGAATAGATGATCTTTCCGTCATCAGCATAAGAAGAAATTTTTATCGTCGTCGTAGGCTTATGTTTCGAATATTTGATGCCATTTGAGATAAGATTTACCCAAACCTGCCTGATCAGCGATTGGTCGCCATTGGCTGGAGCAAGCTCTTCAAGTTCAAATACCGGCATGTTTTCGCCTTTATCAACTATTGCATCTTCTATCACAGCATTTACTAATGCGCTCATATTTATAGGTGCTGCATTGACTTGCTTGCGGCCCAATTTGCTGAATGCGAGCAAATCGTCGATAAGTTCACCCATTTTTTTCGAATTATGGATCACGGCCTGTAATACTTTCAAACCATCTTCATCCAGCTTGTCTGAGTAATCTTCAGTAAGAATCTGCGTGTAGCCGTTGATGGCCCTGATCGGCGCACGTAAATCGTGGGACACAGAGTATGAAAACGATCCCAACTCTTCTTCCGCTTTCTTAAGTTCACTATTGGCGAGCATCAGTTGTTCCGCTCTTTTTTCTTTCTCCCGAATCTGATGCGCCAACTCTGCATTCACAACAAGCAATTCCGCTGCTCGTTTCTCCTGATACGCCGCTTCTTTATTTGCATTTATCAAATCGGCGGCACGCTTTTCTTTTTCAGCCCTTCGTTTTTCTTTTTCGCGGTTCTGTGATGCGATCTTTTCATTGGCGATAACCAATTCGGCAGCACGCTTTACTTTTTCACTGTTTTGAAACGCGAGTTCTTTATTGGCGATTATCAGTTCTGAAGCACGTTTTTCCTTTTCACTGTTTTGAAAAAGAAGCTCTTCATTTGCAATCAAGAGTTCAGCTGCGCGACTTTCTTTTTCGGAATATTGAAATGCCAGCTCCTCATTTGCAATTATCAGTTCACGGGCACCTTTTTCCTTTTCGGAATTTTGAAACAGAAGTTCTTCGTTGGCAATTAATAATTCGGCTGCACGATTCTCTTTTTCCGTATTCTGGAACGCCAGCTCTTCATTTGCAATTATCAGTTCTGAAGCCCGTTTTTCCTTTTCGGAATTTTGAAACAGAAGCTCTTCGTTGGCGATCAACAATTCGGCTGCGCGATTCCCTTTTTCCGTATTCTGAAATGCGAGTTCTTCGTTAGCAACTATCAGTTCGGATGCGCGTTTCTCCTTTTCAGAATTTAGAAACAGAAGTTCTTCATTGGCAACCAGCAATTCTGCTGCTCTTTTCTCTTTCTCCTTATTCTGGAACGCCAGTTCGGTATTGGCGACAGCTAATTCAGAAGCGCGGTTTTCCTTTTCCTGATTCTGAAAGGCTAATTCGTTGTTTGCAATTATAAGTTCGGAAGCCCGCTTTTCTTTTTCGGTATTTTGAAAAAGAAGCTCCTGGTTGGCCACTGACAGTTCAGCCGCACGATTCTCCTTTTCGGTATTTTGGAACGCCAGTTCTTTATTTGCAATTATAAGTTCGGAAGCCCGCTTTTCTTTTTCGGTATTTTGAAAAAGAAGCTCTTTATTTGCAATCGATAGCTCGGCCGCACGTTTTTCTTTTTCGGTGTTTTGAAACGCCAGTTCTTTATTGGCAATTATAAGTTCGGAAGCACGCTTTTCTTTTTCTATGTTTTGAAAGACAAGTTCTTTGTTCGCAACAGATAATTCGGCTGCACGATTTCCTTTTTCTTTATTTTGGAATGCAAGTTCCTTATTCGCAATAATCAGCTCTGCTGCACGCTTTTCTTTTTCATCGGCTTGGACCGCCAATTGTAGAAACTGCGTTTTCGCAAGCGTTACGTCGGTCGCAAGCTTTAATATCTTGAATGGCTTGCCCGATGTATCCAAAATGGGGTTGTAACTACCAAGCAACCACGTCATTTCGCCGCTTTGGGAAATACGTTTAAATTCATCTTTTTGATAAATCCCTTTCTTTAAGTTGTCCCAGAATAAGTGGTATTCGTCCGATTCTGCATAATCTGCTGCTACAAAGATGCGATGGTGTCTTCCAATTAGATCTTCTTCAGCATAGCCCATTATTTTGCAGAAATTCTCATTGGCATTTAAAATAATACCATCCAGATCGAATTCAATTGAAGCATTAGAGGTGGCAATAGCGTTGAATTGGTTATTAAGTTGCCGCTCTTTTGCATTTAACTGCTCATTTAGGATCTTAAGTTCGGCCGTGCGCTTCTCTTTTTCATCATTTTGAAATGCAAGTTCTTTATTGGCAATGATCAGTTCTGCGGCACGCTTTTCCTTTTCATCATTTTGAAATGCAAGTTCCCTGTTGGCGATCATCAACTCGGCTGCACGGTTTTTCTTCTCCTTCTTTTGGAATTGAAGTTCCTTGTTGGCAATTATAAGTTCAGCCGCACGTTTTTGCTTTTCCTCGTTTTGAAAAACCAGTTCTTTATTGGCTATGCTTAATTCGGCAGCCCTTTTTTCCTTTTCATCATTCTGGAAAATGATTTCCTTGTTGGCAATGAGTAATTCATTTCCATTATCGTCTGCTTTATTACTCATGTTACGTATTGGTTTGAAAAAATGATACAGATTCAGAAGCGCCCTTGTATTTATTAAGATAAGCGCCGGCCGTGATCTTTATGCAGGTTTGCTTGTATCAGAAACAATTATAAGTACATGATCTTGGAAGAACCTCGTATACGGCGAATGTAACCTATAATGGAGGAATATAAATTTGATTTTCAGGAAATAATCGGATTGTGGCAATATAATGCAGCTGAGGCGCAATGTGACAAGATTTGCAGGTATTGTTCTGCTTTAGAACAACAGATAAAAAAATAGAGTCAGGATTATTGAGAAAATTATATTTATCGCAAAGCCCACTTTCATCATTTCCGTCTGCGGAATAAAACCTGTTGAAAAAACCATTGCATTTGGCGGCGTGCCCACAGGCAGCATGAATCCGTATGACGTCGCAATTGTCGCCGGAAGAACAAGTATCATCGGATTGATATTTGATTGGACAGCCAAAGTATATAACAGTGGAAGGATCAAAGCCGCACTTGCGGTATTGCTCATAAATTCGGTTAATGCTATACTGAACAAAACTATCAGCCATAAAAATAGGAATAAAGGTATCTCTTTGCCGAATTCCATCACTCCCGCAATTAAAATCGCACCCAATCCTGAACTCTCTACAAGTACGCCCAATGTTAATCCGCCTCCAAAAAGGAGCAAGATGTCCCATTTGATGCTTGATAAGATATCATCCCATTCCATTACTTTAAAGATGAACAGAAGAAGGATGGAAAAGATGGCGACAAGTGAACTAAATCCTGACGTGATATTCAGCAACGGTGATAGGAGGCCATCCGACATCCATAGAAATACGGTCAGAAAGAATATAATTACCAGTCTCTTTCTATATGGTGTTTTGAGATCTTTTATGATCAGTTTTTCGATTGTCAGCTTTCGGTCGGGCCGGAAATATAGCGTCAGGATCATTATCATTGTGGGGAATGTAATCAGAAATATGGGCAGGCCATAAGCCATCCATTCGGAAAAAGACATGCCTAAAATGGCGGCACCAATGGCATTCGGCGGAGAAGCAATCATAGTGATTACACCGCCAATGTTCGCAGAATAGGCAATTCCGAGCATCAGAAATTTAGATTCACGCGCCATATCCTTTTGATTTGCAAGTCTGAGAAGCCCAAGCGCCAGCGGAATCATCATTGCTGCCGAAGATGTGTTGCTGATCCAGCACGCCAGGAGCGACGTGGTAAGCATCAACAAAATCGACGAGCGGTAAAAATTTCCTTTTGCTAATCCGATAAGCTTTTGGGCCAATAACTTGTCAAGAGATTGAGCAGACAAAGCACCGGCTAGAACAAATCCTCCCATGAAAAGGAAAATTACTGGATTTGCAAACTGGCTGAAAGCATTGGCTGGTGGCAATAAGCCAAGTAAGATTGCGATTGCGGGAATCGATAAGGCTGTCAACGCGAGCGGAATTGCCTCGGTCATCCACAAAACGGCTACAAAAACCAGCAGCGCAAGAGCGCGGTTCGAGATTTCATTATTAAATACAGGAGCGTATAATAATATAAAGAATAACGACGCAGCAGTTAATAAGGCGGGTAATTTAATATTCTTCTTGGCAGCAATATTTTCCAAGCTGTTATTTAAAATTTGAAATGCTGTTCACTTGCTCATTAACCCTGCGCCATTCTTGTGTACTTAAGGTTAATGTATCGATATCCGTCGTCCACAACATGCCGGGAACCAACTTCTGGATTTCTACTACGCGCTTCCTGTAGCCGAAGGCAAAACGGTCACCACGAAGCTGTATATCAATGGTCTTATCAGAATCCTCGATTGAACGATATAAAACAGTCTGCGTTTTCCAGTCGCCACCCCAGGAAAAATAGCCTCTTAAAAAACACAGACAACCAACGATCAGAACTACCAGAATCATTGATTTTGTTGTCTTCAACTTATGAAATAGATGGCCAATTATTATTACAAAAGTGGATGCGGCGATAAACAGCACAACAAAATGGAGGCGATAATCACTGATGTAAAACGGTGTCAAGCGATTGACTGCGATCAAAGTTGCGCAGACGACGAAGAGGATGTAGATTGGGAGATGTTTCATGATATTTTTTGGGGCTATCATCATTAGAACTCATCTGCAAAAGCAGTTGGAGCCATCGATGTGTTCAGGATTTGGCAAGATAGTCTTTTGAGAATGGTTAAGCATTGGTAATGAAACTTATTAATGCGAAAGCAGGGATTAACACCAATGCCGCTTTTGTAGTCACTTCTCTAGTTTAAATACAAATGCATGTAACAATTTATTCCCAAATGCTACCTAGCGTTTTAATTCAATGACTTTGGAATCACCAGC
>DASVRQ010000048.1:0-53391 GCA_036388535.1 Flavobacterium sp. | reverse complement strand
ATCGCTTCCACATTGATTCTGATGGTACTTCCCGGAGTAGCTTGCTGACTATCGGCGGAAGCTTCAAGATAGAGACCGGCACAGGCGGCGATGATGTTTTTTATTTCGTCTGATTTAAGGTCTTTCCAATGACGATCGTCGAGCGACTGAATAAGCGAAAATGCTTTTAGTAGATCAGGAATACTTGCAGCGGGATGATTAAAATCAAAATCTGACGATACCTTAGAGAGTAATTTACCAATGGCTGCTCCACCTTTAACCCGGTTCCAGCTGGTATCGATCCCTTCGAAGATGTTGGTGCGGTCTATGGGTGGGACTCCTTTTATCAGTTCGAGATATTCAGGTTCGCGTCCGCGGTTGCCGGTTGTGCCGAACCCTTGTGAGCGGTGGCTGCTGCGGCTCAATGCTGCAATTTCCTGATTCGATTTTCCGATGGCGGGAAAGTATACACCGGTATCTATTGTATATAAAGCTGATTTGTCCGCTTTTTCAAATTTTTCTTTTCCGCCATAGAACCACCACGAGGTGTTGTAAAACAAGCGGGAAGGTTGCCATGTGCCGACTGCTTCTAGATGTTGGGGCAAAAAGGAAGCGTCTGCGGTTTTATCAAAGGCTTCAAGGCTTAACATCGCGGAGGACGTATGGTGTCCGTGTGTTGTCCCGGGAGTCCTGGCGTCGAAACGGTTAACGATGACATCAGGCCTGAATTTTCGGATGATATATACCATGTCCGATAAAACCTGGTCCCGGTTCCAAATTTTTAATGTTTCATCCGGAACCTTTGAATATCCGAAATCATTCGCTCTTGTAAAGAATTGTTCTCCGCCATCGATTTTTCTGGCTTCGATCAATTCCTGCGTACGGATGACTCCTAAGAGTTCGCGTAGTTCAGTTCCAACTAAATTCTGTCCACCGTCACCCCTTGTCAGTGACAAATATCCGGTACGCGCTTTTTTTTCGTTGGCCATATAAGAGATGAGACGTGTGTTCTCATCATCCGGATGTGCCGCAATATAAAGTACCGAACCTAAAAAGTTTAGTTTTTGGATCTGGTTAAAGATTTCAACTGCATTAGGTTTCTTTGGTTGTTGTGCCGATAATAGCTGGCATGTAAGGAAACATAAAATCCCAAAGAAAAGACAAAGCTTGTGCATTTTTTTGACTGATTTGCAAGAGCTTCAAATGTAGCGATTAAATAAAAATGATTTTACTTAAAAATTCTTTTAACACTGCTTTAATCGACTGAGGCCATCATGTTCTTGATCTTTCCAGTTGGAGCATAAGGATATTGCTTTTTGTGGATTTTCAGGAATTGCGTCGGATCTTCATCATCGTAATCGGTGATCGCCGTTCTGCATTTGTTGTACATTCCATAACCTCTGTAGCCCTTAGGTATATCGGTTGCCGTAGTCCATTTGCCATCCTGCAGGAAGTAGTATATATTCAGCTTAACGTCATAATATGCTTCCAAGTTCGGATAATAATAATAACGCAGGTTACAATTAGTAACAGGATCTTTAAGTTTCGGCGCTGCCGTCGCTGTTGTCTGTTCCTTAAATTTTGGTGCTGCTTTAGTGCTTTGCTGGGCAGCGACGTTAATAAAAGCTAACAACGAAAGTGTAATTAAAGTAATTTTAAAACTTTTCATGGTTTTGATGTTTAAAATTAGGTTAGTTATTTCCTACAATAATAGAACTAAATTTTATTTCGGTGTAAATCAACAAACAAAATCGGTAAAGCGCAAATAAAATCGATGAAATACATATACTTCATATATATTTTAAGATAATTCTTACTAATAGACGTATTTACGGCTTACGTATGCGCATAAAAAAACGGAAACTACTTACAGTTTCCGTTCACATTGATAATTTTAAAAAGTACAATTTAATTATAGGCAAGGATGGATTCGTTAGGTTTTGGTGCTTTAACAGGTGGCTGACGTTTCGTAATATATTGTGGTGGATATTGCTTCCTGTGATCGTCGACCAATTCATAAGGAGTATCACCTGTATAGTCTGTAATTGCTACGCGTTTACCGTTTTGTACAGAATATCCCATATAACCTGCGGGAAGTTCTTTGGCCTCAACCCATTCTCTGTTCCGGGAATAAATATAGGTAAGGGTTTCCGTATCGAAATACGCTTGGAGGTTTGGATAGTAGTAGTAACGGATATCCGTTGCCATTTCATTTTTCAATATTGTAGATGCTTCAAGGTTAAAATCGGGATTAGCCGAAGTCTGTGAACTAGCGGCTGCACTTAACATAACTGTAATTCCTGTGATAAAGTAGTGTAAGGCTTTCATAATTTCTTTTTTTAATTAGCATATACAAAGTAACATCTGATTCGAATTTTATGCATTACACAACTTTTTACGATGATTATATAATTCACACCGAATTGCGGAATGTCTTTAAATAATGTGAATTTCAGGATGGAATTTCTGTAAAATCCTCACGAAATTGTGCAATTACTTAAAAATGGCGCAAAAAAAGGAGGCGATTGCCTCCTTAAATATTCTGTAGTTATTCTAATTATGCCTCGTCCTTTGTCGTTTTTACGAGTCCGATGCCGGAGATGAAGAAGATCAGTCCTAAGATCCCGTAAATTGCCAGGATTTTGATATCCTGAGTTCCGCCGCCAGTATTGATGAACATATAGGCTGCATACAGAAGGCTAACTATCCCTAAGATTGTCAGCACTGCTCCGAAGATTCTTTTTAGATTCATAATTAAAGTAGTAAGATTAGTAATAGAACTATTATGATAATAGCACCGATTGAAAGGTAAACTCCGTTTCCTGATGCTTTGAGCTCGGAATTAATTGATCGTAACTCTTTACGCAGCTCTTTCCGTTCTACTCGTGTAAGTGTCGATTTGTCCATTGCTCGGATTTCATCAACTCTGGTCAACAAAGTTTTCACTCGTGCAGGCAGTTCAGGATTCTTGTTCGGGTCAATAGTAATTGACATAGGATCAGAAGCGGTAGCCGCTGCATAAGTCGGCGAAAGCGAAGCTGACAATAAGATCATCATAAAGAGTACAATTGATTTTTTCATGTTAATGGATTTTTGGTTAGTATTTCTCTGTGTAAATTTGCTTCTAATTTAACAATTTTTGTTATACAATTAGGAGTGATGCTTATAACATTTACAGCCGTTATTCATACAACGCCGTCCGTGGCTTCGCAAGCTCAAAATCCTGAAAACCAAAGTCTTCCGTATTAAATGCATTGGTCTTAAAGATGTTGTTTCCTGTATTAGGAATGTCGGGATAAAATGAAAATGAAAATTGGAATGTGCTGAAGACCAGATAATCATTACTGATCAACACTCCAAGGCTGATTTGTGAATAGAGCTTACTGTCGCTGAACCCTGATCCAGAATTTCCCAAGAGTCCAGCCGTGTAACTCAAGTACGGATTCAACCGAAAGCCCCACGCATTCCACGGTGAATACGATTGCGTTTGTAGTGTCATCAGCAATTTCTTTGTACCGAAGATCGCGGTATGAAAACCCTGCATTCCGCGGTCGCCATTTAATGTGAGTTGGTCACCAACCGAATTCTGACGCGAATTCCCAATTATCATCTGTGTTTTAATGAATTGGCGGAACTTCCAACTTCCCGCTTCATACAAGTTCGTGAAATAGTTGCTTTGAAATGAAAGCGCGCCCTGTTCGCCAACTCCATGATTCAAATAGGTTCCGTATTCGAAGTTAGAACTCAGGTATCCCCATTTATAATATCGTCCAAAAGTGAGTCGTCCGCCAAGGTACAAGCGCTTAACATTGTTCTTATCCTGAACACCGGCGGTGATTCCAAACGATTTTCCTATTGGAACGTCTTCAATGATACCATAATTGAAAATATATTTGTCTTCTATAAATTGCCGGGATGCAATTCCAAGTCCAAATAGATAAGTTGTCTCGCTCGAGAAAAAATTAATGCTGTCATATTCGACGCTGGGCCGCTCCTGATAATTGATTTTTAAAAAGCGTGCAGATGTGATAAGATTTGTCGTCCTATCATCCTCGCTTTCTCCCTTAAATAGTTGATACGCGTGTGCTCCCCAAATGTCTTTCGTACTATGCTTGAAACTCAATCGCGCATATTGACCTGCCGAGTTTGCCAGTGTATCCTTTTTGTAATCCTGCCCCACATATATTCCGCCTGCCCATCGTGCGTATGGAGAAAAAAATGGGCGTTCGATGTTGATGCTTTTCGTATAATTATTCCACGGATCGATATCGTATTGTAAGGATGTCCTAATATAAGTGTTCATTACGTTTGGAATTGTATATCGTACACTATAGGCATCCCGACCAGAGTTCTTGCGGTATTTGTTTTCGAGCTGATGTCCAAACCCCATGAAATTACGTTCGGTAAACGCATACGTAGAGCTATTGGTGCTTATAGAAACATCCGGTACGAAGCTCCAGGAGTCCAAAACTCGTATGTCAACGTCTATCGAATCGGAGTTTTTTGAAATAAGGACCGGAGTGATCTGGACCCGGCGAATATACCTCTGTGTCCGGATCAATCGCTCGGATTCCTTTACCAGAAGTGAATCCAGTGGCTGGTTTCTCCTTATAAGCAACAGATTCCAGATGGTTAGTTTTTTTGTTTTGAGATGGAACCGATTTCCAAGGGTCGAAAGCGACTTTTTCGGACGAGCTGCCGTGTCAGTCTCTGAATATCCGAAAGGATCAAGTGTAGTAATGTTTATTTTCCGGATGATTTTCCCTTGAGCGCCGCCGAATCTTTTACGTTGGATCTTCTTCCGCGCCTTTATGGTTTTGGGCGTAAGAGGTTCAAAAATCAATCCGTGAAGGAATTTTGTGACTTTCCTTTTTTGCGAATACTTCTCGATCTTCCGATACATCGCAGCAGAATCCTTTTTCGTAATTGTGTCCTGCGCAGATGCATTTTGATAACTAAAAATTATCAACAGAAGATACAAAAAGCTGCATTTGTGGTACATGAATATATAGTCCAATAACGAACGGGTTATTTCAAAAATAATCTATTGTCCGTTATGAATATATATTGTAGCGAAATTTTTACAATCTTTTATCAACCGAATTCCTTTAACCAATCCTCATTTTCTTTAAAATACCTGATAATATGGAGGCACCTTTACTTTTCATCGCATCGGTATTTTGATACATCAATCCGGTTGCACCGCCTTGTATCATCGTACCAACCATTTTCTTGAGTCCGTCATGCGAATCTCCAACGAATAATTTTTTTGAAATAATTCCTGTCACCAGGCTAATTCCGCCTTTAATCAGATTCGATTGAAAATCAGACGAATGTACTGTATCGTGAATGCCTTCCTTAAGCATCGTTCCAGGATTTAGTTCTTCTTTGGACTTTTCCCATAAGATGCGAAGGTCGTCAGTTTGCATCACTTTACGGCTTTCTAATTGCTTTATTGCTTCGGCAAGGGAAGCATCATCTTTTATTGCTTGCATCTCTTTTGTCTTTAAAAATTTGGTTGATGATAAAGTTATTCATTGTTTTGTCTATCCACGGTTTTTTGAAAACAAGGATGAAGATTCCAAGAAGTGCATAGATTCCTGCCATCGCAAAAAAACCATGGTGCGGCTTTCCAAGAAGTTCGCCCAGATATAGCGATCCCGCAATTGTAGTAAGTACCAGGATAAAGAAACCTATTATTCCCAACACAGCACCTGAAGCTACCGATGCAAAAATATCACTCGCTTTATCAATTGCTTTCAATTTATAAAGTTCGGCGTTGGTTTTCGCAAGATCTTGTGCCTTTTCTAAAAGCTCTTCTACCAAGTGTAGTTTTTCTTTCATATCTGACATAGCTATAGTTGTCTATCGGTTAAAGAAGAAGTTGTTTCTGTATCTGAAGTTGGGTGATTGCCGGCGTTCGCGGCTTCGTCGAGCTTGGATGTCAGCGTGTCGATAATGCTGTTGTAGCGGTTTTTAAAATTACCGAGGAAATCGCCTCCCTTAGTAGTGATATTTCTTCGTGTGGCCGATCCTTTATCTGGAGCCAACAAAATTCCAATGGCTGCACCTGCCAGCAAGCCTACAACTGTGCCTAACATTACTTTACGTGAATTCATGCTTTGTTTTTTATGATTGTATAAATCTATAACAAAGATGGCATTCTATGTTAAAAGTTGAGTTGTAAAACTATAGCTAATTTTTGCAATATTTGAAGCTATGCTATGCGCACTGCCTCATATTGTTTAAGATCGGAAAGCGGCTATAGGCGCTGCTAATTTTGGAGAGATAATAATTTTCTTTGAAATATCCAAAGAATTTACTCAGAGCGAGCACCATATTAACTACGTCAGAAGTTCTTCGTGATGATTTTATACGTGCTTTATAATGTCCTGACGGAAATTCACTAAAGGTTTTGAGTAAAAGGAAATCAAAAGAAGATTTCGCAATGTCTTTGTAAATATATTCATTTGTATCAAGATATGCGCAAAGCAAAGCTTCCGGCAATACACTATCGCCTAGCGATATGCTGCTGCTAAACCATTGCCATTCTTTGGTAGATTCAGTTAGGAACATCTGTGACAGCCTGTCGGCCAGCGTCTTGATCAGCGATGTAACTGCTATAGAATTGGCTTGCGTATTATAGAAATACAGACCTTTTATTACAAGCGCCAGCGATTTCGGAGTTTCAATATTTTCAATGTTTTGAATTGCCTTTTGCATCATGATGTCTGCACGTGAAGTAATTTCCACCGGCAACACTGAATGTAAAGCAAGCAAATATCCCAAAGCCCAAATTGTATGTCCCTGAGAATCTGATATAGATATTGGTTTTACCGACGGATTGCTTCTGGCTGAAGTTCTGATGTCTGCAAACGTCCCGTCAGGAAGTTGGCACAACTCGACATAATCCAGGTAGCGCGTAATATATTTAATATAATTAGGATCCGAAGAAATGTGGTACTGCTTACATGACGAAATTAAGGCTAACGCATTATCTGCCAATGTATGATACGATCTTCCGTGAAGGCGGTTGATCTTCTCATGCTGCAAGATCCCGAAATCAGCAGTAATTTTCTTTAAATTATCAGCCGCGTTCGGTGTAATCCTTGTTAATCCGGATTTTCCTTTTAATTGCAGATTGGCTTGTCGTATAGTAGCAGTTCCCTTCATCTTTCCTCACTTGTTAGTGTTACGATGTTACTTCAGTGCAATATTTCTATGGACTGAGTACCAGTACACTAATAACAGAAAGTAAAATTGGGCAATATGAGAACATTGTTGTTATACAACTATAATATATAATTGCATTATTCCCATTATTGGCTAATTGCTATTTCTGTTTTTTCTCAGCTTCTTTGGCAGCCTTTTCAGCCGCTTCTTTTTTATCTTCTTCGGCCTTTTTCCTTTTTTTCTCAGCTTCTTCTTTTTTCTTTTCCGCTGCTTTTTCCTTTTTCTTGAAATAGCCTCTCAGCAAGAAATTATGTTTTGCAGCTTCCATATTCTCATCAAGCCCTTCCGAACTGCTTTCCAGGTTAGCGATCGTTTGGTCGATATTGTTGGCAATCGATTCATCATTTATGAGCCGGCCTAAAGTTCCTTCTCCATTATTAATTTTATAAAGGATCTCTGTAATTTCATCCGTAGCAAGCGCGGCATTGTCGGCCGTAATCTGTAAACTTGCCATAATTGCGTCGGTTTCTATTGGCTCATTTGATGTGATCGCCTGCCCGTCTTTTACAGGCGCAGCTCCAACGTCACCATTAGAAATAACAATAACACGGTCTCCAATGATACCTTCTGAACCAATTATCGCTTGCGAATTGGTTTTAATAAATCGCTGCACGTCTTTTTCGATAAGCATGTCTACCTGTACTGTAGTATCGTTTACGATTCGGATATTATCGACCGTGCCGACATTGATTCCGGAGAAACGGACCGTATTTCCGACCTGTAAACCACTTACGTTATTGAAGTGCGTCGACAATTTAAAAACCGGATCAAATAGATTTTTCTGTTTTCCGATGACAAATATCGCGAGCATGAACAGGACGATTCCTACTAAAATGAAGAGGCCAAGCCTAACTTTAAAAGTTGATGATGTTGTATTCATGATATATTATTTTATATTTTGATTCTGACTAAAAAATGAACTGATGTACGGATCGTCCGATGCTTCGAATTCCTGGAGGCTGCCGTCTTTGTAGACTTCACCTTCTTTAAGCATTATAAACCGGTCGGCGACGGTACGCGCACATTCAATGTCGTGCGTGATAATAATCGAAGCCGTTTTGTATTTCTTCTGAATTTCGTTGATCAATATGCTTATCTCGTGTGATGTTACCGGATCCAGACCTGTTGTTGGTTCATCATACAGCATTATCTCGGGATCGACAATGATTGTACGAGCTAGGCTGATCCTTTTTCGCATTCCGCCCGATAATTCAGAAGGCATTTTATCGAGTGCTTCAGGTAAACCGACATTCTCTAATGCTTCCATTACCTTGGCCGATATTTCAGCTTCCGTAAGTCCTTTTTTGATCCTTCGCAAAGGGAATTCCAGATTATCTTTAACGGTCATAGAATCATACAACGCGCCACTTTGGAACAAAAAGCCGATTCTTTTTCGGATGTCCGCCATTTCTTCGGTATTCAAAGTGGTTACATCCGTTCCAAAAACATTGATGCTGCCGCTGTCAGGATCCAGCAGGCGTACAATACACTTAATCAATACTGATTTTCCTGTACCCGATTTTCCCAAAACGACAAGATTTTCCTGCTTTTTAAGTGTCAGCGAAATGTCCTTCAACACCTCAAGATCGCCAAAGCGCTTCTGGACATTTGAAATTTCAATCACCGTATCAGTGGCGACTGTTGGAGTAGTTGGTGGTGTCAAATCGTCTATCATCTCAATAAATCTGTTACTTGTACTGCCACAAGGTCGACAATAATAACCAGCAATGAAGCCATCACGACTGCCGAATTCGCTGCGATTCCGACACTTTCTGTTCCCCGGCCTGCATTAAATCCTTTATAACATCCAACCATACCAATCACTAATCCGAAAAAGAAAGTTTTGATGAAAGCCGGAAATAAATCCGCGAAAGCGACTGAAGCAAATGCCCGCGAAGTAAAAAGCACAAAATTCATATCACCTTTAATGTTTGCACCTGCCCAGCTGCCAAGGATCCCAAGCGCATCTGCGTAAAGCGTCAAAAGCGGGATCATTAAAGTAGCGGCAATAACACGCGGAACTATAAGGAATTTGATTGGGTTTGTTGATGACACTTCCATTGCATCTATTTGTTCTGTAACTCGCATCGAACCCAATTCGGCTCCCATACTAGAGCCAATTTTTCCGGCACAGATTAATGCCGTGATCACCGGCCCCATTTCACGTATGATCGAAATTGCAACCATTCCCGGAAGCATTGACTCCGCTCCGAAGTCGACTAAAACCGGGCGCGACTGGATTGTCAGTACCAATCCGATAATGACACCGGTTACAGATATCAGTCCCAACGATTTATTCCCGATCTGAAAACATTGTTTCAGGAATTCCTGAAATTCGAAACCACGCGAGAATGTGTTTCGGAAGACGCGTCCAAGGAAAATGGATACATCTGCAATATTGATCAGAAACTTATGGAACTTGGCGGTTCTCTTCATGGTTTGTTCGCCAACCTTTCCGGATCGATGTACTGCGTATTTCCGGATATTCCTGACAGGTGTAATTTTGTTCATTTGATGTTGTATTACAATTCAGGTTTAGTTGTTGTTTCCGTAAAAAGCGGTGTTGGAGTAGGAGCAGCCTCAGCGTTAATATTTACGGTGTCCGTTGTATGGAAACCATAAAGCGGAAGTTTGAGTTTGCCCCAACGATATGTTTTAGGTAAATCGTCACTCATCAGATAGCCCCACGGCTTCAGTGGCTGAACCCGGTCAAATACTACTTTAAGTATTGCTATTACCGGAATCGCAAGAAACATTCCTGCAATTCCTGCGATTGCGCCGCCGGTAATAATACCGACAATCGATACAAAGGCATTAATCTGAACTTTCGAACTTACAATCAATGGAACCAGTAAATTGTTATCGATCAACTGCGTGACTGCAATTACAATAACAACTCCGATCACAATCGACAAATCAGGTGATGTGGTTAATGAAGCAACAATACTGAGCAATCCAGCTATCAATATTCCGATATACGGGATCAGATTCAGGATTCCAGCGATGACGCCTAGCAAGATAGCGTATTCAAGCCCGATAATCATAAATCCAATCGTCGTCAGCACCGACACCGATACCATCTGAATCATCAAACCAACAATATAACTTTGGACTGAAACTTTGACCTTACACATAATGTCATGCAGGATTTCATGATGTTCACTTGTAAATAACTTGGCAAGGAATTTCATAAAATGAGTCCGATATAGTAGCAGTAAAAAAGTATAGATCGGAACGAGGATCATGTTCATCAAAGCATCGGTAAACGACATCAACGTACTCGAGATGATGCTTGGCCCGCCGGTTTCCTTGGTCGCATCGTCTACGATCTGCTGCTGCTCGACCTTTGTAAGGTTAAACCGGTCGCGAACCATATCTTGAATATTGTCTACATGGATGCCGAAGTTTGTCTTGATCTTGTCCCAATCATCTGCCATATCGGCGACCTGAAATGATATGAAGGCAAAAACGCCTACTACAATTATGATCATCAGTGACACCGATATGATGGTAGCAATGATATGAGGCATCCGAAGTCTTCGCGTTAGGAACGCACCAACGGGCCGCAATAAAATTGCAAAGAGCATTGCAACCAATATTGGAACAAAGATTCCTTGGCCAATATATAAAATAGCCACGATCGCAATCAGGCTGATGAGCGTGAAAGCGAGTTTCGCATAAAATGGAAATTTGAGCGTTTCGTTCATTTACAACAAAGTTATTCAAAGACGGCACTTAAGTTGTACGTGTCCAAGAATTTGTGCAAGTTACAAAATTATACATGTCTCCGCTGTTACACGCCTGCGGTTGGTAGTTACAGAATTATCAGGTAAACTTAATCAGTGAATTCTTTTTCCTCATAGAAGTTCTTCAGGACCGAAATTCCTTTTTGAAGTAGCAAATTGTTCGGATAGGTGATCAACTCGCCATCCTTGGTTTTCAGAAGCGTATGAAATGCCCGTATGTCTTCAATTTCAGCTTCTATGGGAAAATCTTTGTCATGGATACGAATAATATCCCCAATCTTGAACGGAAACGAAAATAGCAATATGATTCCCGAGGTAATGTTGCTCAGGATCGACCATTGTGCAAATAATGCAACACCGATCACCGTAACAACTGCAGATAAGGTGGTGAAAATGTTCTTAGGTTCAACTCCCCAAATTGCAATAATCCCAACAACTCCAAGTACACTCAGCAGTATGCTGATGTACTTGAGGACAAGATTGGTGCGATGTTCCAAAACTTCACTAACTTCAGCATATTTTCGGACGAGCTTCGAGGAGACGATGCGCAGGAATACAAGGATTAAAAACAATACTGCAGTCGCAATTATTTCTCTTGGATAATAGTTGATCATAATTCTAGTTTTCTTCGGCTAAGGTTCTTAAGAAAGCATACACTTTTTCTGTAGGCAACCCGACGACATTCGTATAGGATCCTTCGACGCGGGTGATGCCTGTAAGCCCGATCCAATCTTGAATTCCGTAAGCTCCAGCTTTATCGAATGGCTTATATTTCTCCAGGTAGTAGTGAATTGCATCATCCGGCAAAGACGCAAAAGTAACATCGGTCTTCTCGTTCAGCAGCGTTGTCTTTGATGTTGTCTTAAAACATACTGAAGTATAAACCTGGTGCGTCGAATCGGATAACGCTTGTAAAATACGCACGGCATCAGCATAATCTTTTGGTTTACCGAGCATTTTATTTTTGTGCCATACAATTGTATCGCTTGTTATCAGGATGTCGTTTGGCTGCAGCGTGCCATTAAAAGCTTCGGCTTTAAGCTGGGCTAAGTAATCGGTGATTTCCTGTGCCTGCAGGTGTTCCGGATATACTTCGTCGACTTCTTTCAGACGTATTTCAAAGTCCAGATCCAGTTCTTTCAAAAATTGCTGTCGTCGTGGCGAACCTGAAGCAAGTATTATATTGAAGTTTTTGAGATTTTCCCTAAGCATTGTAGTTCATATTTAATTGGATCACAACTATTGACAGGATTCCGAGGAACATCACTAGCTTTAAGATTGTACTCAAATGGTTGAAGTGTCTCTGCGTTTTAGCGGACCAGATTTTTACCATAAAATAAACTAGTGGCGTTACGATGAAGATAATTGCGTACAGCGCGGCGAACGTAAGATGAAAAATATCGGTGTAAGTGTATACCAGCAATAAAACCACAGGTATTAACGTCAGAAAAAATACCAGACGTGCTGTTCGTGAAACACCGAGGACAATCGGCAACGTGTTCATTCCTTCATTGTAATCGCCGTTTACATCTTCTAGATCTTTAACGATTTCGCGAATCAGGTTGATCATAAATGCAAAAACGGCGTAGTCAAGCACTATTTGAAACAACAATTTTAACAAAGGCTGTGTTTCAGGTGTCAGCACTGGATAAAGATCAAATATTCCAATAATGATGATGCTGATCGAAAGCAGCAATGCGATTATAATATTTCCAACGAGCAGCGACCTTTTAAACGAAGAAGCGTACAGGTACAACGTTCCGGCAACGATTACAAAAACTGCTGCAAAAGCGGGTTTATTGATAACATTCGATAAGTAAAACCCACTTCCGACACCAATAACATTCAACGCGACATATATATTATAGGCAGTGCCTTCCGAAATGCTGCGTCCTACGATAACATCCTGCGGTTTATTTTGCCGGTCAGTTTCCTGGTCGAATACATTGTTGATCAAATATCCAGCGGCCGCAATCATTACTGTTGAAAGTACCAAAAGACAGTATTGCAAATCATTTAATGCAAGTGGTATGTTCTGATTTACTATGAAACCATATCGGAACAAAAGCTGCATCAGCGCAAGCATTAAAAGGTTTTGGTAACGTACAAGCTTTAAATATTTCATTTTCCTTAATCGTATTTTGCATCAAAATATTCCATCCATTTTCCCTGAACACGCATTACTTGTTCGATTACATCCCGAACTGCGCCTTGACCTCCATTCCTGTGTGAAATATAACGGCTGACTCCTTTTATCTCTGGAGCAGAATCTTGCGGACATGTCGGTAATCCAACGAGCTGCATCACATGATAATCAGGAATGTCATCGCCCATATATAAAACCTGTTGCGGTATAATCGAATATAATTCCGAGTACTCTTTGAACGTAGCGACCTTGTCTGGTGCCGAAAGATGAATATCGGTTATTCCGAGGTTGCGCAGTCTGATCCGTACGCCTTCATTGCTTCCGCCCGAAATAATGCACACGTTATAGCCGCTTTCAACTGCTGCTTTCATAGCATAGCCATCGCGGATATTCATTGTCCGAAGCATTTCTCCTGTCGAAGTGATATGAACGGAGCTGTCTGTCAGTACGCCATCGACATCGAATATGAAGGTCGTGATGTCGTTCATCAATTCTTTATAGCTTTTTGCCATCCTGTATTGATTGGGTTAAGATTTTGTAGATGTTTTTTTGTTCGTATTTCTGCAGAAAATCAAGATGTGAACCAACTGTTTTCTGATCGCCACGGATTGCAGGTCCGGTTTGTGCATCTTTCGGCGACAGCATCTGGATTTTATTTGCAGTTTCCATTATTAAAGGATGCAACATCTGAAACGGAAGCTGGTTTTGCTCACAAATCTGGTTGGCGATATCGTACAAATGGTTAGTAAAATTATTTGCAAAAACTGCTGCAACATGAAGTACTTTGCGCTGGTGCGAATTGATTGGCTGAACGTTTTTAGATAGTTCATCTGCCAACGATTTCAAAATTCCATATCCGTCGGCAGATTCACATTCGATGCAAATCGGAATGTTCGAGAAATCGATCTTTTTGTTTTTGGTAAATGTCTGTAAGGGATAAAAAACACCTCTGGTTTGTTTATGGCTAATTTCTTCCATTGCAATTCCGCCTGATGTATGAACGACCAATTTACCGTGAAAAGGCAACTGCTCCGATACTTCCCGGATAACAGAATCGGCTACAGCCATAATATAAACGTGGGCTTCAGCCAGCCCCGAAATGTCGTTGATGATAATATTTGCAAACCGATCGGAGTCTGCAGGCATTCGCCGGGAAAATATCTGCACCAAATTAATTGTATCCGAATCGGCTAAGGCAGCCGCGAGATGCTGCGCCAAATTTCCGTAACCGATAATGCTGACTTGTATCATTTGGCTAAATTATTCAAAAAAAAGAACAGATGCACTGTTTTATTATTTCACGTGATACCTGAATGAATTGTAAGAACGCAAATAGGACAGTTGCAGAGGTTACAAGAGGATGTAAGTGGATGCATTTACGTAAATGGCGACAGAAAAGTAGGCTGATTGCCAACATTTACACGAATTATCTATAGGCGCCTAACAGCTAAAATTATAGTTAAACCGGCAGCCGTTCCTATCTTTTTCGTTACTTTTGCGTCACTTTTAAAACGCGTAACTTTTCCTCTCATGCAAAATAAAATAATCGGATTTCTTTACTCATCACGATTAATGGCTTTTTTGTTTATTTCATTCGCTGTAGCAATGGCAGCGGGTACTTTCATCGAAAACGAATACAATACCGATACGGCGAGGATTTGGGTTTACAACACTAAATGGTTTGAAGCTATCATGTTGTTTTTTATGATTAACTTCCTCGGCAACATCAAAAAACATCAGCTGTATAAGCGTGAAAAGTGGGCAACGTTGCTGCTGCACCTGTCATTCATTTTAATTCTTGTGGGTGCATTCGTAACGCGTTATATCAGTTATGAAGGCGCAATGCCAATCCGGGAAGGCGCAGCAGAAAACCAGATTTTTTCGGATAAGACCTATCTCACGGTTCTGGTCGACGGCCAGTACAAAGGCGCAATGAAACGGCGAACATTCGAGAAACCATTGTTATTGTCTCCTGTAACCAACAACGCTTTCACACTCGATAACGAATTTGCCGAGACCGATTTTGAAGTAGGATACAAAGATTTCATTATGGGCGCGCAAGAAACCATCAAGGAAGATAAAGCAGGAAATTTGTATTTAAAACTTGTCGAAGCGGGGGAAGGCAAACGACACGAGCACTATTTAAAGGAAGGCGAAGTCGTTAACATCCATAACCTGTTGTTTGCACTCAACAAATTCACTCAAGGCGCCATCAATATCAGTACGCAAGGCGAAATTTATACAGTCAAAATGCCTTTTGAAGGCACCTTTATGAGGATGGCCGACCAGCTTCAGGGGAAAGTCGCAAAAGATTCGATGCAGCCGCTGATGATGCGTTCGCTCTACAATGTTGGCGGCGCACAGTTTGTTTTTCCCGATCCTGCAGTACGCGGAGTAAAATCGTTCAGATCAAACAACGATTGGAAAGATAAGGAAACGGACGACGCATTGGTTGTTTCGCTAAGATCAGGTGATCAGGAGCGCGAAGTGACGTTGCTGGGTGCGAAAGGTAAAATGGGTGAGCCACAAACCATTACCCTTAACGGACTTGATTTCACGCTGATGTTCGGAAGTAAAGTCTACACTTTACCGTTTAAACTACAGCTTAATGATTTTATTGCAGATCGATATCCGGGAACGGAAAAACGATATTCCGCTTTTGAAAGCCGGGTAACGGTGATAGACGATAAGCCTTTTGAAGCCAGGATATTTATGAATAATGTGTTGGATTATAAAGGCTACCGTTTCTTCCAATCGGGTTTTGATCCTGATGAAAAAGGCACGATCTTATCGGTTAACCACGATTTTTGGGGAACATGGATCACATACATCGGGTATTTTCTTCTGTTTTTCGGTCTGATGGCAATTATGTTTACCAAATATTCACGCTTCGCTGATGTAAAACGCAAACTTGAAACAGTTAAAAAGAAAAAAGCGAAGTTTATAACTGCATTGGCTTTGCTGATGGGGTTAAGTGCATATCCGCAAGATCATCAACATGTTCCGTCTCAGAAACAACTTGATTCGATTCTGCAGAAATACAAGGTCGACGAGAAGCACGCGGCAAAATTCGGCCGGCTCATAGTTCAGGATGAAGGCGGGCGGATGAAACCGATCAATACTTTTTCGTCGGAATTGCTTCGGAAAGTCAGCAAGAAAGATTCTTACAACGGGATGAACTCCGATCAGGCATTCATCTCAATGCTTCAATACCAAAATTTGTGGTTTGAACTCCCGATCATTTACATAAAACCCGGCAACGACAGCATCCGGAAAATACTGGGAATCGACAGTAAGGAAAAATATGCAACATTCCGAAATTTCTTTGATGCACGGGGAAATTACAAACTGATGCCATTTCTTGAAGAATCATACAAAGCAACAATGCCAAGTAATTTCCAAAAGGATTTTATTGAGGCTGATAAAAAAGTCAACCTTTTGAATTCGGCTTTGAGCGGAAGCATACTGCGGATTTTCCCACTTCCGAATCATGAAAATAATAAATGGGTTTCCCATCTTGAGCTTGGGCAATCGGGTTTAAAAGGTGCCGATTCAACATTTACAAGTCAGATTCTTCCTGTATACTTCAATGCATTACAGATAGGAACCCAAAGCAAGAGCTATAAAGAAGCTGATTTTTACCTTGACGGAATTTCAAAGTACCAGCACAAGTATGGAAGAGATGTGATGCCGTCAGATGATCGCGTGAGCTCGGAAATTATGTATAACAAGTACGATATTTTCAAAAACCTGTATTATCTGTACATGACTGCCGGCGTTTTGATGCTTCTGATCACAATTATCAACATCTTCTTCGAAAAGCGTGCACTTCGGATAGTCGTAAATATTTTTCATGCTGTAATTGGATTTTTGTTTGGATTGCATACACTCGGACTCATCGCCAGATGGTACATTTCAGGACACGCACCTTGGAGTGATGCTTATGAGTCAATGATATATGTGGCTTGGGCAACTATGTTCTTCACATTGGCGTTCGATCGAAAATCCAAACTTACTGTTGCTTCAGGAACGTTCGTAGCTTCAATGATACTGATGATCGCGCATTGGAGTTGGATGGACCCGGCAATTGCCAACCTTCAACCGGTACTGAATTCCTACTGGCTCATGATACACGTTGCGGTAATTGTGGCGAGCTACGGACCGTTTACGCTCGGCATGATCCTCGGGATCGTATCGTTGCTTCTGATGCTTTTCACAACCGAAAAGAACAAGAAGAAGATGAATCTAAATATTAAGGAGATCACTTACATAAACGAGCTTTCACTGACGATCGGACTGATCATGCTTACGATAGGAAACTTTTTGGGCGGTCAGTGGGCAAATGAAAGTTGGGGCCGTTATTGGGGTTGGGACCCGAAAGAGACCTGGGCACTGATCAGCATCATGATTTACGCATTTGTGATACATGCACGTTTTGTACCTGGAATGCGAAGCAAATGGGTCTTCAATGTGATGAGTGTTTTTGCTTTTTATTCAATAATGATGACTTATTTCGGAGTCAATTTCTACCTCAGCGGATTGCACTCGTATGCATCCGGAGACAAAGTTGTAACGCCATCATTTGTATATATTTCGCTTGCGGCCGTGACACTTTTATCGGCGGCTGCTTATTTTAAAAGTAAACGATTGAAAGATTAAATAATTGAAAGATTCAAAGTTCAAAGTTCAAAGTTCAAAGTTCAAAGATTCCAAGGATAAAAGGATCAACGATTATACAATAACGTCTTACCTCGCAACATACTGCGCTTAATGTCTCTTAGATCCTTAATGGTGTAATTTGTTAACGTCATGCTGAACTTGTTTCAGCGTCTCATCAATCTTCAGGCACCAACAGACCCTGACACGAGGGACGCGAACTGACAAAGTAAAGAAGTTCAGGGAGACGAAGATTAAAATAAAAAGCTTTAAAACAAAAAGGTTCAACATCATGTTGAACCTTTTTCTTTTAAAGCCATTGCTTTAGACTTTACCCAAAACATATAATTGCTCCAATGTTGGGCTGACGCTTCCGCCTGCAGGTTCAAGCGTGATAGCAAATCCTTCCGCATTTTCAGCAGTGCTCACAGCGAAAACTTTTCTTTTATCAGCAGTAAAATTTTCGAGCAATCCGATGCTTGTTGGCGTAAGCGGATCCAATTTCAGGCTCCAAGCCTGATAAACCATTCCTTGTGGAGGTTCAGGCAATCCCGCAGCATCAATATAAACGGCAAGCGTTTGTTTATTGTAATACACTTTTGCAACCGCAGTTGGTGCAATCTGTTGTCCGGCCAAGGTAATTACCGTGTTTGCTGTATCACGGACAACCGCTAAAGCTGTTTCGGTCTGCAATTGCTCACTTTTAAGCGTATCCATTGATTGTAACAATTTTGACCTTTCGGTTTCAACTACTTTGACTTCATTATATGTCTCGCCAAGTTCGTAATAAAGATATCCGACACCTAACAATAAGACTAAAATTGCTGCCCAAGCAAGGTAACTTCCAAAGCCACGGCTTCGTTTCATCTTAACGACCTTCAAAGGTTTGAGGTTAAGTTTATCTTTAATCCTTTCGTAAATCTCGGCAGATAAAATAGGGGAGAATCCAGCCGTAAGATGGATTACCGCACTTTCTATCGCTACTATTTCTTCAGCCACCTCACGATGCTGTTTTGCCATTTTTGCCACTTCAAGATTATCAGATTCATCGAGCAATCCATAAACATAAAGCTCCAATATTCCTGATTCTATATATTCTCTCGTTTCCATTATACTTGTAAAAAGTTGCGAAGATCGTTAATGCAATTTCTGTTTTGAGTCTTGACTGTTCCAAGTGGAATTTCAAGCTCATCTGACGCTTCCTGTTGCGTATATCCTTTAAAGAACAGCAAGTTTATTATCTGGATGCATCTCGGTTTGAGTTTCTTTACGAATTCCTGTAACCCAATCGCATCGATCTTGTTTGTGAGCCTGTTGCCGTCTTCTGCTAAATGTACGAAACTATCGTTCGAGAGGTTTTTCTTGTTGTTGTTATAGCCTTTCGAGCGAAGTTTATCGATGGCCGAATTTCGGGCAATATTCAGGATCCACGTATAAAAACGCCCCTTGCTTTCGTCGTATGAATCGAGGTTTTTCCAAATCTTGACGAATACCTCCTGCAAAACATCTTCGGCTTCTTCGCGGTTGCTTATCAGATTGCTGACGACCGTATACAAGCTTCTGGAATACATGTCGTAAATATGCGTCAGCGCTTTTTCATCCTTATGAGCGATGAGAATAAGTAGGCTTTCCTGTGTCATATAATTGCTTTCTTACAAACTTACTTAAAATTAAATTTAATTTCTGATGTTAAAAAAAATATTAAGATGGTGGAACAAAAACAATTATAATTAGTTTTGAAAAAATATAAAAATGAAAAAGCTATTAATGATGATCGGTTTTGCAACTTTGAGCTTCGCACACGCTCAGGCTCAGGTCGAAAGTCTAAAGATTAATACTAATACGGATAAGATGGCGCCACATGAATCGATTTATAGTTTAAAGGCTACCGACATATCGGGAGAGGTATTTAATTTCGGCTCGTTGCGCGGAAAAAAGATAATGATAGTAAACACTGCCTCTGAATGTGGGCTGACGCCGCAATATAAGGAACTGGAAGAGATATATAATAAGTATAAAGGACTGGGATTAGTCATCGTCGGGTTTCCGGCGAACAACTTCGGTGAGCAGGAGCCGGGTACCAACAAAGAAATTGCTGCTTTCTGCCAGAAGAACTACGGAGTGACATTCCCTATGATGGAAAAAATATCAGTGGTTGGATCCGATATGCATCCGGTTTACAAATACCTTACGGATAAAAATAAAAACGGACATTCTGATTCAGAAGTGAAATGGAACTTTCAAAAGTACCTCATAAATGAGCAAGGTCAATTGGAAAAAGTTGTTCCCTCTCAAACTTCTCCATCAGATCCTGAAATAACAAACTGGATAAGGTCATAAAATAAAAGCCATCTTTTGAGATGGCTTTTATTTTAGAAGCAATTGCATAAACTGCAGGTCGAGCCACCGGCCAAATTTGAAACCGGCTTCTTTGATTATTCCGCATTCCACAAATCCAAACCGCTTATGAAAATCGATGCTGTCGGTATTTGCCGCGTCGATTCCGCCAATCATCGTATGAAAGCCGTTCTCCGTCGCAAGGGCGATCAGTTCTAATAAAATCAGTTTGCCTATTCCTTTGCCGACGTAACCGGGGCCAACATAAACTGAATGTTCGACCGTAAATTGATACCCAATCTTTTCCCGAAAAGTTCCATACGTTCCATAACCAACAACTTTTTGATCAAGTTCGGCTACAATTACGGGAAAGTTTTCTCTGAGTTTGTGCTCGAACCATAGCTGCTGTGCTTCAATAGATTGCGGCTCGTAGTTATAATTCGCTGTAGTATTCACGATCGAATAATTTACGATCTCAAGTATTGCGGCTAAATCCTGGTTTTTCGCCTTTCTGATGCTGACATCCATTCCATTTCAATTTGCCCAAATATAGAAAAGTTTACCCTTTTTTTTGGCTTGATTTGCGGCCGGAATGGTAAATTTGTGACATATCGGAACGAATTTTCAGTAAATGATCTATCCTAAAATACCGCTTGCGCAAAGTATAATTGAAATTTGCCGCCTCAAAAATGTCCGTCATATCGTAATTTCGCCTGGTTCACGAAACGCCCCGCTCACGATCGGATTTGTAAATAATCCGTTCTTTAAATGTTACAGTATTGCCGATGAACGATGTGCAGCCTTTTTTGCACTCGGAATTGCGCAGCAACTTAAGGAACCGGTCGCGGTCGTTTGTACTTCAGGATCAGCACTTTTAAATTTCTATCCCGCTTTCGCGGAAGCATTTTATAGCCAGATCCCACTGATAGTCATTTCTGCCGACAGGCCATCCGATAAGATCGACATCGGAGACGGACAAACGATCCGCCAGAAGAATGTGTTCGCAAACCATTCGGTCTACAATGCTAATCTGACTGAGGATGCTTCATTTTCAAATGATGAAAAAATCAATGATGCGATAAATTACGCGATTTCAAAGAAAGGGCCAACGCACATAAATGCCCCTTTTGAAGAACCGTTGTATCAGACTGTTGAAACATTGTCGGTGAATCCTATAATCTCGGATTTAAACAATCGCAGCTATACGATACCTGCTGATAAAATGTCGGAAGCAGGCAAAAAGTGGAATTCGGCTAAAAAGAAATTAATTCTTATTGGAGTCAACGAAGCAAATTCCATCAGCGAAAAAGTAATTGAATCATGGGTTGCAGATACTTCGATTTTGGTAATGACAGAAGTGACCTCAAACCTCCATCATCCTAGTTTTATTACCAATATCGACACTATAATCACGCCTTTCGAGGATCAGGATTTTCGGAACCTGCAACCGGAATTACTTGTGACTTTTGGCGGAATGATAGTTTCCAAACGCGTCAAATCATTTCTTCGGCAATATCGGCCAAAGCAACATTGGCATATTGATCCATTGCGCGCTTATGATACTTTTGGCTGTTTGACACATCATTTTGAAACCACTGCTGAGGAGTTCTTCCTGAATTTGGCTCAAAATGCCCAACCGGTTGAAAGCACTTATTGGCCGGATGCGAATCAAATTCGAAATCTGCGCGAGCGAAAACACGGTGAATATCTCGCAAACATACCATTTTCGGATTTTAAGGTTTTTGAACGGCTTATTCCGTCGCTTCCAAAGAATTCGCTTCTGCAGATCAGCAACAGCGCATCAATTCGATATGCGCAGCTGTTTGAAGTTGACAAATCGATAGAAGTTTTTTGCAACCGCGGAACAAGCGGCATCGACGGAAGCACCTCGACGGCAATCGGCGCAGCATCGGCAAGTGAAAAAGGGACTGTGTTAATTACGGGCGACGTCGGATTTCTATACGACAGCAATGCTTTGTGGAATAATTATATTCCGAAGAACTTCAAAATCATCCTGCTCAATAATGGCGGCGGCGGAATCTTCCGGATTCTCCCGGGTCATTCCGAAAACGAAGTATTCAATACGTACTTCGAAACATCGCATTGCCTTACGGCGGAACATCTCGCAAAAATGTATAGGTTTAACTATCTAACAGCAAATGATGAAGAAACACTGGCTGAAAATCTGCGGCAGCTGCATAATGATGATAATAATCCGGTTATTTTGGAAATATTCACTCCAACTCATCTAAACGATAAGATATTACTCAATTATTTCAGGCAATTGAAGTAATTCGGTTCGTACCTTTGCAAAAGATTTGAATATTATGATCGAGATAGGGAAATACAATACGCTTACAATTTTACGCGATACAAAAGTTGGTCTGTTTCTAGGAAACGGAAACGAGGCAGAGGACATTTTGCTTCCAAATAAATATGTTCCGCAGGATTTTAAGATCGGTGATGAACTCACGGTTTTTGTCTATCTTGATCATGAAGAACGGCCTGTCGCTACGACACTGGAACCGTATATCTTACTCAATGAATTCGCTTTGCTTCGTGTGAACTATGTTAATAACGTTGGAGCTTTCCTCGATTGGGGAATGGAAAAGGACATTCTTGTGCCGTTTCGTGAACAGGCAAGGCCGATGGAAAAAGGAAAACGTTACCTCGTTTATCTTTATATGGACGAAAAGACCAACCGGCTGGTAGCATCGAGCAAGATCAACCAATTCTTAAGTAATGAAGTCCTGACGGTTGAAAATGGGGACGAGGTTGATTTGATCGTTTCCCATATCACCGAAGTGGGCATCAACGTCATCATCAACGAAAAGCACAAAGGACTGATCTATAAAGATGAGGTTTATGATGATTCAATCAGAACGGGAGACCGTGCCCGTGGTTATATCAAATTAATCAGGCCTGACAATAAGATCGATGTCAGCATCCGTAAACTTGGATATGAAAGCATCGAACCAAATGCTGAAGTTATCCTCGACGAACTCCGCGCCAGCCGTGGTTTTCTCCGACTCAACGATAACAGCCATCCTGAAGACATCAAGACGGTGCTCAAAATGAGTAAAAAAACGTTTAAAAAAGCAATCGGGCTTCTTTACAAGGAAAAGCTGATTGAAATCAAGGATGATGGAATTTATCTTGTGAAATGATTATTCGGTCATTAGGTTAGGAACGCGTTTTTTCAGCTCCGCAATAAAATCAGCCCGATTCTCAGGTGAGATATAAATTTCCTCAAATCTATCATATCGTACTATTAGGCCCTTTATGCCGAGGCCGGGCTTTAAAATAACAGCTTTAAAAAATGAATCATCAACTTCAACTTTCCTAATTTGCCGATAACTTATTTTTCCTCTAAATGGCCCGCTTTTATAAGCCAGGTAGGTTTCGTGCAATATGTATTTTGTATCCAGTAAACACCATGCTAAAACCGAAGTGATTGGTAGAATAAGAATAATCTTAATCAAGTATTCTTGCGGAATAAGTATAACCACACAAAGGAGTATAACTATGACTGACCATAATAACGTTATTACGTAAATGTTTTTCACTGATCGAAATGTTTTCACATTATTCGGAGCAACAGCGTCAGCCATCGGAAAATAATTTATTTTTACGCTAAATTACAAAAAATTACACCTGATATGGAGTGGATCACTGCCAAAGAATTCGAAGATATTACTTATAAAAAATGTAACGGCGTAGCGCGGATAGCGTTTAACCGGCCGGACGTACGCAATGCTTTTCGCCCAAAGACCACGAGCGAACTGTACCAGGCTTTTTACGATGCTCAGGAAGATACCTCGATAGGAGTAGTTTTACTTTCAGCTGAAGGTCCGTCATCAAAAGATGGCATATATTCATTCTGCAGCGGCGGCGACCAAAAGGCCCGTGGTCATCAGGGTTATGTTGGTGATGACGGCCAGCACCGACTCAATATTCTCGAAGTGCAAAGATTAATTCGGTTTATGCCGAAAGTCGTAATCGCAGTTGTTCCGGGTTGGGCGGTTGGCGGCGGGCACAGTCTCCATGTTGTTTGCGATCTGACGCTTGCTTCGAAAGAACACGCAATCTTCAAGCAAACTGATGCCGATGTAACAAGTTTCGATGGCGGTTATGGATCAGCGTACCTTGCTAAGATGGTTGGACAGAAGAAAGCCAGGGAGATTTTTTTCCTTGGCCGGAATTATTCCGCGCAAGAGGCTTTTGAAATGGGAATGGTCAACGCCGTGATCCCGCATGCCCAGCTTGAAGATACCGCATTTGAATGGGCGCAGGAAATTCTGCAGAAATCGCCAACCTCGATAAAAATGCTCAAATTTGCGATGAACCTTACGGATGACGGAATGGTCGGACAGCAGGTTTTTGCAGGCGAAGCTACTCGATTGGCATATATGACCGACGAAGCAAAAGAAGGACGCGATGCGTTTCTAGAGAAGCGAAAACCTAATTTCGAAAAGAAATGGTTGCCATGATATCGCTCTAACGCTTATAAACTTCGCACAAACACAAATGGAAAACTTTACAAACGAAACGATCGATACGACCCAATTACCAAGATTTGAAGAAGTTGCTTTTGCGCCGCTACATCCAAATTATTGGAAAGTCAAGCTTATCAACATGCTGCTGTTTTTTGTGATATTGATCGGCGGCCTCACACTGTTGGTTATTATGAACGAAGAAATGGCAGGAAATGAAGTGTTGATTGGAATTGGAGTGGTAGTTTTAATGGCAGTAACTTTTCTGTTTAGCAGGATCGGTTTTGTAAAGAAAGGTTTCGCCTTCAGAACCCATGACGTTTTGTTCCGTAGCGGAATCATCGCCACAAATACAATTGTAATCCCATATAATCGGGTGCAACATGTTGCTTTGCACGAAGGCGTTCTTTCGCGTTACTTCGGCTTAGCCAAAATTGAGATTTTCACCGCCGGCGGAAGCAGCAGCGATATCGAAATACCCGGAATTGAAAAAGGACAGGCTGAAAACATCAAGCAGCTTCTGATGGGCAAAATCCAAAAACAACTTTAATGCAAGGTGGCTTCAATCAGCCGCAGAGGCAATCGCAAATAGGAATCCTTGTAATGTTCTTCCACACGTTGCAGCAATATGCGCGCGCGTTATGGCCCGTTTTGCTGATTTGGGCATTCAAATTCGACCAGGTAAACAAGCTTTGGCTCGTTGTGGGAACACTTGTCGCAATTGTGTTGATTGCTGTGGTTGCTTACCTTCAGTATCGGAACTTTAACTTTTATATCGATCGGGATCGAGAAGAATTCGTTATTAACGAAGGGATCTTCAATAAAACGAACACCGTGATCCAACTTCGGAAAATCCAGCAGGTAAACATCACACAATCGCTTTTGCAACGTCTGATTAACGTATACGCGCTCGACGTCGATACTGCAGGATCCAATAAAAAAGAAGGAAAGATTAAAGCTATTTCGCATAATTTGGCCTTGGCGCTTAAAGGCCGCCTTCTTGAGAACAACACCGTCGACGATGTTATTGAGGAAGACGAAGCTGCAGCGGTCGTGTCTGAAGAGAAGCCTTTTATGACGATCAGCTTTCCGAGTTTGCTCAAGGTCGGCATAACCTCGAACTACATCAGAAGCCTCGGATTAATTCTTGCTTTTTTTGCGACGATCTATGAAAACGTGAACAGCTACGCAAACTATGCCGAGTACGATCGCAACCAACTTGACAGCTATTTTGAACGTGATCTTGCCGCCAAATCCATTCTGTTTTTGATTGTGTTGCTTCTGGTTGCGATTTTGGTGATCAACATTATTCGCGTAGTAGTTCGTTATTACAACTATACGATTACACGTCAAAGCGGATCGTTGCTGCTGTCATTCGGACTTCTGAACACAAAAAGCACCATAGTAAAACCTGAAAAAGTCCAGATCACATCCGTATCTCGTAATTACTTCCAGAAGAAAATGAACATCCTTGAGCTTAAGATCAAACAGGCAACCAGCGGCGAGAAAGAAGAACGGAAGTCGGCCATTGAAATTCCGGGTTGCAGCGAGCGTGAAAAAGATGCGATCTTGATGCTGCTTTTCAATTCCGTTCCAAAGCGAGGTGAGATGCTTACGCCAAATTTCCGCAAACTGGCCTTTTCAGTTTTTCTGATAATAATCGTACCTTTAAGTATATTTTCATTGGTCGGCTACAACGAGCCTGAAGTGTTGGAGGTTGCTTATCTGGTGCCGCTTTACGTGATTTTTGTTGGATTGGTCCTCTATTTTTCATTTCGGAATTACCGGCTTTTCATCAATGAAGACTTCATCATCAGGCAAAGTGGCGCGTGGGATATTACGAACGAAATTATTGAGCCGGGTAAAATTCAGGCAATCACGACATCGCAATTATTCTGGCACAAAAGATTGGATATTGGTACCTTGATAATTCATACTGCCGGCGGAAATGTAGAATTTCAGCTCGGAAACTATACGAAGATCAGGCAGTACGTAAACCTTTGGCTGTATAAATTGGAGACGAGTGATAGTAACTGGATGTGATCAATTGTAATATCAATAGCAATAGTACTCATAAAAGCAATAACAAGAAAACAACAATAACGAATGAAACATTGGGTTGAAGCCGCACGCATCCGAACTTTACCATTATCGGTATCCGGAATAATTTTAGGAAGTTTCTACGCGATGTCACAGTCGCACTTCAACTGGAAGATTGTTTTTTTCGCACTCGCCACCACGCTTGGATTGCAAGTGCTCTCCAATTTCGCGAATGATTATGGAGATGGTATCAAAGGAACCGATAATGCCGATAGGATTGGGCCAATGCGAGCCATACAAAGCGGCGTGATTACACCAAAACAGATGAAACGGGCGATGATCATCACGTCCTTGCTGACGTTGCTGTCGGCTGTACTGCTGATTTATTGCTCGTTCAAAGAACAATATCTGTTATATTCATTTGCATTCCTTTTACTTGGGTTTTTGGCTATTGCATCTGCAATTCGCTATACAGTCGGAAATACGGCATACGGCTACCGAGGTTATGGCGATGTGTTTGTGTTTGTTTTCTTCGGACTCGTGAGCACACTCGGAATCTACTTTATGTTCATGAAGGAAATCGACATGCTGTTAATCTTACCCGCAGTCGCAATTGGGTTTTTAAGCGTTGGCGTTTTGAATCTCAATAATATTCGTGATGAAGCTTCAGACCGTAAGTCTGGTAAGAACACAATTGTGGTCAAAATTGGCGGGGCCGCTGCGAAAAAGTATCATTATTTTCTCGTGGTTTCCGCAATGGTTCTCGTTTTACTGTTCGCGATTCTGGCCGGTTTCCAATTCGACCAATACTTGTTTCTGATCGTTTACATTCCGCTTGCACGGCATTTGATGCGGGTATACAGAAACACGGAACCACGCGCGCTCGATCCTGAACTCAAGCGATTAGCGTTAAGTACTTTCTTTCTTTCAGTACTTCTTGCTCTTTCGCTGATATTTTTCTTTTCAGATATAATTGTTCAGATTGTCAACGCTTTTGCCCAAAACATTTAAACTTATAGATTATGAAGATAACGTATCTCGGACATGCCTCTCTTGCGATTGAAGTCAGTGGAAAACATATCCTTGTTGATCCATTTATATCCCCAAATCGGCTTGCAGAAAAAATCAATATCGAAAATCTCGTGGCAGATTATATCCTGGTAACGCACGGACATCAGGATCATATCTATGATGTTGAAGCAATTGCCAAACGAACCGGCGCAGTCATCGTCTCCAATGTGGAAATAGCCGACTGGTATGCTTCAAAAGGATTTAAATCACATCCGATGAACCACGGCGGAAGCTGGAAATTCGATTTCGGAACCGTCAAATATGTCAGCGCGATCCATTCAAGCTCGTTTCCCGATGGCACCTATGCCGGTAACCCGGGCGGATTTGTAATTGAAGGCGAGCATAAAAACATTTATATAGCCGGAGATACTGCGCTTTCAATGGATATGAAGCTTATCCCGATGCGCACAAAACTTGACCTGGCCATTTTCCCTATTGGAAATAATTACACAATGGATGTCGATGACGCGATATTGGCAGCCGATTTTGTCGAATGTGATAAAATCCTGGGTTACCATTACGATACGTTCGGATACATCAAGATCAACCACGACGAAGCGATCAAAAAGTTCTTCGACGCGGGAAAAGACCTGATGCTGCTGCCAATAGGCGACTCGATCGATCTTTAAATTTTTTGAAGCTATTCCTGCTGTTGCCTTTATCTTTTTTGTTTGATCATGTCATTCCTGTAAATGAGCAATTGCCAAACAAAAAAGGATACCGGCGCCATCAGGGCTAAAACACATTTCCAAAGCCATGAAAGTTCAACTTGTAACAATATTTACATTTTTGCTGTTTCAATGTTCCTACTCCCAAGATGGTTATTGGGATAAAGACCGCGCAACCACTAAAGAAATTATTTTAGGAGCAGGCGACCGAACAGTCGTCAAAAGTGAAGATCTTCCGGCAGGGACAACAGAAATCGTATACCGTATCACAATGCTCGATGATAATCAGCAAATGGCCAACAGCCTTGTCTCGATCCTTAAAGCAATTCCGGATCCTACGGGAATCAGCCAAGGTTCTGCAGGCGCCGTGTTTCTACTTTCGAAAATTTCAGGAAATGACAAATGTACCTATGCGGTCTTTTCGTCAAGAGATGCGGCTAAGAAGTACGGAGAAGGCGACAAGGTAGAGAATGCGTGTTATTTGCAAAATACTGCTGTCAATAAAGACGCAAAACTTCTTTCGGCAAAATCAGCCTGCATTTCCGATTCGATGTCGGCATTATGGTTCGGGTTCGAAAGCGACAACTGGATCATGAAGCAAAAAATCATACTTGAGATCGTGCCGTGGGTCGATAGAAAAGCAAACCGCGGTTGGACGACCGAGAATCGAAAATCTATTGTAAACCTTTGCAAATCCTCAGAGCTTGGCAGAAGAATGCTCAACGGCGATGATTTCTGCGTCTGTGTTCTCGATAAAATCCAGCAGAAATACAAATTTGCAGAATATCAGAAACTGCTTTCGTCAGAGAAAATCAAAGCATTCTCCGATTTCGGTAATTATTGCTTAACCGACAAAACCGCCAACAAAACAATTTTGAATTCGCTGCGCGCCGACGCGGGCCAACACATTAAAGATGGCAGGTACGACGACGCGATCCGGTTATTGCAAGGCGGGATCATTGAAAACGGCAACGCAACGGCCGCCGATCATTATCTGCTTGGAAAACTTTATCTTTTAACCAAACAGCCAGTAAAAGCGCTAAAAACACTAAAGCAGGGCGAAAAGCTTGATGATTCTGAACTGCTGGTGCAAGTCACGCTTGCGCATGCGTATCTTCTTAACGATGAGTACCAAGAAGCAAAGGAAATTCACAAGAAATACCGCAATCAGAACGTCACCACCAGTCAGAGTTGGATTCAACGTACGAAAGAGGATTTTGCGGAATTTAAACGTGTTGGCATTCAGCATCCTGATTTCGAGCGCCTCTTAAAATTGCTCGACGTACAATGATTCAAGCGCGCTATAGCAAGTATGTCTTAAATTTTAAAAAGCCATCGGGAACTTCGCGTGGCGTCATGCTTGAAAAGGAAACCTGGTTCCTGATCCTTGAAGACAGCGGCAGGATAGGAATAGGCGAGTGCGGAATTTTGCGTGGCCTTAGTTATGACGATCGATCTGATTATGAAGAAAAGCTTAAATGGACATGCGACAATATCGTATTGGGCGAACAGCAGCTTTATGATCAACTAATGGGATTTCCCTCAATTCAGTTCGGTGTTGAAATGGCATTTTTGTCTTTGGCAAGTGAAAATCCATTCGAATTATTTCCATCAGATTTCACGAAACATAATGCAGGTATTCCTATTAACGGACTTGTTTGGATGGGCCAACCCGATTTTATGATGCGACAAATCAACGACAAGCTCGCTGACGGATTTAGCTGCATTAAATTAAAGATAGGAGCGATTGACTTTGGTTCGGAACTTGAACTTATCCGGAATATCCGGCAGAACTTTACTCCGGAACAAGTTGAAATCCGTGTTGATGCTAACGGAGCTTTTGCTTCAGTAGAAGCTTTAGATAAATTAAACCAACTAGCTGAATTTGAACTACATAGTATTGAGCAGCCTATTGAAAAAAATCAGCATGACACAATGTCAGAGCTATGTAAAGCGACCCCAATACCAATTGCTTTGGATGAAGAGCTCATCGGCGTCTTAAAACCTGCCGACAAGCAGAATCTCCTTGAGAACATCAAGCCTCAGTACATCATTTTAAAGCCTAGTTTCATAGGCGGAATACGCGGAACAAAGGAATGGATCGCGCTTGCGGAAAGTCTGGGAATAGGTTGGTGGATCACTTCCGCACTCGAAAGCAACATCGGGTTAAATGCAATTGCACAGTTTACAGCCGCCATCGGAATAGTGATCCCGCAAGGTTTAGGAACAGGCGGATTGTACACAAACAATTTTGAGTCGCCGCTCGAGGTCCGGAATGGCAACTTATATTATAATTTGGGAGTTGAATGGAAAGTAGATTTTAATCAGCTTTGAATCGACTGATATTTTCGTAACAGCGCAATAGACTGTTTCTGAATTTTCTTCTGAAGGAATGGTGTCCATCCAAATAGGAGTCCCGATAAACCGAGCGCTTGCTTCGACCAATTATGAACATTAAAGGAATCAGAATGCCTGATGATCAAATCATCCTGAAATACAAACCGGGATTCGACTGAATTCACGACCTTCCGGTTGGTTCTGCTGAAATTATAAGTTGCGATCCAACGCGCTGAACCTGTTTTGTTATCTGCTTTAATGTTTGAAAATTCAACTTCCAGATGGCCTTTGCTGCGTTCTATCAGCATCCGCCACATATCAGCGACGTCTTGTCCGTGCAACGTCCCAAAAACAGGATCTGAGAAGACGATATCTTCGTGGTAGCAGCTTAACATGGTTTCAGCATCATGGATTGCAAAGCCTGCGTAGAATTCTTCAATAAGCTGCTCGTGCGGATTCAACATAAGTATTGGGTTAGCATTTACTCAAAAATACAAAATTTGTAATGATAATCTGCCAAAGCAAACACGATCAGGTCAATTTTTGGACGACAATAAGTTCGTTGTGATTTTCGACCCGCGGAATTGCTCGCACATGATATTTCACCGGATCAATTTCAGCAATATATTGTTTGTTACGCTCGTCGTGAACGCCGTTGAGTGTCATTGTGTTAAACAGGAAAAAACCTTTTGGCTTTAACAGGAAGCCAATTCGATCAACGAAAAACTTTTCGAACAGGAAATTCGGCATTTCGGTATCACGGAAGATATCAATTATTATCAGGTCGTATCGCTCCGTCGTTTTTAATACAAACTCGAAAGCATCGTCAATATAGAGTTTGAGGTTTGGGATTTTATCGAGATGGAAATAGGAATTCGCTACAGCAACTATTTCCGGATCAATCTCAACTCCGCTTATTTTTCCTTTAAATCCTACTTCGCCTACCAATGTCTGGATAACGCTTCCGCCTGCAACTCCAAGCACCAAAATATGCTGCATTTCCTTTACTACATCGAAACCGATCGTTTGCAATCCGCGGCGAAGTATCCTTTGCAGGCTTCCGTAAGAATAATTTGTGTTCTGAGAATCCAAAACCAATTGCCCGTTATTCCACGTGATTTCAATATTTTTGCTGACAGCGGATTTCTGTTTGTGGATGTTGATCGGAACGAAATAACTCAGCAGTCGTTTGAACATCTGTTTTTTCTCCAAAAATAAGAAATAATGTTACTTTTAAGGAAAACATAATAACTGATGAATCCATCTTGATGATGGATCAAATATATTACATGGATTATTTACAACTTTTCAGTACCTGTAAGGAAACGCAACTGGACGGCCGCTATATTCATCTTGACCATATCGAGCCTTTGCTGGAGCAGCTTGCTGAACGGTTTGCTGTTTCTGTGATCGGTCGTTCTGTTGAAGATAAGCCTATTTATCGCGTAGATGCAGGACATGGGCCAACAAAACTCCTTCTATGGTCGCAAATGCATGGAAACGAATCGACAGCTACAAAAGCATTGTGTGATTTATTTAAGCTGCTTTCCGATGAATCGGAAATAGCCGCCAAATTACTCGGCTCGTTCACTTTCTGTATAATTCCAATATTGAATCCAGATGGTGCTCAACGCTACACGCGAGAAAATGCAGCAGGAGTAGACCTCAATCGAGATTTTACCGATCTGTCACAGCCTGAAAGTCGGGCACTCGTAGCCGCACGCGTAGAATTTGAGCCAAATTACTGTTATAATCTGCACGATCAGCGGACTATTTTTGGTGTCGACGACTCTGGAAAGCCTGCAACGATCTCGTTTCTTGCGCCTGCATATAATCAAGAACGTGATTGGAATGAGCCGCGAACTCAAGCCGCATCAGTAATTGTGAATATGAACGAAGTGCTGCAACAGTACATTCCGAACTGTATCGGGCGATTCGATGATTCGTTCAACATCAATTGTGCGGGTGACAGTTTTCAGGCAAGCGGTTGTCCGACAATACTTATTGAGGCTGGGCATTATCCAAATGATTACAAAAGGGAAGAGACAAGGAAGTATTTTTTTATAGCCCTTGTAAGTGGATTCTATGCAATTAACGAAAACGTTGTAGTTTCTAATAAAATTGCTGATTATTTAAGTATTCCCCCAAATAAGGCCCTCTTTTACGATTTTGTGTTTAAAAATGTCCGAATTAATTATGACGGTAATGAAATTATAACGAATTTTGCAACGCAGTACAACGAGCAATTGCGCGGTGATCGTATTATTTTTCAATCTGTAATTGCTGTTGTAGGAAGCCTCAAAGGCTTCTTTGGGCATGAGGTCATTGATGTAGGTCAGGATCTTTATCAAGATGAAAATGATAACCAGCCTATAATTGGCGAATATGCAAACTTTACTCTGGGTCGGGTGAAGTTCATAAACAGCGTCCCTGAAAAGAAGGGCGAAAAGCAAAACAAAAACATTTTATAAAGTCAGATTATGAGCAAATTTCGTTTAGATGAAGTCGATCACCAAATATTAGATATGCTGATTGATAACACACGGGTTCCATTTACAGATATTGCCAAGAAATTATTGATATCGGCTGGAACTGTGCACGTCAGGGTTAAAAAAATGGAAGATGCCGGAATTATTATGGGCTCATCGCTAACACTGGATTATGAGAAACTAGGTTACTCGTTCATTGCTTACGTTGGGGTATTTTTAAATAATACTTCTCAGACCAAGTTTGTGTTGGAACGAATCAACGAAATTCCGTTTGTGACCGTTGCGCACGTGACGACCGGGAAGTTCAATATCTTTTGTAAAATCCGTGCAAAGGATACCAAGCATGCGAAAGATGTCATTTTTATGATTGACGATATTGAAGGCGTTTATCGTACAGAAACCATGATTTCGCTTGAAGAAAGTATCAACGACAAAAAGCGTTTGATGCATACGATTTTTAAAAACATGTAAATTTTGATTTTATATAATTGACCTCAAGTGAAAGCTTGAGGTTTTTTGTTTGATAGAATTAAGCCAAATATAAATATGAAAGCTAACGAAATTGGAACCGATGAATATGCCGCTTTTTACGCACCTTATCTGGCAACGCTGACAAATGAAGATCTTATTGAAGAACTGGAGATATCGTTGCACAGGCTGATCCGTTTTGTTCAGGAAATTCCAATGGACAAATACGATTACCGGTACGCGGAAGGAAAGTGGACCATCAAAGACATTCTCCAGCATCTGATTGATGCGGAACGAATCTTTTCCTATCGTGCCTTACGCTTTGCGCGAATGGACAAAACTCCGTTACCTGGATTTGAAGAAAATGACTATGCTGATGTGGCCAACGGCTACCGAAGAAGCATTAAAGATCTGCTGACTGAATTGTCAATCGTCAGGCAATCCACATTGGCGCTGTTCAAGACGTTTTCAGATGATTTGTTGTTGCGACGCGGAGTAGCATCTGAAAGAGAAATGTCCGTTCGAGCTGTCGGTTTTATTATCATCGGGCACCAGAACCATCACCAGAGAGTTTTTCAAGAGCGGTACCTGGATTAAGAAAGGGCATCCGACCAGATCTTGAGCTTTTCTGCAAATGCAACAGTGTTCGCCGGACTTGTGGATGGCATTACATGATAAGAAATTCCTTCTTGCTCTTTGAACTTTTTGCCAAAGTACTTATAACTTTCCTTGCCATTGAAAAGAATGCGCGTGATCTTCGGATGTTGACGCAACAAACCAGGAATGTCATTTTCGATCTGATTTTTAATATTTATATCCAAACTTCCTTGTCGGTCACAATAGGCCAAAACATCCCATAAAGCGATTTTATGCTTACGCAGAAGCGCTACGCGTTGTTCAAACTCGGACGGAAGCGGCAAAGCATCAAAATAAGTGAACATTATCTTCCAAAAAGCATTTTGCGGAAAACCGTAATATTCCTGCTTTGCAAGTGACATTGCGCCCGGCATTGTGCCAAGAATGAGAATTTCTGAATTTTCATCAACAATAGGAGGAAAGGAAGCGAGCTTATTTTTCATTGTGATAAATATAAAAAAAGGAACCCGTATGAGTTCCTTTTAAAATTATGTTTGGATGTTAATCTTCATCTTCGTCTTCATCGTCTTCAATATCAGCAACATCAGCATCGTCATCCTCATCGTCATCGTCATCCTCATCGTCGCCGTCAGCATCATCTTTATCGCCTTTGTCATCCGATTCATCAATATCGTCGTCGTCATCGTCAATATCGTCGTCATCAAGGCCAATGCCTTTAATGGCATCATCTATCGGAACAACAACATCGTCAATATCGTCTTCATCAAATTTCTCGAGGCGGCTTGCCAATTTGGTGCTCACCTTGACAAGGTAAATGGTATCTTCAGTGCGGACCTCCACGGCTTCGATCAACTCATTATGGGCGTTTCTGAAACGGATAATATTGGAATCGTCATATCCTTCAGGAAACCGTTCCACTAAAAGTGTCAGGATTTCGTTTGTCAGCTTAGCGTAATCAACAATTATTCTTTTCATAACGTATTTTATAAATCCAGCAGGTAAGCAAAAATTAAAGGTGCCACGATTGTAGCATCTGATTCAATTACAAACTTCGGGGTATTGATATCCAATTTACCCCAAGTGATCTTTTCATTTGGAACTGCTCCTGAATACGATCCGTAACTCGTTGTCGAATCGGATATTTGGCAGAAGTAACTCCAAAACGGAACATCATGCATTTCCATATCCTGATAGAGCATCGGAACAACGCAGATCGGAAAATCTCCTGCGATTCCACCACCAATCTGGAAGAACCCAATTCCGTTCCCGCTGTTTTTCGAATACCAGTCAGCTAAAAACGCCATGTACTCAATACCCGATTTCATTGTCGAGGCTTTCAATTCGCCTTTGATCACGTATGATGCGAAGATATTTCCCATTGTACTGTCTTCCCAACCCGGGACAACTATCGGCAAGTTTTTTTCCGCAGCAGCATACATCCAACTGTCTTTCAGGTCAATTTCATAATATTCTTCAAGAACGCCGGAAAGTAGCATTTTGTACATGAACTCGTGCGGAAAATAGCGTTCGCCCGCATCGTCGGCATCTTTCCAGATCTTAAAAATATGTTTTTGCAATCTGCGGAACGCTTCATGTTCCGGAATGCAAGTGTCGGTTACACGGTTGAGGCCTCTTTCCAATAAATCCCATTCTTGTTGCGGTGTCAAATCGCGATAGTTCGGCACTCTTTCATAATGTGAGTGCGCCACCAAGTTCATGATATCTTCTTCAAGATTTGCTCCGGTCACCGATAAAATCTGGACCTTGTCGCGACGGATCATCTCGGCAAATATCTTTCCGATTTCAGCCGTACTCATCGCGCCTGCCAGTGTCACCATCATCTTTGCACCGTTCGCAAGCTGTTGTTCATACGCTTTTGCGGCGTCGACGACACTTGCAGAATTGAAGTGCAAATAGTACTTTTCAATAAACTGGCCAATTGGTCCTTTACTCATTATAGCTTTTTTTGTGTGGTAAATTATGTTGCTCAAAAATAAAATTATTTTCTATCGTAGCCCAAGATTTTTAACACTTCTTCGGAAGTTTGTTGTTCCGAGAAGACTTCTGTAGCCAATATCCCATTTTCATCACGATCGATCAGGATGTGTTTTGGCTGCGGAATCAAGCAGTGGTGCAATCCGCCGTAACCTCCGATCGTTTCCTGATAAGCGCCGGTATTGAAAAATCCGATGTACAAAGGCTTCTCCTTGTTGTACTTAGGCAGATAAATCGCGTTCATGTTCTGCTCGGAGTTATAATAATCATCGCTGTCACATGTCATTCCGCCAAGCAAAACGCGCTCATACGTGTCATTCCACCTGTTAACGGCGAGCATGATGAAACGCTTGTTGATAGCCCAAGTATCAGGCAAAGTGGTGATGAAAGACGAATCGATCATGTTCCATTTTTCCCGGTCATTTTGTTGTTTCTGATACAAAACCTGGTAAATCGCGCCGCCGCTTTCACCAACGGTGAACGAACCGAACTCTGTAAATATGTGCGGAACATCGACCTCTTCCTCTTCACATGAAATTTTGATCTGGTTGATGATCTCGTCAATCATATATTGGTAATCGTATTCAAAAGCAAGCGAGTTCTTAATTGGAAAACCGCCACCGATGTTCAAGCCTGTCAATGTCGGGCATTCTCTTTTCAGCGCAACGTATACTTTGATACATTTCACAAGTTCATTCCAGTAATACGCATTGTCATTGATCCCGGTATTGATGAAAAAGTGCAACATCGTCAGCTCCAAATTCGGGTTGTCCTGAATCTGCTTTTTATAGAATGTTACTATATTTCTGTATCCGATACCAAGTCGGGATGTATAAAATTCGAACTTCGGTTCTTCCTCGGCTGCAATACGGATCCCGATTTGGAACTTACCCTTTATTGCTGTTTGTAGCAGGTCAAGTTCTTCATAATTGTCTATTATTGGGATCGTATTTTTATGCCCGTTGTTGATCAGTCGGGCAATGTTGTCGACATACGCATCACGCTTAAAACCGTTGCAGATCACATAAGTGCTTTTGCTGATTTTGCCTTTTTGAAGCAAATTTTCAACGATATTAATATCAAATGCTGAGGATGTTTCGATGTGAATGTTGTTCTTGAAGGCTTCATTCATAACATACTCAAAATGAGAACTTTTTGTACAATAACAATAGTAGTATTTACCATCGTATTTGTTCTTCTCCATCGCTTTACGGAACCAGTTTTTAGCCCTGTTGATGTTGTTGGAAATCTGCGGCAGATACGTGAACTTCAATGGTGTTCCATATTGCTCGACAAGCTTCATTAAATCGATATTGTGGAATTGCAGGTTGTCTTTGTTCAGTTTAAATTCTTCCTGCGGAAAGTAATAAGACTGATTGATTAGATCGAAATATTTTGTGTTCATTTAAGTGTAATGGGTTATGAAAATTAAAAAAACAGATAAAAACGAATGCTGTTTTTCAAACCCGGATATTTGCGTAGATGATTGGTAACTTCTCGTGATAGGTATTGGCAAAGCCACAGAACAGATCGTAAAATGGAAAACCCTTAACAGCGAGAAGTCGCTGAAGGAAACCTTTGAAGGTCCTGCCGCTGGCTAAGGTGTTAACTGGATCTGGCCCAGTATTGCGTGTTTTGTTCATTGGCGCAAATGTAGAAAATAAATTTAGCGGTTAACGTTCCTTTTTACTAAAAATATATTAAGATTTATAATCGAAAAATGCGGCTGCAATCAAGTCGTTTTCAACAATTTGGTCGATTTTAATTTGTCCGATGCCATCGAGGAGCGCAAATTGTATTCTGCCAAATTCATTCTTTTTATCGTGGATCAACAGCTCCGAAATAGGTTCTATATCTTGTGCGTCGAAATTTATTGTCCCGAAAATCCCAATAATAGTATCTTTTATTTGCGAGTATTCTGCTTTTGTAAGCAGTCCTTTTATCATCGCGACATAGCTTTCAAGCACCATGCCAACAGCGACCGCTTCGCCATGCAATAATGAACTTTTTGATTCCTTTTCCAAGAAGTAACTTTCGATTGCATGACCGAGTGTATGTCCGAAATTTAATGCCTTACGAATACCATTCTCAGTCGGATCCTGAAGAACTATGTCGTTTTTAATGCCGATCGATCGATGAACAAGGGCATCAAAATCTGCGAAGTCAAGTTTTGACAAATCAAGGAAATGTTCCCAATACGATTTATCGGCGATGAGTCCGTGCTTCAGCATTTCTGCCAGTCCCGATCGCATTTCATTCTGCGGAAGCGTTTCCAGAAAATCAGTGTCAACCAAAACCAGTTTCGGAACATTGATCACGCCAACCTGATTCTTTAGATTTCCCAGGTCGACTCCATTTTTTCCTCCAATAGAGGCATCGACCATTGCGAGCAAGGTTGTAGGAACGTGAATGAAGGCGATGCCGCGCTTGAATGTGGAAGCCACAAATCCGCCCAAATCCGTTACAACGCCACCGCCCAGATTAATGATGATGCTTTTCCGGTCGGCGCCAAGTTCGGTAAGTACTTTCCAGACTTCAACACAGGTATCAATGGATTTGGCTTGTTCACCCGACTCGATTTCGATGATCTCAATCCGCAGGTCGGTTGCAACCTGCTGTAGAAAACGTGGAAGGCAATGCTCGCTGGTATTGTTGTCGACGAGTACGAAAATCCCCGAAAATTTAGTGGACGAAAGGAATGCATTCAGGTTTTGGTAACCATTTTGGTTGAAGTTGATCGGGTAACCATTTGCTTCGATGGAATTCATGCTTTTGTCAGTTTCGAGTGGCAAAATAACTCATTTTTTTCCGGTTGACCTTCACCGGGCTTAAATGTTAATCATTGTCAATGAAAATCTTTGTTGGATATGCAGCCATTAAAAGTAAAATTTGATGGCGTAACATCAGAAACCGCTTTATATTTGCAGTATAATCAGATATAGATGGATAAAATCTTCGATAATACACAAGTAGCTTTTTCATTAAAGAGCGACAATGAACTTGAACGAGCGTACTTTCTTTTCAGCATGATCAATAAACGTCCGCTCGTGCGGATTGGAACAGCACTGACGAATTTTGCACTTAAGGCGCAGCTTCCGGTCGAAGGTTTGATCCGTAAAACAGTGTTCGATCATTTTTGTGGCGGAGTAAGTGAAGAAGATTGTTTGCCAGTCGTCGACAAAATGTATACAAAAGGAGTTTCTTCAGTTTTGGATTATTCCGTTGAGGGAAAAGAAGAAGAAGCGCAGTTTGACGCAGCTATGCAAATGACGCTAAAAACCATTGATTTTGCCCAGGCGCGCGATGCCATTCCGTTCGCAGTGTTTAAGCCAACAGGTTTTGGTCGATTTGAATTGTATGAAAAACTTGGTGAGGGGAAAACGCTTGACGCGAATGAACAGGCCGAATGGGAACGAGTGAAAGACCGCTTTCATACCGTTTGCCATGCTGCACATGCAAAACATGTCGCCCTATTGATCGATGCTGAAGAAAGCTGGATGCAGGATGCCGCAGATGACCTTGTTGCCGATCTTATGCGGAAATACAACAAAGAGCGCGCAATTGTCTATAATACGCTTCAGATGTACCGGCACGACCGAATGGGTTACCTTAAATCGCTTCATCAGCAGGCGCAAACCGAAGGTTTTTGGATTGGAATGAAGATCGTTCGTGGTGCATATATGGAAAAAGAACACCGACGAGCTGAAGAAAAAGGTTATCCAACGCCTATTTGTCCGACAAAACACGCATCTGACGAAAATTATGATACTGCAATCCGATATATGGTCGAACATCTTGACCAAATGGAAATATTTGCGGGAACGCACAACGAAGACAGCTCTTATAAACTGATGGAATTGATGTCGCAGCGTGGAATCTCAAAAAATGACCGCCGCATATGGTTTGGACAGCTTTACGGAATGAGCGACAACATTAGTTACAACCTGGCTCAAAATGGATATAACGTTGCGAAATACCTTCCATTTGGACCTGTTCGCGATGTGATGCCGTACTTGATCCGCCGTGCGGAAGAGAACACCTCGGTAGCCGGGCAAACCAGCAGAGAATTGACGTTGATCAAAACGGAGCGACATAGGAGGAAAAGCGGGAGGTAAGTGCCTCGAAGTATCGGATTTGCACGACTTCTTTTTGAAAATGCTGTCTTATAACACTCGTAAGTAGTACATTTTAAAGTCGGGTAAACGCAGGTGAAGTGATTTATAAGCTTCAACGTACTGCGTAGCTATCAGTTTCGAAGGTTTATGGCTTGAGCTATTCGGTCTAATTTTTCATAGCAGCGCTTACTGTTGCTTTGAGCTCGCGACTGTTGTTCTCGCTGTAACCTTTCCACTTTCCGATGATGATTCCATCCTTGTTTATTAATATCTTATGCGGAATCCCACCGACGAAGTAATCAGCATAGACGGTAGTTTCCGGATTGTTTTTCAGGGAAAAATGCTTCCAATTTCCCATTCCGTATTTAATGATGGCTTTCTTCCACTTTTCCTGATCATCGTCTGTGGTGATGCTTATTATTTCAAGGTCGGCGCCGTAACTTTTGTAAAGCTCTTTAAGATTGGGGAAATCTGCTACACATGGTCCGCACCAGCTCGCCCAAAAGTCGATCAGGACAAATTTCTTTCCTCTAAATTGTTCCAAAGTCAAAGACTGCCTATTTAAATCCGTGACAACGAATAAAGGCGCGACACTTCCTGTTTTGCTATGTTTAAAATGGACCAATTGCTCCTTGAGTTTTTCCCCATCCCCGGCATCTTTTATTAAAGGAGAAAGATTGTTATAAACTGATTCATACTCGTCGTACAACTGCATTGCTTCAAATTTGCGGATCCTGCTGCTGACCAGCTTCATGCAGTAAGTGGAAGCGGGATGTTGTTTAGCAAACTCCAGATCAGCTTTCAGCATTTTAACCAGAAGAGGATCCATTATATTGTACATGGAATCAACCTGATGCGTAAGCTGTTCCTTTACAGCGTGATCTGTTGCAATTGAAAATTTTTCATTAAAGTTTTGGATTATCTTTTTAATTGAATCGATTTCCGTCTGAATAGGCACATTTCGTTTGAAAACTTCCTTTTCAAGAATGGCATCATCCTGGGCGTGCAACGTTGGAAAATAGGATGCTGACAGTAGTATTGTGAGAAAGAGCCTTTTCATCTTTTTAAAATTCGGAAAACTGCAAATTACTTAAATTTCGATACAAGCCATCTTCGATTTCAAGTAATTCCTTGTGTGTTCCCTGTTCTATTATTCGGCCCTTATCGAGAACGAGAATCCGGTCGGCACTGCGAATTGTTGAAAGGCGGTGCGCGATGATGATGCTCGTTCTGCCTTCCATCAATATTTCAAGTGCTTCCTGAACAAGTTTTTCGCTTTCACTATCCAATGAAGATGTGGCCTCATCCAAAATCAAAATACTCGGATTTTTAAGCAGTGCGCGTGCGATCGCAATTCGCTGACGTTGTCCGCCTGAAAGTTTGATGCCGCGCTCACCAACCAAAGTCTCAAATTTTTCGGGGAATCCATCAATAAAATGAAGTGCATTTGCTTGTTTGGCTGCAGTAAAAATTTCTTCGTCAGTTGCTTCGGGTTTTCCGTAAGCAATGTTTTCTCGGATTGTTCCTCCAAAAAGGATCACGTCTTGTGGAACAATGCTCATATTTCCGCGCAGGTCTTCCAGATTATATTCTGAAATATCTTTGTTGTCGATTAAAATTTGGCCTCCGTCAATTGAATAGAAACGAAGCAGGAGTGAAGCAATGGTTGATTTTCCGACGCCGCTCGGTCCGACAATAGCGATTTTTTGTCCAAATTGTGCGGTAAAACTGACATCTGCAAGAACTTTGATTTCCTTTCTCGACGGATAACTGAACTCCACGTTCTGAAAGCTGACGTTGCCACGGATTTTAAACAATGAATTCTGATTGCGTTCGCCAATAACTTCGGGAGTTTCATCAAGCAGTTCAAAAACACGTTCGGTTGCGCCGACTGCCTTTTGTATTTGTGCGTATAATTCGGCTACGCCACCAAAAGAAGCGCCGACGAAAGTTGAATAGAGTACAAATGATATCAATTGCCCGACGCTCATTTCACCGTTTATGCTCAATGTGACGCCGAACCAAACTACCGCTACAATCGATCCGAAAAGGCAGAAAATGATAAAGGAAGCGAAGTAACCACGATATTGGCCGCCTTTGATCGCAATCTTCACAATCTCGCTGATTTTTCCGTTGTATCGGGCAATTTCGTACCATTCGTTCGCAAACGCTTTAACATTACTGATTCCCTGAAGTGTTTCCTCAACAATTACCTGACTTTCAGCAACTGTATCCTGCACTTTTTTTGAATATTTCCTGATAAACCGGCCGAAAATCACAGCAGCGACGGCAACCAAAGGGACAACGGCAAGCATCATCAGTGTCAGTTTTACGCTTTCGCTGGCCAATAATGCTACTCCGCCAATGATCAGAATAAACTGCCGAAGAAATTCTGCGATCGTAGAGGTAAGGGTATCTTGGATTTGCGAAATATCCGAACTGATTCTGCTGTTTAGTTCGCCGACACGTTTTTGTGAGAAAAATGTCATCGGTAATTTCACGAGGTTACTGTAAAGTGAAAGCCGAAGATTTGCCAGCGTGTGTTCGGTAAAATTGATGAACAGTGAAAGTCTGAAAAAAGAAAAGAATGACTGCAACAATAGTATTCCGATCAGAAACAGCGCAATATTGTTTGCCTGGGCGATATTGCGATCACGGACACAATCGATCAACATTCCCATCAGTTTTGGGAAGGCCAATGCCGTTCCGCCTGTCAATAGCAAAAACACAAGCCCAGTATAGAATTTCCACCTATGGCCTTCCGCATATTTAAAAATAAGCAGCGCTTTATTTATCGAGGTGGAATTAATTTTTGCTTTTGGAAGGTCATTTTCAACCCGGGATCGCGCCATTTGTGATTTTTATACAAAAGTAAATAAAAAACCTCCCGTAAAGGAGGTTCTAAATTATGATGCTGTTTGCACCCGTACAGGTACTTCGGAAATATACTCGTCGAGAGCAACTTCAAAAGAGGGCATTAAAAGTCCTTTTTCACTTTGCATGACGCTGTAAGCTGGCCTTTTGGCTGGTAACTCAGAAGTGCTTTCAGCGATCATTTCAGGATCATAATCGCACCGCAGCGCCACTTCCCTTGCAAAATCATACCATGAGATCGCGTGGTTATTGGTAAGGTGCCAGATTCCATGTTCTTCATCAATCAGCAAATCAAGAGCTGCATCAACCAAATGCGGAACATAAGTCGGCGAAATAATATCATTCGAAGCGTAGAAAATATTGCCTTCACTGAGCGTCTGCAAGACGGCATGTGCAAAATTATATTGATCCCACGGACCAAAAAATGCACTTGCCCTTATAATGAGGCTCTCGGGATGTGTTGCTAAAACATTCTGCTCAGCATCTGCTTTACTTCGGCCATAGACATTGAGCGGGTTTGCAGAATCCGATTCGAGGTATGGCGTATTTTTTTCTCCGTCAAAGACCAAGTCGGAAGAGAATGTCATAAATTGTACGCCATGCTTTTTACAGGCAATGGCCAGTTGTCCAGGACCAGTTGTGTTTTCGCGGAAGCATCGTTCGCTGTCGGCTTCAGCGTCGTCCACACGCACATAACCTGCAGCGTTAATTATTGCCCATGGGTTGAATTGCGAAATAATACTTTCTATATTGTCATAGTTGCAGATGTCAACATCTTCACGTCCGAGCAGAATATGATGTAGTGAACGAGTGTAGCATACTTTTGAAAAAGCACGGCCAAGTGTGCCTGTTTTTCCGATTATTAAAATTGGACGGCACGCGACCGGAAGGTTTTTCGGACTGTCGATCTTGTTATCAATCCCAAAATAGCGCGCATCAGTTTTCCACCAGCCATCACCATTTAGTACGTGGCTGCTGAAACTTCCTGTTTGTGCAAGGGTTGTAATTACTCCAGCCATTGCGGTTGGACGACGTTTTCCGGAACTTACATCAAATATTCCGCGTTCATATTCCATTTCAGGAGAAACTAGCAGTTTGTTCCAGCCGTAGGCGCCTAAGACACTCCATGCTGTCACCGCAGGAATAACGACACCTTCTTGCTGAAGTTTGCAAGCCGACTCATAAATTTCTAAAAACCATTTCATCTGACCTTCGCGCGAACAGTGCATGTGCGCTTCCGTAACGGCAATAGGAATGTGAAACCGTTCCCAAAGTTCCTTCATCAGGACGCTGAAGCCATGTGGTTCATCAAAGCGTACGCGTACCGCTTCGACATCGGCGTACTCATGGTAGGCATTTCCGCCATGGCGCGATTCCGGATATTTTTCCATATTTTCATCGAGGTAACGCTCCGATGTCGGATAATAATTGACACCTAAAATATCAGGCGGACAAGGATTTTCAATAAAGAAGTTTAGATCTTCCTCCGGAATTCCGAGTGTCATGAAGTAGCTCCAGGAAAGATGTTCTTTTGTGAACTGTCCGCAGAGGATATCCTGCGTATAAAATCGGCGTTGATTTTCCTTTTCAGCCTGGTACTGCAGTAAAGGGGTGCTGTAGGTTTTTCCTAAATCTTCCGTCTGCACCAGTTTTGCGTCCGGATTGACTTTTCGGATTTCCTTCATCGACAAAACAACTGCTTTGAGTTGGATTAGCAGCATTTTTATATAGCTGCTTTCCGTTTCCTTGTGCGGATACCAAAGACCATATAGACCTGAAAAACGTGCTGTTGTCAAAGGTTCGTTTACCGGTGTGTACATTTGGATCCATGGAAATTCTTCAGCAACTTGCTTTGCATATGCGGCTAGCATATAAGGAAATTCAGGATCAAGTAGGTTAGTGTGTTCAGGTCCGGAGCCGTGATGGCATAATCCGGCAATAGGTTTTATATTGAGTTCCCTTAACCGGTTTAGTCTTTGCGATACCCATGTAAAATCGATCGCGCCATCTTTTTCCGGCTGATGCTTCTCCCACAATACTGGATAGCGCAATGTTGTGATTCCAAGTGCCGCGATGGCGTCTATATCATCTTCACGGTGATAATGGCCATTGAGTTTAAGTTGATCGGAATAACCGGTCCGCAGCCTATTGATTGTACATTCAATTCCCGCCCAAATTTCTGGCTTCTTTAATATATTTTCCATATTCTGAGTTTTGTTGATTGACAGTAATCCATAATTTACTGTATGAATCACTTAAAGCTGTTTTGATCAGGGCTTATTACTTTAGTACGAAGCTGTTTACAAAACTGCTGATTTTAACTGATGTTCAGATTACACGATTCTATTTTAAACTTGCCATATTCAAATCCAAAATGCGAATGGCAACCTAAAATACAAAAAATAGCAATAAATTTAACTAGAGACTTAACAAAAATTAGTTCTGTGGGAAGTTGTACTTATACTAGTCCGAGTTTTTTAGCGATTTCGATAAGTTCCTGATCAGAGCCGCCTTCGAAGATCAGCTGCTTCTTAATGTTTGCCTTACGCTTCTCGATCGTGCTTAAGGATAGCCCAATGTATTCCGGAAGATTCACTGTTTTTTTTCCTTCTGCTATTAAAAGAAGGATTTTGCTGTCGTACTCATCCCAGTCGATGTTTTTCTGGATAAAGAATCGTTGCGACTCTGTAATCGACGCGCTGTAATAGAATTCGCCCTCGAGAATTTTCTGATAGACTTCAGGAAATGTACGGTAATTGATTTCATTTTTGGAGATGAAACCTTCGGGATTGAGACTTTTAAAAATTCTGTTGACCCAAACCGGCTCCTTGTGCATCGTTATGAATACAATTTTACACGTCGGAAAATATTTGCGGATCAGGGTCCCAATATCGACGCCTGAGTCAATGTTCTTCTCAGGATATGGCGGCAGGTTAACATCTAAAAATGCAATATCAGGATTTGTGCCTGCTTTTCTCATTTTTTTAAGCAGGTCGTAAGCATTTTCTCCGTCGTAAGCTAAATGAAAAACAGTATCAGAGTTGGTAGCCATTGACGACAACAGCGCAACATAACTGTCTACAGTCATCGGATGATCGTCTACTATAATGACGTTTTTAGTATATGGCTCAGTGCTGTTCATCGACATTGAAGTGATTGTGCCATCAAACTTAACAAAATTTTTACGGTTTTACCGTAAAAACGCAATTGCTCCTGAATTTACCTTCGCACTAAAAAACCAGTGCAGTTCTCTTATCTCATTATCGACACTACTTCAGCAGGTGAGAAGCTAAAAACCAAAATCGATGAATTTGAGAATTATTTTTGCCTTGGAATCTGCACTTCTCCTGATGAAGCCGTCAACAAAATACTTGAACTTGATCCAAATTTAGTGTTTCTTTCTGTAGATGAAGGTGCTGCGGCGTTCGGAATCGTAAGCGAATTGAATGAGTACATGGCGGAGTTGCCGACCATCATCGCCATCAGCAATTCCACTGAACCGGCTTACGAAGCGTTCCAACGGGGTTTATCAGGGATTTTGCTTCGTCCGATAGAGATGACCATGTTGCGAAAATGCCTGTATCGTTATCAGAAGAACCATCGGCCGTCGATCGAGAAGAAAATTTGTATTAAATCGCAGGGAGATTACCACTTTATAAAGGCACACGAAATTGTATATTTAAAGGCTGATAACAATACGACTGATTTCTATCTGGAAAACGGCAAGATGATATCCGCATACAAGACGTTGAAGTACTACGAAAACCTGCTTCCTTCTTATTTTTTCAGGATCCACCACAGTTACATAATCAATATAGAGTTTGTGAGCCGGATCAATATTGGCAAAGCGGACTGCTATCTATCGGAAAATAAAATCGTCCTTCCATTTTCACGCACCTATAAGAGCAATATTGACACTATAATTGGCAGGATAGCATAATCAAATACTGCAAGTTAACCTCCATTATCAGTCGCTGGCTCGCATTGGCTCACTACTTACTAATGATAGCTGATTCTTAACACCGGCCAAGCATTCTATAATTACTTTTGTCGAAGATCAACCGGGGATATCAGCAGCGGATTTGGATAACCTGGTCGGCACCCAAACAAACAACTTAAAATAGTCTAACAACAAACACAATTTTTATGAAAGCTAACTCTATCCTTCCTGCAGCACTTTTAGTAATCTTCGGATTATCGCTGAACTCTTGTACGACAAACGAAGATGAGTTGTCAAATGTAGAGGCAAAAACAACGATTGAATTCACAGAAGATTTTTCAAAACCAGGTGACAGTATTCAGGCAACGAGTACCGTTACAATAGAAACGATTGTGACGCCGCCGCCGCCGCCAGTACCAGATACCAACGAGCCAATTATAATAAAGCCCCGTAGAGATTAATTCTACTAACAATCACAGACTATACCAAGGTATAGTCTTTTTTTTTGATTAATTTTGGCAAAAACCCGAATTGAAAAAGTCTAACCTACTTATTACAATCGTTCTTTTAACTTTTTTTGAATCCTGCACAAACCCAGAAACAACTACTGTCAACTCATCACTTTTCGCCTCAAAGTTATATAAAGACAGAAGTCCAGAGCAAAAATTGATTTTTTTAGATTCGATTGCGCATTGCTGCGTGCACTCTCAGAACGATACAATAGCCCGCGAATTCCTGTTTGATTTATCATCAGAATATTATTACCTGAATGAACAAAATAAATCATTGCAGGTAAATAAAAAAGTGCTAAAACTTGCAAAAGCAGCAGCGGATACTTCGGCACTCGCGCGTGCTAATTTCTACATTGGTGACAGTTATGAACCAACACACAAAGACAGCGCCTACCATTACTATCAGGAAGCGGAAAAACTATATCGGCTGACCCATAATTTGGAGAAAACGGGGACTATGATGTTCAACAAAGCAGTGGTGCTTTTTTCAGAAGGCAATTATGTCGAAAGTGAAATTGAACTATCAAAAGCATTACAACTATTAAAGAATTCGGATAGTAAAAAGCTTCTATTCGCCAGCTACAATCTTATGGGCTCCAACTTTGAGAAACTGGAGGATTACCCAAATGCGATGAAATATTATCTAAAATCAAAAGAAATTCTCCAGTCGATGACTGCAGATACTTCTACTGTGGACAGCCATAATGATTATGTGTTGACGTCTTCGGTCAATGTTGCAAATATATATGAAAAGATCGGACGCTATGACAAAGCTATTAAAGAACTCGAATCAATTATTTCAGATGAATTGAAGCGAAATTCTCCTGGAAAGTACGCTGTGGCCCTTGGCAACCTCGGCTATACCAAGATGAAAAGTGGCGATCTTACAGGAGTTGAGCAAATGCTGCTCGAAGCTTTAACTGTTTCACAACTGCATGAAAGCGAGCCACAGCAGATCTACAAACTAAATAATTTGGGTGAATATTACGCCGTCACTGGTGATACGACCAAATCCATTGCATACCTCAAGAGATCTTTAGCGATATCTGAGAAATACAAAGGAGGCGAGGACATCATCAGTACGTTGAGGTTGCTTTCGCGTGTCGATCCGGACAATGATTCCCAATATAAGGAAAAGTATATCCGTTATACGGACAGCCTCTACAAGGTACAACGCAACAACCGCAACAAATACGCCCGAATAGAGTATGAAACGTCGGAAGTGGAAAATGAGAACAAGGTCCTTTCAACTCGGAATATTAAGATTGGATTAGCTTCGATGCTCGTAATTTTCCTACTGGTCGGTTTACTTATCTACCGTTATATTAAAAGCCAGCGACGCGAGCTTGAGGTAAAAAAACAGCAGCAAACCGCAGATGAAGAGTTGTTTGAATTATTGAAGGCACATCAATTACAAATCAACGTAACGCGTCAGCAGGAACAAAACAGGATCTCGAACGAATTACACGACGGAATCATGAACAGGATATATGGCGTGCGGCTTCATCTCGGGATGTTAAATGACCGCGACGACCAGCAAAGCAAGGAGAAACGGTTGCAATTTGTTGACGTGCTGCAGGATATTGAAAAGGAAGTGAGACTGATTTCACATGACCTGCATGTTGAAAACTGGTTTACAAGCTCGGATTACAAATCTTTGCTTGTAGATATCGTCGAACAACAAAACGTTACAGGAAAGACTAGTTACCGTTTCGACTATGATACAGAAGTAGATTGGGACAAGGTTAATGGATTGACAAAAATTACAATAAACCGCGTGTTGCACGAGGCGCTTTCGAACGCAAATAAATATGCTGACGCTCAAAATTGCACGGTCACTCTGACCGATGACGCGCACGACTTGCGCCTTACGATCGCTGACGACGGCAAAGGTTTTGAAACAGATAAAAGCATAGGCGACGGAATCGGGCTTAAAAACATGAAAGACCGGGCAAGATCTATCAATGGCCGGATCCAGATTAAAAGTGAGCCTGGAAAAGGAACTCAGGTCGAGCTGACAGTCAAATTGTAACTATTTTTTAATGATGGTGCGCAACTCCGCTTTATTGGTAAAATTCAGCACTTGAAGTTCTATCCGCTGATCATTTGCCGTCCTGCCTTCTATAATATATAATTTGCCGTTGCCAGTTTTAACGTTGCTTCGGTCGAAATCAACATCGCCATGTGTCAGCGTATTTTTGACGTCTTCTTTATTGATCCAACCTTGCGATAAGACATTTTGTGCTTCCGCAGAGAAATGAAACGGTTTGTTCCTAAGGTCATTCAGAACACGTGCGTTTGGAAAGTAATTGCATCGAGTGTCTTTTCCGCTGAAAATCATCGCCACGACAAACATTCCCATCACCAAACCTACAAGATAATATGCCAAGCGCTGATAAAACTTCATGAAGTAATTTTTTGCAAAGGTAGCGCAAACTTGTTAAAATACAAGCAGGTTAATGTCGCTGTCAGGAAGATCAAACCATTCTCCAATTGCTTTGTTGGTAAGGATGCCATGGTACATGTAAACACCACATTTCAAGCCTTTGTTGAACCGGATCGCACTTTCAATTCCGCCATCGTCGGCAATCTGAAGCAGGTATGGAGTAAGGATATTACTAATTGAAAGCGAAGCGGTCTTTGAATAGCGCGACGGAATATTCGGGACACAATAATGAACGACATTGTGTTTTGTGAAAGTCGGACTTTCGTGTGTGGTCACTTCGGAAGTTTCAAAACAGCCGCCTGTGTCAATGCTGACATCGACAATCACGGCACCACGTTTCATATGTTCGACCATGGTTTCGGTCACAACAACAGGACAACGTTCTTTTCCACGCATGGCGCCAATAGCGACGTCACACCTTCGCAAGGCTTTAAGCAACGATTTCGGCTGAATCGTTGAGGTAAATATCCGCTGGTTGAGATTATTTTGGAGTCGGCGTAATTTCGTAATCGAATTATCAAATACTTTTACACTGGCTCCGAGTCCAAGCGCAGTTTTTGCAGCAAACTCGCCTACGGTTCCCGCTCCCAGGATTACAACATCGGTAGGGGGAACGCCTGTAATATTTCCGAACAAAAGTCCTTTTCCGAACCCATTATTGATCATCAGGTCGGACGCGATCAAAATAGAAGCTGTTCCGGCAATTTCACTTAAAGATTTTACAGCTGGATAAGATCCGTCCTCATCTTTTATGTATTCGAACGCGAGTGCCGTGATCTTTTTCTTTGCCATCGCCTCAAAATATTCTTTCTGGCGGGTTTTAAGTTGAATTGCCGATATTACTATCGTTTCAGGATTCACCATCTGGATCTCCTTTACCGTAAGCGGTTCAACTTTGAGGATTATCGGGCAACCAAGTACTTTTCTGGTGTCTGATGTGATCTCGGCCCCAGCCTCGCTGTATTCCTTGTCACAATAGCTCGCACTTAATCCGGCGCCCGCTTCCATCATCACGCGATGTCCGTGCGAAGTCAGTGAATTTACAGCATCAGGCGTCAAACATATGCGCCGTTCCTGCTTGCTTGCTTCTTTCGGTATACCGATGAAAAGCTCGCTTTTATGACGTGCGACTTCCAGTTTTTCCTCCTGTGGTATCAGTTGTTGTTTCGTGAAAGGCGTTAGTGACATGATTGCTGTAAATTATCCGTCTAAGGTATAAAAAAGGTTTAATCTAACAAAATTCAGCACGAGTTTGAGACCTTTATTCGATGCGTGCGAGCCGGGTTCCGTCGGGTAAAACGGACATCCGAACCACCGTATGATGTTCCGGAATCAAATTTGGGACTTTTTCGGCCCATTCGATAAAACACCAATGTCCTGAATGTAGGTAATCGTCCATTCCCATGTCATATGCTTCGAGTTCATCGTTCAACCTATACATGTCAAAATGATATAAGACGTCGTGTTCATTAATGTTATATTCGTTTACCAGTGAGAAGGTCGGACTGCTCGTTGCGCCCTTCACTCCCAAAGTGCGCGCAATTTCCTTGATGAGCGTAGTTTTACCAACTCCCATTTCGCCATAGAAAAGTACGACGTGGTGCGGACTGCAATCCAGAATCTGACGGGCTGCAATATGAATTTCTTCAAATGTGAAGGTGACTTCCATTCTTATTTCGGATTGAATACAAGAAAAGGGACAATCATTTCCTCAAGGGAGATTCCGCCGTGCTGATACGAATTACGGTAGTAACTCACATAGTGATTGTAATTGTTGACATAAGCAAGGAAGTAATCGTTCTTTGCAAAAATGTATGAACTGCTCATGTTGATTGCCGGAAGCCCGATACGTTTCGGATCTTTTACAGCATAAACATCGCGATCTTCATAAGAAAGGCTACGGCCGGTTTTATACCGAAGGTTAAGGCTCGTATTTTTATCGCCAATGACCTTCGACGGATTTTTTACATTTATTGTTCCGTGGTCGGTTGTGATAATCAACCTGAAGCCCAACTGCTGCGCCTGTTGAATGATTTCAAGCAATGGTGAATTCCGGAACCAGCTCAGCGTTAGCGAACGATAAGCTTTGTCATCTGAAGCGAGTTCCTTGACAACGTCCATTTCGGTCTTTGCGTGCGACAACATGTCGATAAAATTATAAACGACTGTTACGAGGTCATTGTCTTTGAACGTCTTGAAGTTTTCGGCAAGTTTTTTACCGCTTGCAAGATTGGTTATTTTAAAATAATCCTGCTTGATGTTGAGTCCGAGGCGCTTCAAATGTGCCGTCAAAAACTCTGCTTCATAAAGATTTTTTCCGCCATCTTCAACATCGTTTTTCCAATATTGTGGAAACTGCTTTTCCATGTCAAGCGGCGTCAAACCTGAAAAAATAGAGTTCCGTGCGTACTGGGTCGCCGTTGGAAGGCTGGCATAGTAAGAGACTTCTTTTTCAAGCTTGTAATGCGTAGTGACAACACTTTCAAACGATTTCCATTGGTCGTACCGAAGGTTATCAATTACGACAAATAATACAGGACGGTCTTTTTTAGTGATTTCCGGAACTACAAGTTCGCGGAAAAGCGTATGCGACATAATGGGGCGATCTGGTTTGGATGCATTCGCTCCATGTTTTGCAGGCGGGGAAAACCAATCTTCATAATTTCTTTCAATGAATTTCCCGAATTGCGAATTGGCTTCAACTTTTTGTGATTCAAGGATTTCAACCATGCTTTGATCTTCAATGTCCTCAAGTTCGAGTTCCCAAAAAAGAAGGCGTTTGTAGCATTCGATCCAATCTTCCCAAGAGTTCACCATTGACATTTCCATTGCGATCTTTCGGAATTCCTTCTGATAGTCGAGCGTTGTTTTTTCAGATATCAATCGGGAATGATCGAGGTTCTTTTTGAGGCTCAACAGTATTTGGTGCGGATTTACAGGCTTGATCAGGTAATCAGCTATTTTAGACCCGATCGCTTCCTCCATTATATATTCTTCCTCACTTTTTGTGATCATAATCACAGGTGTAGCGGTTGCTTTTTCCTTGATTTCTGCGAGTACTTCGAGTCCGCTCATTCCTGGCATATTTTCGTCGAGAAAAACGATATCGTAGTTTCCTTCCTCAAACATATCAACTGCATCACGGCCATTATTGCAGGTAGTTACATCATAATTTTTCTTCTCCAGGAACAGGATGTGCGGCTTAAGCATATCAATTTCGTCATCAACCCAGAGTATTTTTATTTTGTC
>DASVRQ010000047.1:0-60870 GCA_036388535.1 Flavobacterium sp. | reverse complement strand
TATTGGTGTTATTTGCGTTGTACACATTTATTAACATACATTAAAATATGAACAAATCCCTATTTGTATTCATTGCAATTTTAGCGCTTTCATGTAAAAGCGCGCAGAAAGATACCGTTTCTGCAGATCCTGCTAAATATATCAATTCAATTACAGAAGATGAGTTACGAACACATCTTTTTATTGTTGCCGGTGATGAAATGGAAGGCCGGAATACCGGTTCAGCCGCACAAAAAAAGGCAGGCGCATACCTGGTCAGCCAATATAAAAGTAACAACATCCCTTTCCCCACAGGCGCTTCATCATACTACCAACAGATTCCGGCCGCGTTTTTCGCAAAGCCTTTTAGTCCGACCCAATTACCGGATTCGGAAAATGTGTGGGCTTTTATTGAAGGAACTGAAAAGCCTAATGAGATTGTCGTTGTTTCGGCACACTACGATCACGTCGGAATGAAAAATGGCGAAATTTATAACGGTGCCGATGATGACGGATCCGGAACTGTAGCGCTACTTGAAATCGCCGAAGCATTCGCGCAAGCTAAAAAAGAAGGAAACGGACCTAAGCGTTCGATTCTGATCTTGCACGTTACGGCTGAAGAATACGGTTTGCACGGCTCACGATACTATTCGGAAAATCCGTTATTTCCTTTGGCGAACACCATCGCAGATGTTAATATCGACATGATCGGCCGACGTGATGTGAATCATCCTGAGACAAATAATTATGTTTATGTGATTGGGGCTGACCGCCTTTCGAGCGATCTTCATAAACTTACAGTTGACGCGAATAAAAAATATATAAACCTTGATCTTGACTTCAGGTTCAATGATGAAAATGACGAAAACCGCTACTACTACAGATCCGATCATTACAACTTCGCAAAAAATGGCATCCCGTCAGTATTCTTCTTCAATGGCGTACATGCCGATTACCATCAGCCAGGCGACAAACCGGACAAAATTGAATATGATGCACTAACAAAACGTACCAAGCTTGCCTTTGCTACAGCGTGGGAAATTGCAAACCGGCCGCAGCGCCTGGTGGTCGATCAGGATGGAAAATAAAAAAAAGCCCCGGTAGAAACTGGGGCTTTTTTTTAAAAAGGTTTTTCGGCATTCACAATTTGAACTTTGCCAACGGGAACAGCATCGGTCGAATCGCGGTTTATGAGAACACCGAGAAGTTTTACAGGAATGTCAATTGTTCCATCACCCGAAGCCTTCATTTCATGGATAAGCTCTTCGTAATCAAGAGGATTTAAAATAATTATATCGCCTTGATTTATCTTGTGTGAAAGTATATAATCTCTTAACGCTGGGAAGGTAATTTTGCCTCCGATGAACATAAACTCTGACATGATTATTGGTTTTTGGTATTCTTAAATTTAACACTTTCCAATCAAACAAGGTCAGGTTTTAGGTTTTTATTAGCATGATTAGAACACGTACCGGGTTTTGTATTCCTTAAGTAACGAGTCGGAAAAAAACAAAGCAGAGTATGAATCGTTCAGAGCCTTGTCCTTCTGTTCAATTTCAGTTAGTTTAGCACTGTAACGTTGCAACTGCTCTTTGGTAAGAAGCTTTCGGTAATCTTCTTCCTGTCTGACCAATGTTTTGACGAACAATGCTGTATCACGGTCATCTTCGCTGACAATCATCTTCTGATAGATGGGAAGTAACTCATTGTATTGGTCGACGAATAATTGCCTGAATACGGGGTTCTGCTCATCGGTATAATTCACAAACGAATATGTAATCTTACCTTTTGTCTGCCAAAAAGCCTGTTCACCGTCTTTGCCCATTTTGTTGAAGTTCTGCATCATCGCGACTTTAAATTTGATCGATTTTTCGATGACATCTTCAGTCTGCGCGGCTACAAGTAACGGCAAGAACAATAGTAAAAAAAGTAGCTTCTTCATAACAATAAATTTTGACAAATATATAAAAACCGAAAATTCATAAAATAACCGTTTCCTGTACTTTAACTTATTCCGCTGCTACCAACAACAATACCGTAATTGCCGAAATTAAGAATGAGAAGAAATAACTTGCAACTTTAAACCTGTCGATGCGGATCCAATTGATTATCGACGCGAGAAATGTTACTGCAAGTATAATCATTAGCGGAATGGTTACGAGTTCAACTACCACCTGAAGCAATTGATAATTCCAATTTAATTTACTGGAAAGCTATAAAAAGGAAAAATACAACAGGCATAAAATGCTGACCATTCTTGTACCTTTTCGTGCATACTCCTGTGTCATCGCTCAAAATCGATTACTTAACCAGATCAATGTCCGTCAAGCAAAACTGTTCAATAGTTGGTTTAAATACCTTAAAATCCAAGTCGAGCACATGCCGTACGGTTCGTGATAATTTTTCTACTGATGTTGGCTTAATTACAAAATAGTTTGCACCGGCTTCCTTACTTCTGATAATATTTTTGAATCCGACGGTTGTCAATACCACAATCGGAACATCATCAAATTTGCTATAGACCCTTATTTCCTGTATGGTTTCAAATCCGCTCTTTCCAGGAAGGTTGAGATCAATAAAAAGCGCATTTGGAATCTGCTTAACCAGGTGCAGATTTTTGAGCATTGTATCAGCATCGGTATATACAATGACCTGAACATTATCAAAAGATTCAGTAGCTTCAAGGAACATTTCTATATCGTCCCGATCATCATCAAGGTAGAAAATCCGTAATTTACTCATATATGTGGTTTTAAGCTAAGATAGCAATATATTTGGGCAAATACACAAGAAACCGACTACAATTTAACAGTTGACAGGCGGCTGTAAAACAATCAATAAGGCGACATTGAAAGCTTCCAGTATTCAATAATAGCTGCGACTGACTTCCGGCTTGCCTCCATTGTAGAAGGCTTTACGAAAAAACCTTGAACAGATTGATCATAAGCTTCAACTACACTTTTCTGGCTGGCGGAAGTTGTGAAGAACAAATACGGAACACGCTTAAACCGCAACCGCTCATCATTGAAAATTTTGTCCCGTAATTCGAAACCACTGATGACAGGCATATTAATATCTGACATTATCATAAAAGGCTGTTCGGTTGACTTTAAAAAATAGTTGTAAGCATCATTTCCGTCAGTAAAACAAATTATCTCATTTTCTACCTCCAAATCTTTGAATATCTCCCGGAGCAGAAAAGTATCATCTTCATCATCTTCAATAATTATTATCGGACCTTTTTTATTCATTTGCTATAACAATATTAATCAATATCTGCCTTCTACGATTCGCCACACTTTTGTTTTCCATGGTTTATAATAAATGGCAATCTATAAAAACGCACGCTAAGATAATGATTGTCGGTACAACAAAGTTCAATAAAAACAAAAAAAAACGGCCTCAAGTGGAGACCGTTTCTAAACATTTGGGTGAATGACCGGGTTCAAACCGGCGACCCTCGGTACCACAATTATAGAGGTGGTTGTCGTACCCTAAAAACACTAGCGTTGCAACGTGTTGCAACATGCCGAAAAAATGTAAATCGTATGCAGTTATGTACTTAACTAAATTCTATTCTACAATAGGCCAAATAAAAGAGATAAAAGCAAAATTAGCCCTGCGATTAGATTGTTGCTGGATGCTAAGTTCCAAAATTTCTCTAGCGTCCCAGATGGTCCTTTGGAGGAAGACGAACTGACAACTTCCCTGCGTCCACGCAAATCATCTCTTATTTCTGGAATAATTATATATTGCCACGAACCGTACCGTTCGACCACACCTAGGCGCAATAGTTCCTTTTTTATGATTTCAGATAACTCATTAATACGCAAGGAACTTTCCCTATCTGTATAAAATTCTTGAAATAAATGATGTACTCCAAAAGGTTCATAGTAAGGTGCATTCTTAAGGATTACTGAAATATAAATATCCACATAATGCTTCTTCCCCTCCGGCTCAAATGTCGCGTCGTAAATTTTATTGATTTCGATGGCCATTTTAAATGTTACTAAAAGTTCACACAATCCGTGTCTGAACTCAAAATTATTATGATATTTGACGCATCAGTTCTACTCCGAACTGCGATAAACGGAAGGTGTCCGAAGCTATAATTTCATTGGTCGGGTTTTCGCCTTCTTCGTATAAATATGTTACCCGGGTATTATTCAATAACTTTGGCGGCTCCTCTTCTATTAGTCGTAATCTCAATAGATTGTCAATTAATAGCATTGCCGTTCTATAATCCGTCTCACATTTTTTACCGATTTCATTTCTTGGGAAGTATGGGCGGTCTTCGCTACTCATGAAAAAGCAGCGTGAAAACATATACTTCAAAATATAATATTCATTAACCGAAATTTGATTAAGTATTTGGCTGAAGACATGGCAAGCATTAAATTGGTTATCAGGGTCAACGGTATTTGCCAAAAGATTCGCCCAGTTACTCTGCATTGGCTCTTCATCTTCAAAAGATGCAAATTCCAATATCGTTGAAAGGTCCTTAATCGGGATCTGCTTCGGGACATTTATTCCACGTTCCTCCAAAAGCTTCTTAACTTTTAGAATTAATTCCACCTGATTCTTGATCCTATATAATTGAATTTTATCTGTTAAAATGCCGGTTCCCACCATTATTGGAGCAGCAATCAACTTTTCGATGAATTCAAAGGCCTTTTCTCCTATTTGGCCAATGCCGCTCGCAATTTCAGAAGATTTTTCCATCAAACGTAGGGTTTCTCTTGATCTGCAAGCTCAAGTGATTCTTCTTGAAAGCTTCCAAATTTAAGGTCCATACTGTCAAACCACTTACAATCAACTGCGTCCCTTACTCCAGTGGTATCCTTTTGAACAGTCATTTTAGGGCCTCCTGATTTCAGAATCACAACGTCCCCAGTTTTAAGAATTGTCATATAATAAATATTTAATTTGTTACTAGATTATAGATTATGTGGTATTAAGCTCTAATCTGGAACTATGTCAGCCGGAAAGGACTGTTATTATTAACTTATTTTACATTGACATGCTCCAATACTCTAAAGTACAGGCAAGATTTTTCTGCAATGCATCAATTGTTGTCGGCTTCTGAAATAATCCCTGTATGACCTTGTATCGGCTTTCAGGTTCGTGCGAGCTCACCGAAGCGGATGTAATGAAGATACATGGTGCAATTTTATCTTCTAACCTGGGATCAGTGAAGATCCGATCTCTAACTTCGTATCCGGCCATCCGTGGCATAATGATATCCAGGAAAATTAAAAATGGCCGCTCATCAGAGTTCAATAGGAACTCAAGTGCGCGCTCACCACTACTGAAGGTGTGAATTTCATTATCGATCTCCAGGTTCCGTAAGCACGTTCTAAATAAAAGCGCATCATCTGCGTCATCGTCAACTATAATAATTGGGCCGGTCTTATTCATATGTTTACTGGTGCAAAATTAGTACGGCGACATCGACGACTTCCAATACTCCAAAATAGCTGCAATTGACTTTTTGGCATCACCTTTAGTCAATGGTTTTACAAAATAGCCCTGAACAGACTGATCATATGCTTCAACCACATTCTTGCGATTACCGGATGTCGTCAAAAAGATATATGGCACGCGTTTGTACCTTAATCGCTCTTCCTTAAATATCTTATCCAGTACCCAAATCCGCTCATTACTGGCATGTTGATGTCCGATAAAATTAAAAACGGCTGCACCGTAGTATTTATAAAGTAGTCGTAAGCGTCGCTTCCATTGTAAAAAATTAATATCTCATTATCTACCTCTAGTTCTTCAAAAATTTCCTTTAGTAATAACGCATCATCTTCATCATCGTCGATAAGAATTATCGGACCTTTTTTATTCATTTGCTATAACAATATTAATCAATATCTGCCTTCTACGATTCGCCACACTTTTGTTTCCAACGTTTATAATAAATGGCAATCTATAAAAACGCACGCTAAGTTAATGATTGTCGGTACAACACAGTCCAATAAAAACAAAAAAAACGGCCTCAAGTTGAGACCGTTTCTAAACATTTGGGTGAATGACCGGGTTCGAACCGGCGACCCTCGCTACCACAATTATAGAGGTGGTTGCCACACCCTAAAAACACTGGTGTTGCGACGTGCCGAAAAAGGTAAATCGTATGCAGTTCTCGCGTTTCTAATTATGCTGCACATACAGCATTACGGCGGTTGCTAAAGTAATTATTAAAGGAATGAAATATCCCTTGGCTGCAAAGCTGGATTTAATCAGCATCACCAGCGAGTAGATCCCCACAATAGCGAGAACAAGAAGTAAAGGAAGGGTAAGCGCCTCGTTCATAGCCTCAAGCACCGTAGATTTTTCATCAGAATTGTTGTAAAGCCCTATACCGGCATAATACAGAAAACACACGACACTCGTTATTATTGAGACTCGTAATAAATTTATATTTTTCATGGTTTTATATTTAAGTTTAATCAGGTATGCAGTCTCGCCCACAATGCCAGCGATCACAGTTTGTACAGACTGTATCATGGTAAAGGCACCATAGGCTATGCACAAGACAGCAGCCACTATAATTTCCGCAGCAACCAGGTGCAGATCCCAATCCCATGGGACACTTGATAGGCGCAGTCTTTTCTACATCTGAGTTATAATCTGCAATTGTATAATAACTATTATACGCATTTTTAAAAATAATATCTTCAGATCTACTATTCGAAACATAAGCTGCTAACTTCGCCATATTTAGATCCTTAACGTCGTCAGGATGATCCTGAATTACTTGAAGCATAACCGATTTTTTTATAATGATGTCTTCCATGCAATTAAATGGTGTCTTACCAGTTAAATAGAACGGATGGACAGTACATTCACAACAATTCGCACTGTCGTAACCACGTTTCATCGTGGTAATAATTGAATGGTGAAACCATAACTGCTCCATTTCACGATTGTTTGCTAATGGCGTATCGGCACTTATTGCATTGACAAAAATATCCATTTCGGTTATTATTCTTGCTAGCTCAGCAGTAGTCAGCTTCGGTATTTTTGCAATTGCGATTACCTTATCCCTGTTTACTATCTTAAAGTTCACCAACGTTTCATCATTTGAAAAACTTGAAGTGTAGTAAACTTGGTTATTCTTGTCAAGAATTGTCAAAATTGACGAATAAGTGTTCGCGCTAAGAGATGAGGATTTGAAAGTGTAAGTCTTGTCGCCGATCACCTTGCTGTAATCAATAGGACCTGCGTACGACGTGCTAATTGAAAACAGAGACGCAAATAAAATTTATTTAATGCACATTTTCATAGTTATAATGATTTTAAAAATTACATTATTTTAGACTATGTGGTATTAATGTTCTAATCTGAGAACGTAGATTTATATATTGAGAAACACTAAGTTAGTACAAATTTTATTATCTCAAAACTTCTGAAGCAGTTATCTTACGTATTTGTTCCGACTAAATATCATCGCAATATATGTTTTACCCCTTATGGTTTGTGAACAATTATTTTAGAAGCGGTCAACCCCTTAAGTTTAAAATCAACAGGGTATCGTTCAGCACAATTTGTTATTGGCGGTCGAACTTTCATGTTCTGAATATTGCTTTTAAATTTGAAATCGTACGCAGAATCGTACGCAACTTCGATTAATAAGGAAAGTTTACAAAAAAAAACGGCCTCAAGTTGAGACCGTTTCTAAACATTTGGGTGAATGACCGGGTTCGAACCGGCGACCCTCGGTACCACAATTATAGAGGTGGTCGCAATACCCTTAAAACACTAGCGTTGCAACGGGTTGCAACATGCCGAAAAATGTAAATCGTATGCAGTTTTATGTTTATAATTAATTCTGCTTAAACTCTATCACATCGAACGTTAGAGTATAAGTAGCTGAGTCGTATCGTACAATATAACCTTGCGCAGTCGGATAGGTTTTTTTTATTTTCTTTTCGACAAGTTCAAACATTACAGGGTAATCCGTGCTCATGAATCCTTTTTTTATTGTTCCAATGATTCTGTGCTCTTTCTGCGGAATTGCATGAGAAAATACAAGCAAACCATTGTTTTCTGTTACTTCGGCTGAATTATTCTTCAACTCATAAATTGTCTTAAAAGAAAATAGTAAGCAGATGAGTAAACCTGCTATGGTCATTGTAAATAATTGTTTCATGATATTAGCGTTTGATTAATTGCAATTAAATGTACTTCGTTTCGATACACAATCCAAATCACCCGGTTCGCGATCCGCGTTCTTTTTCTTTTCCCTTTTTAGCTTCCTCCAGTCGTTGTATTTTCTCTCGTTGCATTTCAATTAGTTCCTTTTGTGTAAGTATTATTTCATCTTTCGTCAATAAATACCTGCTGTCGGGTTCTGCTATTTCTTGAACTGCTTCTGCTCGGGCATTGATTAGCTGCCTCCCGGTGATCAATGCATGTAAATCTACGTCTTCAAACTTGTTTGAAATGTCTTCAAGAATTTCTACCGAAGGCTTCTTGTTTGGGTCCTTTAATCGGCTAAGCTTCGATGATGAATCATATTTAAGACCATTTAACGCAAAGTCATTTATGTTCTTAAATCCTTTGTTTTTAGCCAATTGAAGTAACCTTCCGTAAAAATTATCCATAATTATTGAAATATGTTTGCATAATTCAAACATGTTTGTATATTTGCCTCAACGAAACGCAACACAAGGACAACGTTACCGCAACGAAAAGCCAACCCGAAATATAGGAAAATTTTCACTGCTCCGACAATTAATCTGTTTGCCGCTTCTAATTGGATTTTACAACGATTATGCCCTCATGTTCCAAACTGTTCCAAGTGCAACGAATTGAAATCTTATGCAATTAATTACAATCACTATTGATGAACTCACAGCGAAAATTCGTGATGCTGTTCGGACAGAATTTGAAAAGCTGCAATACAAGGCCCAAGTCACAAAAGGGAAAGTGAGGTTAACTCGAAAGGAAACTGCATACAAACTGAAATGCAGCATTACAACACTTTGGCGAAAACGCCACGAGTTGAAACCCAGGAAGAAAGGTGGGAATGTCTATTATTTCGAATGCGAAGTTGATCAGTATCAAGAAACCAACGATTAAGCTATGAAACGATTCTTAAAAACGCTGTTGCAACTCGTTGCAACAAAGCAAGTCCCTTCGAAGAATTACAGTGTTGAGGAAATGCGCTCGTTTATCCGATCTGCCTATACTCGGGAAGAGTTGGCAAAGGTCCAAACAATATTAGGCTATGTCGTTTCAGAATACACCAATACAGAATATATCAATTTGCTATCTGAGGTAATGTACCAGCGATTGTTGTTCGCAACATTGCATACCGACTTCCATCATGACTATTATCCTGCATTTTCCATTTGTAATCATATCATTACAGCTCCCAATTATCTCAAGCTTGACACAATCAACTTGCACCTGAACATATACAGCGCTGAGTACATGAAGCGCGGAGTTTCCTCTGAAGCCATCAGCGGCTATTACCGAATGATCAAGATCCGGAAACGGGAATTATTGAACCTTACTAAAACCTTTGCATATGATACGAGCTGCTGATAGAAAAAAGATCTATGCAACACTGGGCAAGAAATGTTCTACGACGATCATCACCTATCTGAACAGGAAAAAAATCTTTAACGCCAACGGTACTTCATTCATTCCCGCATCAATCACCTACATATTGCGTGGTGAACGTGAAAACCTCGATGTCGAGATCGCGATTGCAGAGCTGGTCGCTGCGGAGAAGGAAAGGAAAAAGAAGATGCAGAAGAGACAAACCCGATTATTCAAATAACATTATGAAAGGAAAATTACTTATTTCAATTGCCATGTCATCGCAAAATAATAGCGTGACCAGGGAACTTGAATTTTTATATAACGATCAATCGGAATATAACCAAGAAATCAGAATGAGTGCTTCTGATGCGTATCGAGAATGTGTTATTGAAGCTGCTAAACAAGCGATCCTACATCAACAACAAACAACAGTCGAGTTGCAGGATTGGTCAGAATCTCAAACTGGATGCGATGTCATACGAAAAATAACCATCAAAAGCGAAGTATAAAACAATGGACGCAATTACAATTACAATAAAGGACGTAGCAATTTCGGATGCAGTTTTTCTTTCGATAATGTTGGAAAAGAGCAGACAAACGCTGGAGGAAGGTTTTGGCCCGTTTGCCAATAACCTATTTGACGCAATGGACATTGCAAAGGCAGACATGATTAATAAGGTCGGATTTGCGCAATACCATGAAATCTACTTCTCCACTATATTCTCCATCGAGAACGTATTTGAAAATCTTCCACCCGGAACGATACCCGGACTATAATGAAAGCAGAAACAGTATATACGATCGTAAAGGCGCTTCCCATTTCCGCTGCGGAACTGTTGCGCCTGTCGGATATGCTGCGCGAGGAATTGGCCGCAACGGACCACCCAAAGGTTAGCAAATTTAAACCTGCACGGTTGAAAGTTTGGACCGTTGCGGAATGCACCGAGCATCTGCTAAAAACGAAATTCAATAAAGTAAAACCACGAGCGATACCACCAGCAATGCTGTAGCCGAAAGGTCGGCAATGATAACGAGCTTCATTGTCGGCCGGAAGGTTAAAACCAACAAACATGCCTGAAACTGTAAACATTATTGTCAACAAAAGGAAAATCCACAAACAGGCGACGCAAAGCGATGTGGAGTTCAATAAAAGCCCGGTTCTGGAATTTCATGTTCCGGATGATGTCGAGATGTCGATCGGGTTTCGTTTTCGGGTCCAAATACTCGCAGTATGCAAAAGCACTTTCCTGGTCACAATGATCTTGAAAAGTGGTCCATCTCCGGAACCAGGTTACAACGAATATCAATGCATTGCAACACGTCAAATTACGAAGCTATGATAGAATTAAAGAAAAAATTTACCATGGTAAATGGGAATAAAGTCACGAAGAAAAACTGGCACAAAGTAGTCGCAATTTCATCGACGCCATGCACAAACGTACTAGGTGTAAAGGCAATCGATGATATAAAGAATGCGGGCGGAGAATATTTTGAAAAGTGGAAACTGGTATTTGAAGAGGCTGACGATCATACTCAAGCCGGGTATATTTTTAGAGAAATTAATCACGGCGGCGGAATCAGCGGAAGACACGAGTCATTTAAACGGACAATATGGGGTGCAATTGGACTCACCAGGGTTTATTTGGAAGAATAGTTTAAAGGATAATAGAAAATGAAATCAGCCGATGTTTATCACACAGCCATCACAATTCTCCTGGACATATCAGACGATGATCCAGAGGCCCACAACGCATTGCAACACTCGTTGCAATTCTTGAAAATCAAGCGGTTGATGGCACTAAAGCATGACCATTCAATACCAATAAATACAGTAACTATAACAAAACCCGCATTCCATAAGGGATTAGATGAAGCAAATCTAAATACCTCAAAAACCAACAATGAATAGCAAGCCTATTAAACGCCTGGATCCTAAAGTTTACAATCTGGCATCCAATCTGTATAATTTGCGGAACCAGGTAACGGAAGATCAATTTATCGACACGGCCGCAGCAGTCATTCCCAACGATTGCATCATGGCAATTTACCCGGCAGTCACCCAGGAAGCTTTTGCAACCACTATGGACAATTATCGCATTTATGTGTCGAAGTACAATTTTAAGTGTGAAGCTGAGAATCGCGAAATAGCAAAATACAATCACAGTGTTGAGGCCAAGCTTGCGGAAGAACCACTGACTGATCAGCAGAAAAAAATCATTGCCTTCTTCCAGGCGCAACATGGGAACAAATATACCCGCGACTACAACATTGAAGTCGAAAAATACAATCAGGAATATGGAATGATCCTGAAGAAAAACAAGATTCAAACGGTCAAGTACTCGACTGAGCTGGTTTTCTCAAACTTCCTTTACCTATACAACACGCAGCTGATGGTCCGTAATACCCGCTTTATTAGCTGCCGGTTTGTCACTCCTACACCACTGCCAGAATTTAACATCGATTCCCAGAAAGTCACGCGCATGACGCGCAACGGTGTTGCAAGCTTGGACCTCTGTAAAAAGAGTATAAGGAGTCACAGGCAACGTTTGGAAGAATGCGGGATCCTGCGTGACTATCATTTTGCAGGGGCAAATAGGCCTGTCCAGGTGCATATAAACACCGAAATTCTGGTCGTTTTGGACATGAAAACCTCTAAATTTCTTAGCGCTGAAAATCAGCGCGTTACCTCCGCAAAGAAGAAAGAATTACCTGATGACAATGTTAATACAAGAACTATCATAAATGAGTATCAAAGGAAAGAGAACGCAAGCGATTCTCTTGATAAGGAGTTCCCTCCGGTCACGCCTTTTGATTTGTCTTTTTACAAGAACACCACCAGCAAGATGCAAAATTCAGAATTACCCCCGCCGCCGGCCGGTGTTAAAATTCTCGAAACATTGCCTCAATTAACTGATGATCAACAGCAATCCCAATTAACTGCACCTGCAGCCACAGCTAAAAGCAGCTACACTGCAGGCAATTCGGCGAAATCTACGGTACCTGACCCGCTGACATTATCCGGAAAACTGGCCGCGCTGATCCTTCATCCGCAGGAACTTGCCGAACGCCTGGCGGCCCACGAATTTGATAATTACACGCCGATTGACATACGCCTTCTCGAAAAAGAAGCGTTCACCGGCACGTTGAACCGTGAAGAATTTAGGGAAATAGTGCTTCAGGACTTCATTAAAAACTCGGCGAAGCTGTGGCGAAACAGCAAGCCATATACCGGATCATGGAAAAACTTCATCAACTTGTATTATGAGAATAAATTCGTAGGACACAATGGTTTAGCATTCAACAAATACACGCTTATCGATGATATTTCCGAAATGCGCTGGAGATTGGAATACGCCAGAAAGTACTTTATACGCAATTCAGAACTCTCAATTCTGTTCCCTTCCTACTACTTCGATTTCACCAGGACAACTGCAAAAGAAGTCGGTTTCGAATACACTAAAAAAGCTTGGCAAAAGCATCAGAAGTATCAAAAAGACAGTGAATTACGCAAGAAAAAGATCGAAGCGATCGCTAACAGACGAAAAGGATCACTTAACCTGGTCAAAAAATCCGAAACTGAAATCAAGCGTTTCTTAAATAACAGGATCACACTATCACAATTGTTCGATTATGTTGAGAAGAACCTGCCGGCCGAGTTCCTGGCGGCGCTCCCCGACAACATTGAAAAAATGCGTCTGACTATCAATAAATCTACATTTCAATAGCATGATTAAGAAATCTACCTATATCCGAAGTTTTACCCAGTCGCAGCGCAAGCAGTTGCAAGCAGTTCAGCAGGAACAGAAAATTAAAACTGTACCCGAGATATTGTTCTTCGCCCTGGAACAATACATCGATCAAAAGGCTGAAATCGAACGTCTGAAGCGATTACTTCAGTACAAGCAAAACAAAATCGAGCGATTAACAAAAACCGAAAGTCAGGATGCTTAATAAAGTAGAAATATCACAGAAACTCAACCATTGCCGGGAAACCGCAAAGAATTTTTTCAAGACTGAATACCAGGAGAAATTAAAACCGTACACCGTGCTGGTCGAATCCGTTATGCGGGCAAATGAAGAAGGCGAACTGGAAGCACTGATCAGGATCAGCGGAACTCATACATACCAGGACAGCGGACTTGCGCAAATGATGTTTATGGCAGCAACCGTAGAACTTATTGATCCTATAAAAAACTAGATATGCCAGTTTTCGACAAAGAACTCTCTAAAATTAAGATGGTGATCCTAACGAAGCACGGACAAGAAAATTTGCCGTGGTATTCTCCCATCAATCAGAATAAACGTGACAGCAGGTTGGTGATATCCGGAATGATTACCCGCTTCAGACGGCACCGGCTTGCAACAGTCACCAACAAGTTGCAATTCTATGAATCAGGAATACTAATACACGAGGAACGACTATGAAAAGCATTGTACTGAAGAAAATAGAACTTGTCGAAATTGAGGTTCTGCAAAAGGAACTTATAAATTTTATTACACATAGGAATGCAACGCTGCTGCGCGATAAGCATACTGATCGCTACTTTGACTCGATACTGCTGCTTGATATCGCAACCAAATTGGTTTGGAACTTTCGCGACAGGATTGAGAAGACCACTAAACAGGTTGGAAACTTGAAACTGACAGTAAGCGAAGCAGTCACTTTGTTGCAATGTTGCAACAGCGTTGCAACGCTACGCAATGATTACGAAAACTATTGCATGAATAAAATTGCGGCAATGCTGCATCAGGAACTAACCAACCTAATATAACTATGGGAGCTGCAGATATCATATTCATCATCCTTGTATTAATTGTATTTAAAGCTTTGCGCGATATTGAATTTAATAAACACTAAATATTATAATGGAAAAACAATTTTATTCAAGAGTAAAAAGCATTCTCAAAACCGAGGAAGCAGCATTGCAATCAATTTGCAACACAGAACATCTTACGCCGACACAACTGGAACCGGTGCACACCGAAAAACTATTCAAGTGGAACCTGATCGATGGCGTAAAAGCAAAAGGTGCGGTCAGTTTCCCAAAAAGTGAAGTGACAGAGAAAGAGGCAAAGGAAGCGGCCAAGCTTGCACTCGTCACCTTCGAAGGAAACCTAAAACCGGACCACGACGAGGAATACTATTCCTTCTCCAAGGTACGAGGCTGAAATTAACCATTTATTTAAACCAACATGAACATTGCAACGCTCCGCTCTAGCAGCATCAAGAATAAACGTGATTTAGTGTCTTACTACTCCGAACAGTTTCCCAAGGCATTTATCGTTGCCGAAATAAACGAGATCATCAAGATCACGCGGAACATTTCGCCCGGGAATGTCATTTTCTCCAAGTCGATTTCGACGCAGGAAGTATTGCGGTTCATCCACAACAACGGACTGCCGAACGATTACATCTTGTCGGATGAAATGATCCTGAAACTGGACCAGGTTAAAAAGATCGTAGCTGAAGAACGAGCGTTGCACCGTGTTGCAAAAGCGGATAAACAATAGTTAATTATGGGAAAAGCTCTCAGATCAGATAACCCAACCAATGCAGAAATTAACCGGTATTATCATATCAGCGTCTCCCGTTGGATTGGTACTAAAGAGGCACAGATTAAAGGCAAATTAGTTGAAATTGACCGCTATTCTGCCTCAAAATTGACCTCTGCGAACCGATTATCGGACTTCATTGGCGAAGAAACGAAAATAAGGCAGTTTAAGCAAGTGTTGGAGTTCAAGAAGCCGAAATACCCGTTCCTAATAAGAAAGCGCCTTAAAATCGTTTTTTACCCAAAATAATTTTTAACATCTAGCAACAAATGGCAACAAGAAAATTTTTACTGAAAGCCTCAAAAGGCAAAAATGATTTTTTTATGTCAGAGCCAAACGAATTTATATACTTCTATTCGCCAACTCTAAAAGATTTACGGGCAACCCTTAGATGTATTTTGGCGCGTGGATACAGAGTATGTACTGCTCCGACTTTGGGAAAGCGCATAAAAGATCACTACGGTCATCTGATCGGGCTTAGTCCATTTTTTGGAACTACAATGTTTGAAATTTTTGAAATCGGAAAAACTATTGAAGTTAAAAAAATGTTGGAATACGAAAATTCGGCTGGCTTCAAACATAACTTAAAATTAGTAGACAACACTTTGGCTGAAACGGTTTGCGCACGATGAAAAACTATCCCGGAAACAAATACTCACAAAGTGTCTATAAGAAGATCATCAACGAGATTCCGCGCTGCGATACCTTCCGCGAATGGTTTGCCGGATCGGCTGCAGTATCGGCAGTTCTGACCATACCAGCTGCTGCACTTTATCTTAATGACCTGTCAGATCTGGTACATGCATATCTGATAAATAAGTTTTCCGGCAGTACAGTTACAAAAGACTGCACGATATCACTGATCAACAATCTTCCGGACAATACAGACAAAGTTGAAGTAATATTTCTCGACCCACCTTATCGCCTTTGTACCCGGCCACACTCGCAGATCATCTACGAGCACGAAATGAGTGACGATGATCATGTACAGCTACTTACTGCTGTGTTGGCCAAGGCGAATAGTTATTTATTTATCATCATTCACCCGGATGATGAAATGTATAATACAATGCTAGCAGGTTGGCGACGTGTAGAAATAAAAATCCGGTACCGGAACAAAACTTCTCACGAAGTTTTGTATATGAATTATCCGGCACCTGAAGCTTTACAAGATACCCGATTTTTAGGAAGCGGCTGCCATGAGCGCCAGCGGATCAAACGCAAAGGCGACCGGCTAGTAGTTAAGTTGTCAAAATTACCTGCACTCGAGCGAAACTATGTTTTAGAACGATTGAAACCTTTAATACACCAATTATGAGAAATTTTTTATTTGACATACCATTCATTAGTGGTTTGATACTTCTGCTATTAGGAGCTACAATGTTTATTTTCTGCGATGTCTATTTCTCGCAAGCGGAACCATTTGCAGGAACTGTAATCGACAAGCACTATAGAGCAGAATCGACAAGTACCGGCGTTGGCACCGTTTACAATCCACAAGGCGGCGCCGGACTAGTGACAACCACCTCACATGATCCTGAAGCATTTCTGCTAATGGTAAAAACAGCCAGCGGACAAGTTGTAACTGCTGAATGTGAGTCGAGCTTGTATTACAGTAAGCAGGTCGGCAACACTGTGCAATGCTACAACTATACAGGAAAATTTACAGGTGGTACCTGGTACATTCAAGCTTCGAAATAATGAGAACTATTATCTACGGATATATTGATCCTATTAGTAAAAAGGAAATCAAAATAATTCCATTCTTCGAAATACCTGGTGAAAAAATATGGCCTTCAAGAAATTTACAGTTGCCGTTCGCCACTGGGATCGAAATCGTGTTTCTAAAACGAAAAGGAGATGAAGTGCTAACTAGAGGAGCTAACATCATTGGCGACCAATGAATTGAGTGCTTTCGAACTAATAATATTATTTAAATGGAAACAGCACCACCCTTCAAAGATGCAGTGATCGGCAGTCGCGTCGGTTACGAACCGTTGAAACATATTGGACTATTCGAAGGAATCGGCGGATTTTCTCTTGCGGCCGCTTGGGCGAATTGGGAAACCACAGCCTGGTGTGAGTGGGATTCATTCTGCCAGCACATTTTAAGTTATCATTTTCCAAAAGCAAAAAAACATCATGACATTACAAAAACAGACTTCACTATTTACCGAGGACATATCAATGTCCTTACTGGCGGATTCCCATGCCAGGGTTTCTCCGTTGCAGGAAGCAGGCTTGGAGTGGAGGACGACCGTTATCTCTGGCCGGAAATGCGCCGAGCTTATAAGGAAATCCAGCCCGATATCATTATTGGCGAAAATGTTACTGGAATCCTCAGTATGGAAGATACATCCGGCATATACCGGGATGTATTCGCTAAAGTGGAAAGCAGAATCATTACCAAAATATGTGAGATTGACAAGTATGAAGCGATATACACACGACAGGCGAAAATGCTTGTCGACAGTATCTGTAACGACCTTGAAACGGACGGTTATGAAGTCCAACCGTTTGTTATTCCGGCTGCAAGTGTACAAGCTCCGCACCGTCGAGATAGAATTTGGTTTATTGCCTACCGTAACGGCTTCCGCAATGAAGCAGGGCGGTCAGGTCGTGACCTCGAAAAAAAAGACCAGGCCGAGTGGGCAGACCTATTCGAGCAATCTTTCGGATTTGGCAAAAAGCGGAATGCTACCCACGCCGACAGGCCAGGATGTCAAGAACGACACCTTTCCCAAAAGCCAATTAATCAGAGATTCACTGACGGGGGAGATTATGCGTCGGCTGGAATTCTACCCGACGCCACTAGCATCGGACTGCGGGGAAAAATCTACGGGTCTGGAAAATCAGGATTCAATGGTGAGATTGGCGCGCGAACTGACTGGCGAAACTTCCCGACTGAATCACCGGTTTTGTTTGGAGATGATGGGCTTTCCGCCAAATTGGACGGAATTACCTTTTCTCAGCTCAGAAGGCAATCGCTTAAGGGATCAGGCAACGCAATAGTACCAAATGTGGCGTTTGAGTTTTGCAATGCAATTAATGCGCAACGGAAATTAACGAATGATTCTTAAACGTCTGCTGCAAATGTAATATCTCTTAAACAATAGCCGTTGATCAGCGGCTATTGTTTTTCTGGATCGTTATCAATCATAAAATAATGATCGTTCCCGCACTCCCAGCGCTGCAAGAACCGTCCTGATTCGTCGCGCAGGTTTCCGACGATAAAGCTCCGCAGCATGTGCTCATGTTTTTCAGCTTCCTTTACAATGTGATCGGGTACGGTTATGCCCAACTCAATAACTGTTGTTTCCGGTCCGTTATCGTCCGTTGTATCGCATTGATTGTCGAGCTCACCGTTGAACTCATGTGTACTTTCAATTCGGCCTTGTCCTACGGCTAGTTGTTCCCGGAGGAACCTGTTCAGTTGAACTACTATTTCAGGATCTGCACCTGAAATGCTGGCGTGACCAGAGAAATGAATTTGAACTATTGCGCGCATAATGTGTTTGTATATAATTTAAGTAAGTGGTACAGCGACAAGATCTACTTCAGCACGGGAATGATATAAATGCAATGGCTCTTTTTTAAGCCAAAATGCTTCTTCTTCAGGACAAAGGATCACCGGCATCCGTTTCTTTGTATTGTGAATGTCAGCCATCAATTCATTGGCCACAGTTGTCAGGATCGTAAACGTGTCAAGGCCGTTCCAATGATTGTATATTCCGGCCATCGCAAACAAACCACCTCCGGGAACAGTAATCAGATGTTTCTGCTTCACAAGCTTGCCGTTTATTTTTTCATGTTTCCACTCAAAAAAGCCATCAGCGATCACCAGGCAACGATTTCCCGCAGCGTATTTAAATGAGGGTTTATCTTCGGCTGTTTCGATCATGCAATTAAGCGTGTTCACCTGAAGCTTTTTATCTTTTGCCCAATGTGGTATTATCCCCCACTCCATCATGCTCAATTGTTGCGGCGACCGATCCGATATCACCGGCAGCAACGGGTGTGAAAAGCCGTTGATCTCACCTTGAGGAAATTCCAACACCGGAAACTCAATTTCAACATTGAAACGTTTCTTGATGTCGATAGGTTTTGAGTTGATCTGCGTGCGGTAACACATAGATTATTTTTTCAGGAACTCTTTTACGTCGGCAACCATAACGCCCACGGCTCTTACTGCCTCTCGCAACCGATCTTCCGTCACATTTAATTCTTTGGTCCAATATCGAACCTCATGTTCCTGGTTCACGTTGATCCTTATATCATCTGCTTTGCCGGTATTCTTTAGATTATCGCTCATAGTTGTCTCCATTAATGAAAACTAAAGATAGCAAAATTATACTAATCGTCATCACGCTCATTCAGATTCACTCGTTGCAACAACCATTGCAACAATCATTGCAACAATCATTGCAACAACCGTTGCAACACGTTGAGAAAGTCACGCAAAGTATCGCAATCTCCTGCAATCTAACGCAAACGCACGTAATCGCTTACAATCGTTCATTGGCTATTTATTAACATCAAACATTTGTGACCTGCGAAAGCCATAACAAATATTGAAGCGATGAAATAATGATCCATGAGTGAGTTTAACCTCTTATTGTACCGTCCGTTAAAATCAGGAAATCAATTCAATGACCTGATCCCGAAATCAACCTGCAAAAGCAAAGTCCTGGGTGACGGGATGACGGACTTCTCCATCATCAAGATTGAAGAAACGATAAATGAGTTTTACTGGCAACTGGAAGAAGTCGCGGAAGTTATACAAACAAGTTCTTTAGAAAATAATGTAAAAGCGATCAAGGAATTTGCGTATTCGCATTTCCAGTACAAAGCCGATGATCAGATTCAGCAGCTTCGTACTCCCGCTTGCAGCTGGTACGCCAGACGCGACGGAATCGATTGCAAAAGCTACTCAATCATCGCCAGCTGTTTACTCTTGAATATGGGAATTACCCATTACATCAGAAAGATTAAACAGCCTGGATATGAGCCTACGGAATGGACCCATGTCTACGTGGTTGTACCAAAGGACCAGGCCACAGGAAGCATGAACAATGGCTATTACACTATTGACGGAACATTAAAAACAGACCGGGAACCGGCCTTTATAGAGAAATCAGACATAATAATGAGACATCACCAACTTAACGGACCCACTCCTGCACTAGGCTTCAGCTTCGGTGAATTTGGCATTGATGATATCAAGGGCATGTTGTCGAATATTGACTGCTTAGGCGGCACCGGGTTCGACGGCGATAAACTTAAAATGAACGCCGAATTGATCGAGGCGCATTTCAAGGATATATCTGAAGGCATAAATTCAGCAATTAGCACAAAAGATTTCGCGTTGCTTTCAAGTGAAGTGAACGAATATTTCGGTTCAGCCAAATTATTTGTTTCCGGGTACGAGAAGAAAAAGACTTTGCAAAATTGGAATTCTTGTTCTAAGAAGAACTTTGATGCAGCGATCAGAATTTCAAAGTTCTACCGGGATTCTGTTTGTGCTGCATTGACGGCATATTTAAACCAATATTTTACGAGAACAGCGGCGGGATCAAAGACCTTTTCTCATCCGTCGCAATATACTTGGGACATTGGAAATCTTTGGCTGGGTGAAGTTACGACCGTAACAGAACCGAAGTTCAACTATGCGATCAAAGCTGAAGTACAGTCAATTCCGAAGTTTGAAATTACGCCTTACGTTGCGGGTCAACTTGACAATCCGTCAAGCTTTAACACTGCCCAGTTCCTTCAATCGTTGGCCTCTGTTGCAACAATATTCACGGCTCCTGGACAAAACCCGAACTTCCCGAACTCCAATAACCCGATAAATCCTGGAACCGGGCTGCCGTATAGCAATATTGATCAGGAAATCCAACCAGATAAGGCCGGCATGGGCGTGCTCGGTTACGCAATGCTGGGTGGCGCAGTATATCTGGCGTATAAAGCAATCACTGATCCACCGAAAGGAAAATCAGCTAAACCAGCAAACAAATAATGGAGCCACTTCACGATACATATACGGATTCAGGAAAGCTATTTTCTTTGTCAAGAGTAGGTAAGTTTTTAAAAAGCTTAGCCACTGCAATCGACAAGCTTCCAATCGTAGGTGGAATGGTAGCGCCTTGGTTAGTGGCTATAGTTGATATCGGCGACATGTTTGGACCAGGCGCAGCACAGAAAATCACCACCGACGATCTTTCACCAGTTGAAGCGAGTTTACTGTCTGCATGGGATCAGCAGAAATACACGCCATTTTTTACAGCCCTTGCAACGCAGGTAAGTAACATCTTCACAACAAATCTCAACGCTGATCAACAGCTTGCACTTGTAAACGACTGCCTCAAGAAAATGTGTGCGGTACGCAAGCATTATAGTTCACTGAACGATTCGTTTTCTCCGGCAGCAAAACAGGTGCGTTCAGAGTATATAGATAAGAGTTTCCAGGCATTGGAAAACCTTATATCCAAAAGCATCCTGCAATACCCGCAGCCGCTTACGCGATCAACAGTGTTCGCAACGAGCCAGTCAGTCAACCTTTCGCCGCTTATTGCTTCGCCGGCATTTGCAAGTTTCTCCTGCAGCGTTTACGCGATCGACCGGAATGTTGCTGCTCCTACCAATGGCGGTATCAATCCGCCTGTACTGCAGCCTCCGGGAACAGCAGTCGAAAGCGCGGCAAATCAGGATCTGATCCTGCCTTCAGATAGCGCTCCGATCGGCGACGCGTCGGCAGCCGGTGAATCAAATAACAATTTGTGGATCGGCCTTGGAATGGCCGCTGCAATTGCAGTGGTCTTATCCAGGAGCAAAAAGAAAAAAAGTAAGTAATCAATCAATAATTAATAACAATCACGATGAAATTTAAAAAACCATCTAATTCAGCGCTTACAGACCACGCCTCAATGATAGGTGGTGGAATCGTCGGCGGTTTGGTGTCTAACGGCATCTTCGGGCTGGTAAGCAAGCCTACTGCATCGGTTGACCCCGCAGCAGTGAAAAAAGCAGAAAACAAGGCACTGATCATCAGGGCTGTAATTGCAGTTGCGGCAGGTTATGCCGGATCAGCAATTGACGGTAAGGATTCAGGCGCAACACTTGCAAAAGGCGCTCTTGTAGGAGTTGCAATCGCGCAAACTGCTGAAATCGCTAAACATTTCGCAGCGAAAACACCGGCGATCACGACAGCTGCTAATGGTGGAACCAAAAGCGCCCGTTTCCTTGCCGACAGTTTAGGACTTGCATGTGCCTGCAACGAAGGTCTAGGCCGTCCGCGCAATAACCGCAACCAGAAACGCAGACATCTCGGTATGGCCGACATGAGCGGATTTATTCCTGGCGTTATCGAAATGAACCCACTGGAGCTAGCCGTACAAGGCGGCTCATACGCGTCTTAATCAAACGCATCGAAAATCAATCATCATAATCAGTAAAACGAGTTTCAATCATCAATCAAAAAATGAAAAACACATTAACATTAGTAGAGGTTTTAGCGTTTTTAGGCGCTATCCAACCTAACGGATCGGAAGCAAAATCACTTCCACAAATCAAAGGCCGCAGGGCTAGAACTCGTACTATGTACGTAGCTGGCTATTCAGCTGACCTTGCAGGGAACAACGGTGCCCTGATCTTACCGTCAACAAAAAAACAAGTTGGTTTCACCAATTTCGAAACTGGAAACATCCTTTCGAAAGGTGCGCACCTTCTTGTAACCGGAGTCCGAATCTTGTTTGATACCACGGCAGCTGCTACGGTATTGGATGCAGACTGGACCAGCAACGCGCCGGTAAACTGGTTGAACGGTGAGGTTACGATCTCACAGGACGGACAGGGAGTTTTGTTGAACACTTCAGGAAGTGATATTACGAACTTCAAGGCTTCTACAGGAAATGACGCGGATTTCCGTGACATCGTTCCTTTCCTTTTGCGTCCGGAATCTTCTTTCAACCTGATCGCACAATTGGCTTCGGCTGGTGCTGCTAACCAGGCTTTCAAATTAGAACTTCGTTGTATCGAGCTTCTTCCTGACGGAATGTTGTAATCGATAAAAATTGTTGTGTTAGTTAATCAAAAGAGGCAAAAGGCTACGCCTTTGCCTCTTTTTTAATACCTCTAAGATGGAAACCACCGAAGAAATAATAAATATTACAGCTGAATCCGGGACCAACTATGCAACCGAAACAAGAAGGCTGAACCCTGGGAAGATCATTGGCGTAATGGCCTATAAATCTGCCACTGACAACAATAATCCGGGCTTTGTCAGCATGAATGTTAAGAACAGTGCGGGAACTGAAGTTTCGAAGCTTCAGCACATCGATAATTACAGATCACGAGAGGCTGCATATCTTGATGGAGTGAAACCATTGAGTTTGGAAGGTGGTCAATCGTACAAGATCGAGATACAGGCCAGCGCCAACTTTACTTCTGACTTACTTGTACAGGTCATCTTTGTGTACGAGAAAACAGGCGACAACTGCACAATATAATCACCATGAATAAAGCAGAAATCAATTCACAACGGATCCAAAAGAACGCAGATCAGTTTAAGGAAACTGATGTGGTGCAATTCAATATTCAAAATTATTCCACTACGCTACCGGTGTCCTTTACCTGGAATAATATTGAGCGTACCCTGCCGCCTGCGGATGCAACGCTGAAGGTTCCCACATTTTCGTTTGGCGTTGACGCATTGGGCTTGCCCTTCGATGCTGAAATTGATTTCAGGTTTCCAGGAGGCGGGACCGGTGATGTGATTGTTGACTATTCAAAAATAAAAACGTGTTAAAGAGATGAAGCAACTCGAGGATACCATTATCAAACTCAAAACCGACCCGTTCGCGCGGGTTTCGGTCGTTGAGAAACAAACCGGCACCAAGCTGGCCTGCAATGAATCAGGAGACAGCCTTACTGCCAAATTCGGCAGTGTGGAGGGCTTCTTTGACGATTTAAGTAAAAAAGGCATCAAGACCATTGAGATCTTCGATCGTAAAAAAAGCGGTACGTCTCACACGGCCCGTGGAAACTATAATTTCACGTTTGGTGATCCAGCTGAAGTACAGACGCAAACGATAATCGCAACGCGGCAACCCGCGTCTGCGGTTTCTGTTCCTGGTTTCGGCCTTATGGGAGCTGGTATGTTTACTGGTCTTTCTGCACCAGAAGTAATGCAATATCAGGCAATGGATTATAACCGGCTTTCGACCGAATACAATATTTTGCGGCAGAAAGTGGAAGCACAGGAGGCGACAATTAAAACCCTGGAAAAAGAAGCTCTTGAGAAGCAGTTTTCCACAGCCAAAAGCGAGGGCCGTGAAAAAATGATGTTTGGAGCGATACCCCATGTTGAAGGTATCATTAAAGCCCTGGGGATTAAAGTTGGTCCTGGCGTAACTATGGATCCAACAGTTGGCGGACTTGCAGCACCTATCGGATTATCTCCAGTAAAGGCAGAAATGATCACAATGATCCAAACTGCCGATGAGGATTTTGTCCGAGATCTGTATGTAGTGGCCAACGGAATGTATGTCGATTCTTTCGCTAAGGAACTCGACGAGCTCATTGCAAAGCACAACCTATTAAAAGTGCCAAATGCCGGATAAAGTAATAACTGTAAAACTGCACATTGATGCAGATACACCTTTCAGATTGAAGGACAAGGAAGCGCTATTGAAGCGGATTTCAAACCTTGCAGCAGATGACCAGCAACGGATCATCCAAATTTGTGACAGTCCAAAGGCGTTGCAGTCACTTGCCGAGAATTGGCAGATGTTGCAATCCCTTTTTAAATAATATTGGCCAACTCCCGTCGGGTTACCGCTTCATCACCTTTCGGGAGCCACGCCTCTTATAAAAAATAAGAAAATGAAACTACCAACAGATCCACGCGCAGAAGTAATTGGGCAAGCTGCCTCGGCTATACCGTTCCTAATCAAGACGGCAGTAATTGGCGCGATCTTGTTTGTGGTATATGGCAAATATACAAAGCGCTTTCAGCCTTGGGACGAGAAGCCGCAATACGGTCCGGCAAATATCACTGAAGCGCAAGCACAAAGCAAAGCAGAGATAATTGCAAATTCCGACACGACGTTTGGCAACGACTTCCAAGCCGTCTCAAGCGCAATGGCGGGACTAAACTATAACGGTTTCGTCCGTCTGCACAATGCATTCGGCAAGCAGTCCGCATCATTCTTTGGCGAAGAACTCGATTTGATCGGCTGGCTGAAGGATAATTTCAACGATTACGAAATGCAACAACTCTCAACACTCACCAACGGCGTATTCTTTTAATCATGGATCCGAAAACACAAAAACAATTGACTTACGGCGGCGCTGCTATACTGGCGGCATTCATCGGCTATAAAATGTTCTTCGACAACGACCAGGGCGGCAGCGCCAATGATCCAACCGGTAATGGCACAGTTAATCCTGGAAGCGGCAGCGCTCCGGCTTTTAATGCATCTAAAACAGCAAAGGAACTATACGACGCAATGAAGGATCCTGGAACAAGCGAAACCGACATCCTTGCGGCGCTTCAGCGTGTAAACGCCTCACAATTTGACCAGGTGTTTGCGGCTTTCGGTGCAAAGCAATACAACTTGAATCTTGGCAGCCAATGGAACCTGGTACCATTCACGCAACTACCGTATGTGAACCTGAAAGGCTGGCTCAAAAATGAACTTTCAGATGAAGAGTACGCATTACTTCGTCTTAAATATCCAACCAAACTGTAGTAGATCATGTATATATCAGGAAAAGTTTTAGACAAGGATAAGCGAGCAATACCAGGTGCAAACATTGATGAATTTGGCACACCATTCGGAGCAACAGCCGATGAAAATGGACATTTCGATATGTATGTCGCATCACCGGAAAATATGCTGGTATTTAAGCATTTGTCGTACGAAAGTAAAATGGTCAAGGCCAAAGACTTTAATAGCTATGTTCAGCTAGCCGATGGATCAACAACGCTTGATGAAGTAATTATATCAGGTAACGCAAAAAAAGACAACACGTTACTATATGTTCTGCTTGCAGTAGCAGGAACTGTTATTGTTGCAAAAGCGACGCAAAAGCCGGCCGTTCAACCAAGAACAGTAAAACCATAATGTCAAAGTCTTACCTAAATATTCAGTCTCTGCCGCGTGGTTTACGAAACAACAACCCGGGAAATATTGTGTTCAATAACAATAATGCCTGGACCGGCAAGATATCCTACCAGCTAAACAAGGATTATAACGGCTCACCGTCGAATATTGTCCGCCATTTCGAGCAATTTAATGAAGTACGATACGGCCTACGCGCCCTGATGCGTGTGATCATATCCTATCACAACCAAGGCAAGAGGTCAGTTATTGAAATAATAAATAGATACGCACCCGCATTCGAAAACAACACCGGGCAATACATTGCAACGGTTGCTAACATGGTAGGAATTGCGGCAACAGCGGCGATTCCTACATTGGACAAAAGCACCCTGATCGGACTATGCAAAGCGATTGTGTATGTTGAGAACGGCAATGGCTATCAAGGCTATATAACAGAAGCGGATTACAATGAGGCATTCTCGATCCTGGGCCTTCCTATCCCCGATCAAAAAAAAAAGACGAAGCAATAACAGTTGTCGGGTTCCTGACGGTCTCAACAATTGCTATCCTGCTTTATAAAAACTCAAAAAGAAAGAAAAAATGAGCATCGGCTTCAAAACGTTAGTGTTTCCCGGATCAGGTGGCGGTATCGGCAACCAGGACAATAAAGCTATAGTCAAATCTGTACTTACTTCAGATCAAACTCTTGAAAGCGTTGCTGCGGCCATTAATGCACATCCCGGCATTATAGTTTCTGAAACCGAAGAGCTTTACATTATTGCCATCCCTCGACGAGAAGGCCCGCTCGGTCCACGGCCACGACCGGCAAACCCTGTTTTTAGGATCACTATTCGAGGAAAAGGCACATATGGTGACGGTGGAACGGAATTGTTCGCTTACAATTTATTACAGGTTGGCAGCACCGCGTTGTATTCCGACATGATTGAAAACGCTCCCGGGACGCAAACCATCAATTTTGAAGACATTGAGGGAGATGCTGTATGGGATCATCTTAATGCACAAAATCCTGCAATAAACATTCAGGACCAGAACCAAGGCTATGTACTTGTAAAAACCACAGAGGGCAACTACCTGTTTGTTGGTGCTGGAGGTGTTTACGGTAATGCAGCTACTCAAAGCACGGAAAGTGATTTTGAAGCGCTTTCAGACGCGCTGGGCGGTGTTGACCTTGCAAGCATATTGGCGGCAGGTCATCAAGCAACAGGCGAGCGTGGCCACATCAAAATTGATTTAGACGAAGGAATTTTCAGAAATACTGCTTCGGGCGATATTTCGGACGGAGAGATTCTCAATGATCAGAACCAGTCTTCTATAAGTAGAAGCAAAGCGGGATTTGGTAATAAGCTGAAGTTCGATGAGCTTGCTTTTGAGGTAGAAGCCTTTACTCCTACCGGTTCCACAAAGCTTAAAATTACTCCGCCTGTACCGGCTGTAGCGGCCGAAGTCAAAGTACCGGCACCACTGACGTCGGGAATAAAATTTCTGGCTACTGAAGTTGACGGCGTGGCAGCAACAATCAACGGTAAAATTGTTTCGGTTCCGCAGATTACTATAACCTTGGCCGGCAACATTACGACAGATACACTTGATGCTAACGGTCTTTCTCAATTCAATAGGAATGTAGTATTGGATAACGGAGCCGTCGCAAGAAATGTTACAGTAAACGGAACTATTTCAAGCTACATAAAAACAGGATCGGCAGCAATAACATTTGTACAAGGTGCCGGCCGAACATTGGTATTAGTTGCCGGAACCGCAATTATGAACGGAATTGCCGGAAGTACAGCGTCAATTACAAGTGTAGGAACAACAGATTATTTAAGAATTTCCAACGCATAGCAAATGAACTCGCAGCACCTATTCAATAGTGGGGATGATGAAAATTGGCAGCCACTTGGTAAGTTTTACCAGGCTGTTTATTTACGTCCGCGTGTTCCAACGACTGATTACCTCTTTTCTGGAACTTCGGTTACTAGACTCAATGACCAAACGGGACACGGCAACCACTATCCGGTCACGGCCGGAAATCCGACAATTGGCCCCGAATCAATAAATGGCAAGCCAACCCTGAATTTAAAGACTTCCGACATTCTCATGCAAAACTCAGCAATAGTTGGACTTACGAACCAGAACGAACGTGCAGGGTACATGGTTTTTAAGTTGATGGACGTAACAGGAAACAACACTTTTCAGGCAATATTGCTTATGGGCAACATTCAGGCCGGAACATTGTTGTTTCAAGTCTGCAATACCAATAATACCAATGAATTTGCATTCAATTATTCAAATGCGGCATTAATTACGCCGATACTTAAACCGCAACTCCACGTGCATTATTTTGAGTTTATAAAAACCCTTATTAATCATGGCGTTGGGATGGACGGTTCGCCGCTTATTTACAAAACTGGCGCCCAGGATATAGGAAACCCAGCAACCAGCAATACCATAATTGGCAGAACCAGCGCAGGATTCTTGAGCCGGTTGCTCCTCTGTGAGCTTTGTATTACTAATCCGGCAGATTACACGGAATCCATCCGTCAAAAAGTACAGCGATATATCTTCAGGGAATATGGCAAGCGCAACACAAATATCGCGTTGTCGAAGGTACTCAATCGCGGTATTGGCAACGATGGAACTAAGCAGGTAATTGCAAGGTTGGCAACGCTGAAAGCAGACTTGCCAAAAATTACTGCGCTGAATATAGGTACAAACGACACTAACATTGGCGATGCTACAAGATATACAACTCCGGCAGAGTACAAGGCGAATTTGCACACTATTGCAAATGAGATGGAATCGGTAGGTTCGGTTGTAATCGCTATATCCTTTTTACCAAGCCTTTCGGATCCAAATTCGGGTGCGGCGCACTACGCTAAGTTCCTAGAGTTTATTGCAGAGCGTCCGGGCATAATATGGTGGGACCTGCGCAATGCAATCAACACCGCTCCTAATAGGGCAGCATGTTTTCAAGGTGACGGAATTCACTTAACAGATGCTGGAACGACGGTCTATGCAGAAGGATTTTTTAACGGTTGTATTGTGCCAAATAAATTGCAGTCGGTTATATGGCAATGCTTAGGGGATAGCAACACGGCCGGACATTTATTACCAGGCGACGGGCAGTTAAATGCAACCGGCCAAACGTGGCCAGGTAAACTAAAAACTTTATTAACAGCATATCAATAATGGACTTATCAACCATCCTAAATCTTATTCTCGGAAGCACCAACGTTTTTACGCTGGTTATGCTTTTGCGGACATTTAAAAGCCAAGTAAGAAAAGAAGTCGCTACGGCAGACCAGGCAAAATCAATTGCAGATCAGGCGCACTCCACGGCGATGCAACTTATGCAATCAGTCTATAAAACCTTTATTGAAGATACAAAGTCAGAAATAGCCGAAATGAAGGAAACAATTTCGGAGCTTCATTCAATGGTTCAAAATTACAAGGCGAAATGCGACAAGTGTACACATAATCAATAAACACAAATATCATGAACAAAATCAAATCAGAAACAGGAAGCTTGGGCTTCTTACTACAGAACATCGGCCTAACATTTTGGCAAGGCCGCGGAATCATGCACTTATTTTTAGGCCTAGCACTTTTAAATATTTGCCTTTCCTTTTTCGCGAAAAATGTATTCATCCCAAATGAAACCTACGACGTTGCAGATACCATATGCTTTTATATTTTCTTTCCTGCCGGCTGCTTTGTTGTAGCTGGTATTTTCGGTTGCGCAATTGAAGATCGTGCGCAAAAATGGTTCGGTGCAATATTCGATTACAATGACGTTTGGTGGACGGCCTTCTCTTTCCTGCCTGCATTTATACTTTATTGCAGCTTACCTGTTGAATATTTTACAGCTATGCGCTGGATAAATATTGCAACATTCGTGATCATCACAATAATTTGGATCATTTTAAATTTTAAGGGCAAGAAATATGAAAAAGCAACTGCTATATAGCCTTCTTATTCTCATTCTCATCATGCTGGTGGCTGGTTGCCGCAGCAAGAAAAATTTGCCGACTGTTATCGTGCACGATCAAACGATCATTAAGACCGCAAAAAAAGACAGCATCGTCAAAAAGTCCGAAACGGTTATCAACAATAGCGTGAATGATACGATAAAGCAGAAAGTGCCGAAGGCGGTTCCAACAGGCGATCTCAATTGCGACAGCATTGCCGAGCAACGGGTACTTGACGTGCTCCGCGGACTCAACACCAAGAAGACATCGGGAAACAATGAGTACGGTTTCTTTTTCGATGAGAAAAAACGCGAGCTTGTGGCATTTGCAAACTTTGGCGAGACCAAGAGCCACAACAACGAATCGACCAAAGAGAGTAGCGATCACAGTGCTGAAGTACAGAAAAAAGAAGTTCCGGTTGAAGTACTGGTCGAAGTACCTGTTGAATATATTCCGTGGTGGGTTGAAATATTGGCATGGATCGGTGCTGCTTCCGTACTGTTTGGATCAGTCTTCCTGACATACAAGATCGCACGAAAATGAAAAAAGCAATAATAATCGCCTCAGCGGTAACAATTTTATATCTAATGAGTTCAAACAAAGCTTTTGGAAAACCTACGGCTGTAGGTAAAATGCGTCTTTGTGACGTACACGGTTGCGGCAGCTTCGGCGCCGATCGCGGATCACGTAAACATATGGGTGAAGATTATGTAACAGCACCGGGTGAACCCGTCTACTCTCCGATCTGTGGAAAGATCATCCGCGTTGCGTATCCCTATGCAGATAATCTAAGCTATAAAGGTGTTGAAATTAAGAACTCCACGCATGAAGTGAAGATCTTCTACATGACCTTGACGGTTCCGCTGGGATCGACGGTAACGCTCGGCCAACAGATCGGTGTAGCTCAAAATATTGCTGCAAAATATTCTCCTGGAATGACAAACCACGTTCACGTCGAGGTGCGTAATGCTGCGAGACAATTATTAAAACTTTCAGATCTCTTATAATGAATGCATCTGCCAAAAATGTACTGATCATCGGCGCACTTATCCTTGCGGGAGGTGTCGCTTTGGGTTACAAAAAAGTGAGTAACCTAATGGCAATTTTTGAGAAAATGACCATCGAGCCGTATAGCGTGCCGCGAAATATCCGCGCTACCTGGACACAGATTGATTTCAACATGGATATCATACTGAAGAACCCGACAACGCATCCATTTGCAGTCACGGGCTATGTTGCGACACTAAAGCAGATCATGGTCTACTATAAAGGCACCTTCCTTGGCGTGGCGAATCTGCACCTTACAGAAATCGCGGTGCCGGCTTACGGATCGCTGGTTCTGCCGAACGTGAACATTGTCGTTGGTACAGCCTCGCTTTTGAGCAATGCCGCTGCACTTATCCCCGAGATGCAAACAATGAGCATGAACCAACTATACAACGATCTAACATTTCGGGGGCTGGTTGATGTTCTTGGAACGCAGTACGAAATCGAAAATTAACATGAAAAACCATCACTATGAATAAGATTTTATTATTAGGCGCAGCCGCTTTTGGACTGTACCTATATTTCGGAAAACCAGCCGACGAAGGTGAAGCATTGGAACTTGATCCTGCAACAGGAGCCGATCCGATTGAGCTGACCGACGCGCAGGCGTCGCAGTACCTGGCAAATTACGCGGACCTCTCAACGGCTTTTGGCAGGGACCTTGAAAAAGCCAAGTGGCACTGGCGGGTTATTGGCCATACTGAAAATCGCACCTACGAGCAACTGGTACGACGCAGCGCAGGAATCATCTAACAAAATGCACAAATGGACGCAGTACAGGAATTTAACGGCCTTCATGGGGCCGAAGTCACGAGGGAAGAAATCAGCAGCCTTATCATCAAGGCGCGAAATGAGGAACAGTTTCACCTGGCAACGCGCCTGGAAAAACTCCTGTCCACATATGATGACCAGGTGATGAAGTTCGAAATTGAGCGTCCTGCTTTCGAAACCGTACCACAAAGCCTGTTGCGCGGCCTTGATTATGAAAATGATCACGAAGGTCCTGCCGGCTTGGGAAAAGCGGTTTCACCTGATGAGATATATTCGTATGTAACGGATCTGATCATCAACACGATCAAAAAAGTAGGGCATCTTCCCTGGCAAAAGAACTGGACCGGTTCCGGTGCGGGCGGCATGGCTAAAAACTATGTCAGCAAAAAGGAATACACCGGTGCGAATTGGCTGCTAAACTTTGAGGTACAAGTTGATGAAAACGGTGAAGATATCCTGGTACCGATAAAATTCATTCAGCCGTACTACCTTACTTTCAACCAGATCAGGGAGGCGAAAGCTTCCTTGAAAAAAGGGAGTAGCGCAAGCCGTGTTATCTACTACACGATGATATTTGATTATGAAAGCGAATACCTGAAGTTCAAAACAAGTGGCCGGGAGAAGTTTGCAAAATTTGTCCAGGACAACGGCCTCACAGCTTCGGACCTGAAGCGAAACCTTCAGACAATCCCGGTATTGAAATATTACAACGTATTCCGCGCCGATGACTGCACCGGATTGAAGTTCGATGATGCGAAACCAGCCAAGAAAGTTGATCCGATTGAAGCTGCCCAGGCGATCATTGACGGCTATAAAGATATCCCTAAGGTCACTTACGGCGGTGACGGCGCTTATTACATGCCTTCAAAAGACACGATCAACATGCCGCACATCGAGGCGTTCAGTCACGAAAGTGCCTATTACTCGACATTCTTTCACGAAATGGTACACAGCACCGGCGTCGAAAAGCGCCTAGATCGTGACATGACCGGCAACAGGAAAGGAAACGAAGCTGCGCGCAAAAGTTACGCTTTCGAAGAACTGATCGCGGAGCTTGGCGCTGCCTTTGGATGCAGTGAGGCTGGAATACTATTCCTCACCAGGGAAAACACTGCAAAATATCTGCACTCTTGGAACAGCCGTCTAGTCGGAGAATTGGAAAACGACAGCCGGTTCTTTTTAAAAGCATCTGCCCAGGCACAAAAAGCGATAAACTACATTATGGACCGCAATGTTGCGCAACCTGCTGTAACGGCCGCTAAAAAATTATCTCCAGCAAAGTCAAAGATGCCTGCGGCCATCCCTGCAAAAAAAGCAGAACCTACAGCAGCGCCTATCACATTACAAACCTTCATCGAGCTGGCAAAGACATCAAAAACAGCAGAGCTTTTTCACCGGGCCGTGAATAAAATACAGAACGTGCCAGCAGAAGTCAGCAGGGAAATTCGCAAATTATATGGCAAAGGTGGTGCAAGCCCGCTGGAAGCCTCAACGCGGCTTTTTGATAAAGTACATAAGATCAAAACAATTGCGCAGCACGCAAAAGACCAGGTTAATAAAACACATAAAGTAAAAAAAGACCTGGATAAATTAAACCCGAAACCATTTGCCAATAAACCGAAATCGGTATCTGTTGCAACAGCGATTAAGGAAGTTCTGGCATTGTCAAAGTATAAAGGCATCGGGCCGCTTCCTGCATCGATCATTTACAAGACTTTCAAAAAGTATGATCCGGCCAGCCTCAATAGTGAGGATTTTATCTTGATATCATCCGATTATGAACTTGCGATTTTAACGAAAGAAACTCCACTGCATTGGATTTACGACGATGAGCTTACTTTGACCGGTAAAGGCGTCGAATTTGTGAAAGCTGTAAGCGGACGTTTGGAAAGCCTTCACAACCAAAAGAACAATTACGCCATGTTCCCGCTGAACGGAGCAGGGAAACGCGGGTTGAAATCGCCTGACGTTTCAGATCTTATACAACCCGAAACGACTGTACTTCCGGAACCTGAAGTAAAGCCGGTTGTGACTGTACAACCAGGTTCAACAACACCGGCACCAAAACCGATTGTACCAGCTGCTAATATTGTTCCTGGATCACTGGCCGATCAGTTGAGCCGACCGAAAGCAGAATTTGAAACATATAAGATCGTCTCTGCGGAAATCCGGAAGTTATTAGGCGATGTGGAGATAAAAAACAAGGAAAGCGTATTGATCACGCTTGCGGGTGAGAAGGGCTCGATGAAAACCCGCTTGCTGTTCCAGCTGATGAATGACTTGGCACAAAATTACAAGAGTGGTCACGCATCGATCGAGGAACACCCGGAAAGCAAAGTTTACGTTGACAAGGCCGTGCAGTATCTGAATGCCAAAGCGATGAATAACATCACCGCACCGGAAATCAACAACCTTCAGGACCTTGACAAGCTGATTATGGAGAATGAAGTGATATTTATCGACAGCTTCGCCAAATTACGCGAAATAGACAGTAGATTGGAAGTCGATAAGGACCTTCGCAAGAAATATCACGGAAAACTGTTTATTGTGATATTCCAGCAGACAGGTGACGGCAAAATGCGGGGCGGCTCAAAATCTGAATTTGACGGCGATATCATATTGCTAACCGAGACGTTTCCGGATTACCGCGAAAACTATTGCTATCCCACAAAACACCGGTACAGCGACACGCCATTGGATCAACTGAAGTTCAATATCTTCCAGGGCAAAATGTTAGAACCCGCACCCGTTGCAACGCCGATCACGGCAGAACCTATAAAATTATCATTCACAGGAATAGTACACTAACCATGAGAACACTTCTAATAGCAGCATTAGCGATTGGCGGCATTGCCCTGGTCGCTTCGAAAAAGAAACCTGCGACACCAGGGGAAACACCAGGACAAACTCCGCCGATCAGCGGCCATCTGGAACCCGATCCGCTGTTGCCGATCGGAAGCCAGGCGAATGCCGTGGCAGCTCCCACAGTCGTTTACAATGATCCCACATTGAGCGCGATGAAAAAGCAGGTGCAACCGGGCGCTTACGTTGGACAGATCATAGGTTATTCGCCTGATAAGAAATCTTATAAAGTGGTAGTGAGCACGAGCGCGTTCAGCGCTTCTTCAGGATACGTCCGCACCGGAGACATTTCCCTAAAATTGTAATCAATCATCATTAAATAATCAAAACCAACAAATGGCAACTGTAAAAAAACCACGAAAAAGAGGAACCACAGCTCGAAAGTTGTGCTCAAAAGTAATCAGACAGGAAGGACTCAAAAAAGACGGCACACTAAAAAAAGGCTACCACTATAAAAACGGTAAGCCTGTAAAAGCGAAGCCGGCTACAAAAGCGCCAATGAAAAGGAAAACAACGGCCAAAAAAGGCCTTGGGCTTCCAACGCCTGTAAAGGTATGCATCAGGACCAATGCGGACCGCTCGCGGACTATTACATCGATGCCGCCGAACGGTAAATGCGCACCCGGAACAGTTTCGGGATTCGTACAGGCGCTGAACGGTTCTGCTGGATTTGCTGAAGCGCTGGCAGGGCCACGGACCAAAAGAAAACCCGCAGCTAAGAAAACGGCCAAAAGAAAGCCGGCTGCAAAGAAGAAATAGAAGATTATGCGTTTAAAATTAGGATTTTTAATCATTGCCATCGGGATGATGGTAATGACGGCATTCGGACACACGACCGAACCGATCCAAAAACAACAGACTGTTTTCGTAATTCCTGATTATCGGGAATTGGAAGCCGTAAATGTGTGCGTTGCCGAACCTTCAACTTCCGCGACCGTGGAATTGAACATCGGAAAGAATGTGTTGAGCTCCAGTACAGACAATAGGCTGCCCATCCGGGACGTTGGCTGGCAAAGGCAACACCAGCCCGATCATAAACAGCATATCGGCGCCGCTTCGGACCACTTCGCAACAATCAGCAAGAACGCGAGGGACGCATTAAATTGCAACAGCAGCGTGCAAAGGTCAGAAAGTAGAAAGTTTGCACGCGACGCACTTAGTAACAGCATATAGATTCATTCAAAAAGCCTTCCCGATCGGGAAGGCTTTTTTTCTTCGACAACAGCCGGAACCGGCTATATGTGCCGGTACTTACAGTCCGAAATAACTGCCATGGCCGATAAAGTCGATTTTGACTGCATGATCACTTTGATATCATACAGTTATTTCAATCTGTAGGATCCTGAATATGATCAATGTTTTTTGCGAAGCACGAAAATAGCAACGACCGCAGCGATTATACCCACAATTCCCAGCGATATCTCGGTATTCTCCTTTTCAATAGCCTGGTAAAGCAGATAACACAAGGAGCCCAGTGCAAGCAATCCTGATAATATTCCGAAAATTGCCATGATAACAGAAACGGTAAGTTGCCGGGATTCAATTTTATGCATATGCTGCTCTTCAGCTTCTGCCATCTTTAAAATCCGATCAGCAAACGAAGGTTCTACAGAGTTATACCGCTCCATCATTTCCGGAGAAGGTAATTTTCCACTGTAGAATGATGTTTGCGATACTGAGATCGAGGTTTTTTTATTACCTGGTTGCTTTGGAAGTCTCTGCATTGAATGCGGTGTGGATTCGTGAAGACACTTTATCCCAATAGGAAGCGAGTTTATTTTCCGCCTTTACTTCTTTTAAAAAAGGTACAGAACATAGGCCAAACATGAAGAGAAATCCCTGGAAGAAATATTTGGATGCGCTCATGGTTTCTGTGTTTTTGTTAGTAATACTCCGGACAAAGATAATAAGTTCTGTGACATGTCACGGTTTTACACATTTAAAATTAGGTTTTTTTTACCAAATTCGCAAAAAGAGTCATTGATTTACAACGGACAAGCCTTCTTTTTATTGCGGCCCATCCTGAATGTTTTTTCTGATCAGGTACGAGTAGTCCTGTGGAAGTTCCGCATCAATATCACGCAGGTATTCTTCCAGCGCGTTCATAGTTGCGTGGCCGGTGATCAGCATCAGGCGGCTCTTGGCCTCAAATTGCGTGGATTCCTTCAGCAGCTCATGGTACAGCATTGCAATGAACGTGTGCCGAAAAGAATAGATGCCGTAGTCTTTGCCTAGTTCCAGCGCCTCCTTGACGCGTTCGAACCGTTTGGTATAATGTCCGCGCTTGTTCTCAATTTTCGTTGCCCAGGGCTGCCCTATCGCGTTTTCACCGAAAAGAAATGCTTTGCGGTCGAATTGCGAAAGGTCCGGGAGATCATCGATCAGTATCTGCGGGATCAGTTTTATCTTAAGTTTTGTTTTACTTCTGTACTGGATGCGTTTATCAAGCAGGTCAAGGTCTTCAATAAGCAGCCGGTTCACCTCGATCGGACGCACGAAGTTATACGACACGAACTTGACGTAAAGCAGCAGCACCGGATCGTGCGCTGCCATGTATTCGAAAATTTCGCGTTGCTGTGTTGATGTGTAACTTTTGTTTCGCTGTGGTTTCGAAGCGACAACGTTTATCGACGGCACGAAGTTCTTGGGGATGATCATGTTGTCTTCGAGCACCTGGAAGAATATCGACAACCGGCTCCTGGCATTGTTCCGGTTCGATGCGCTGTTTTTCTTAAGCACGTCATTGAGGTAATTGATCACAACGTTTTTGTTGACCGATGTGATATGCCGGTTCTCAAAGCCTTTCTTCTTCAACCAGGCAGCAAACAGGTTTAGCCTGCTTTTGAAATCGGTGTAACCGGTACCATAGGAATGCCTCTTGATCTGAAGCACGAACTCAACCGCTTCAGGAATCGTAAGTTTCCGCACCTCTTCAATGTTGTAGTCTTCTTCGTCCAGGAACGGATTGTAGCCGGCGCGTAATATTCCCGAGATGGCCTGTTGCAACACTTTGGCCGCTGCCCTGCGGTCGGCCAGGTTCTTGTGCTGGTTGATCCCAGTATCCACATACGGCTGCCGTTCCAACTTTCCTGTGTCGGGATTCCGGTACGAATAATAGACAAACCAGCGCTTGGCCAAGTTCCCCTTGGCGTCATAGATGACGGGCTCCGAATATTGCTTCTTCAATTTGAAATCGTATGCAGAATCGTATGCAAGCTGGATCAACAGCGAAAGTTTTGACATAAAAAAAACGGTCTTAAATTGCTTTAAAACCGCATTCTCATTACATTCTTCATGTTGGGTGAATGACCGGGTTCGAACCGGCGACCCTCGGTACCACAAACCGATGCTCTAACCAGCTGAGCTACAATCACCGTGTTTACGAGTGCAAATATATCACAATACTTTTCTTTTACAAATAAAAAAACCTAAAAATTACAGCAGATCTGCTAAGCTATTGACTGCCAAATATCTTTCAGCCGTGAATCCTTCGCCGTATTCGGTGCCAATGAGGCGGCCAAGATCCTTTGCCCGATAATCCAGGCTTTCAAGGAAATTTTTGGTCGCGATCGGGGTTTCAGGTTCGTTGGTAGTCGGATTATAAAACTGCGAACTATATTCCATAATTGCTTCGACCTTTTTCTCATTGAAACCTGAAATGTCTACTACAAAATCAGGCGGAATATTTTTCCATTGAATATAATGATAGACCTGCTTAGGACGGAATGCCTGTTGCTCATCCCCATCATATTGCGTTTTAACCTTGATCAGACCCGATAAAAAACAAGCATCCGAAACCAATTTGCTTCCTTTTCCATGATCAATATGCCTGTCATCAACTGCATTGCAAAGCACGATCGATGGCTGGTATTTTCGGATCATCCTAATTACCGCAAGTTGGTGCTCTTCATCATTTACAAAAAAACCATCGCGCATGTTTAGGTTTTCCCGAACAGAAACTCCCAGTATTTTAGCAGCATTTGCAGCTTCAATATCGCGAATTTCAGCCGAACCACGTGTTCCGAGTTCGCCACGCGTTAGATCGACAACGCCAACTCTTCTTCCCAACGAAATTTCTTTAGCCAATGTTCCGCCGCAACCCAGTTCGACATCATCCGGATGCGCCCCAAAAGCAAGAATATCCAATTTCATAAAAGTATTTTTTTCATCGTCATCGATTTATTTACTGATTCCGTGTATTCATTCTCCGGAATGCTGTCTTTCGTGATTCCGCATCCTATATATAAATGTGCTGTGTTCCCAATTATCTGCATACAGCGTAAGTTCACAAAAATGTCGGTTTCGCTTGAAATTCCAAGTAGGTTCTTATTGAGTTCACCTAAATATCCGGTGTAATATTCGCGGTCATAACCTTCATTCTGCAGGATGAAATCTTTGGCTGTGAGTTTTGGTAAGCCGCAAACCGCGGGCGTCGGATGCAAGACAGATATAACTTTTCCCAAATCAGCATTGTCGCTTACCGTTCCTTCAATATCAGATTTCAGGTGTAAAAGATCGCCAGCCTGTGCAGTGTACGGACTCGAAATCACAACTTCTGAGGCCACGTCCCTTAGATTTTCGAGAATATATTCGGTTACAAAATGCTGCTCTTCCTGCTCCTTTTTCTGCCAATCGACCGCGGTTGTCCCGTTGAATTGCTGCGTGCCGGCAAGAGCAACCGAGTAAAATTGATTTTTTGCTCCTTTAAGTAATTGTTCCGGAGTTGCTCCCAGCCACATTCCTATTTTCGGATGATACCAACAATATGTCATCGCCGAAGGATACGCATTGACCATCCTTTCGAAAACAACAACAGCATCGAAATCGGGAATATCTAAAATTTCTTTGCGCGACAACACAACCTTGCTGAACAAGCCTTTGTTGACTCCGTCGATTCCTTTTTGAACCAGATCCGTAAATTTTTTCTTTGCGTCAGCATCGTCCGTTAGTTTAATTTCAGCTTTATCAACCTTTGAAACATCCAAATCGGCGTACCGGAGCTCACAATGTTCTTCAGGAAAAAGAATGATCTGGTTTCCGTCAAAAGGCGCAAATACAAATCCGCGTTCCTTAAAATCGTTGACAAAATACAAATGGTCGTTTCCTTGAAAATATCCTGTCAAAACCGAATCATCCGGCTTATTATAAATTACAAAAGGCAGCTCCTGCTCCTGCTGCTGCTTCACTCTTATAAAAAAATCTGTCATAGTTTCCTTTTTGGTATAACCATCGTGGTCAGTTTGCAAAGCGAGATAAGACTGTCGCGTTCATCGGTAATCCTGATTTCCCACAAATGGATGCTGCGGCCTTTATGGATAATGCGCGCGGTTCCTGTTACGACGCCTTCTCTCTTGCTTTTTAAATGGTTGGCCGATATCTCAATTCCGCGTACTTCCTGCTTATCGGTATCGACGAATAACATAGAGGCGGCACTTCCTACACTTTCGGCAAGAGCAACAGTCGCGCCTCCGTGAAGTAAACCCATCGGCTGATGAACGCGCGAATTTACCGGCATCCGCGCAACAAGGAAATCCTCGCCAGCATCAATATATTCTATTTCTAGCGTCCGCATCAGCGTGTTATCTGAAATACGGTTACACATTGCAAGCATCTTTTCTTTATCGAACATCTAATACTAATAATTGTAAAATTACGAACCTTTGGCTTCTACCACCAAAATACTATTTATAAATTAAATTCAGTTAATTTAGCTCACAGAAAATTTAAATATACTTTTGGGACTGTAACTCCGTTAACGTTTTCTATTAAACTAAGATTTATGCGCACAATTATTCTTCTGCTTTTTACTGGATTACTAATTTCGCTTTCATCTTGCAGGGAGGATTTTGAGTTTAAAGAAAGTGTAGGCGGACTAGAATTTTCGCGCGATACCGTTTATTTGGACACCGTTTTTACAGATATTGGATCAAGTACCTATACTTTAAAAGTCTACAATAGAAGCGACGAAGATATCAGTATTCCAACTGTTCAGCTTGGGCGCGGACTCGACTCTAAATACAGAATGACTGTGGATGGAATGCAAGGCAACAACGGCAAAGTCTTCAATAACGTGGAAATGCTCGCCAACGACAGCCTGTATATATTTATCGAAACCACTGCAAATATCGCCGATGCAAATCCGGACGATTTTTTATATACCGATCAGATCCAGTTTGGCGCAGGAACTCAAACACAGACTGTTGAGCTTGTTACACTGATTCAGGATGCGGTATTTTTATATCCGCAGCGTAATGATCAGGGCGTGTACGAAACGATACAGGTAGGTGTCAATGCAAGTGGTGAACCTGTAAACGCACGAGGCTTTTTTCTCGAAGGCGACGCCGAATTCACATGGACAAAAGAAAAACCATATGTCATATATGGTTATGCTGGAATTCCAACGGGAGAAACACTGACAGTTGAAGCTGGAGCGCGGATTCATTTTCATGAGTCGTCGGGGATTTTTGCTGCAAATGGAGCATCGCTTAAAGTAAATGGCACCATTGAAGAACAAGTGATTTTTGAAGGTGACCGATTAGAACCTGGATTTTCAAATGTTCCCGGGCAATGGGGTACGATCTGGCTTAGTGCCGGAAGTATAGGTAATGAATTTCACAATGCCACAATCAAAAACGCAATCTATGGATTGTATGTTCAGCAGAGCGATCTTCTTCTTGAAAATGTGCAGGTCTACGATAGCTCAAACTTTGGAATATTGGCAGAGACCGCGACAATTACCGGCAAAAATGTGGTCATAAATACTGCTGGCCAGGCAAGTTTGGCATGTACGCTTGGCGGAAATTACGAATTCAAACATTCAACCTTCAATAATGACTGGCCTAGTTCACAGCAAGCAGCAGTTTATATTGACAATTTTTTTACTGTCGGTGATGTCGAGCAGCCCTTTACTCTTGTGAGGGCCGACTTCAGAAACTGTATAATATATGGGTCGAACCAGACTGAGTTGCAGATTAATATTAGCGAAGACGAATCGTTTTGGAACACTCCAAATTTTTCAAAGTGCCTGATCAAGTTCAACAATACTAATCCTCAGTTTTATATCCAAAATCCCCAGTACGCTTTTATTAACGATGAGGTCCAAATTTTAAAAAGCGAAAATCCGGACTTCTTCGATCCAAACAACAACGATTTGAGAATAAGCCTTGATTCCCCGGCAATAGGTTTCGGAGACATGACTGTAACATCGGAAGTACCGTTTGATATCACTGGTGCGCCACGTACCAGCCCCGATCTTGGAGCTTACGTCGCAACGGCATTGGAGGATTAATTGCACGGTCGTACATCACAAGTTTGTATTTATTCTGCGCCGTTCCCTTTTGTGAATAGATCAATTTATCGTATTTTTGCGTACACAAAACACAGCACCCGAGGCGCTGCCCAACTATGGAGCGCGGAGGAATAAAAAACCACTACAATGATTCATTTCTTCGGAAACGAAAGTAATACCGTTTTTGCAGTACAATCGCAAAACGAACTTTCGGCAGAAACCATTTTACGATTAAACTGGCTTTTTGGAAATACTGATAAAATAGAGAAATCCGTCCTGACGGATTTTTTTGTTGGTCCACGTGCCGCAATGATAACTCCATGGAGCACCAACGCAGTCGAAATCACTCAGAACATGGGAATCGAAGGCATCATTCGAATAGAGGAGTTTCGTAATGTTGAAGAAACTTTTCCGGATTTTGATCCGATGCTTTCGCAGAAATTTTCGGGTCTGGATCAGGAGATATTTACAATTAATGTTGCTCCGGAACAAATTCTTGAAATCGACGACATTGCTGCTTACAATAAAAAAGAAGGCCTTTCTCTTAGCGATGAAGAGGTTGAATATCTTGAAAATCTCTCCAGAAAACTAAATAGAAAGCTTACTGATTCGGAAGTTTTCGGATTTTCGCAAGTCAATTCCGAACACTGCCGACACAAGATCTTCAACGGAACTTTTGTGGTCGACGGAATCGAAAAGCCTTCTTCCCTGTTCAAATTGATAAAAAAAACTTCGTCCGAAAATCCCAATGATATTGTTTCAGCATATAAAGACAATGTAGCGTTCGTTAAAGGTCCGCGTGTTCAGCAGTTCGCACCATTATCGGCAGATAAACCTGATTTCTACGCAACATCAGATTTTGAGTCGGTTATCTCCCTTAAAGCGGAAACACATAACTTTCCTACGACAGTCGAGCCATTTAACGGCGCCGCTACAGGTTCAGGCGGAGAAATCCGCGACAGGCTCGCTGGCGGACAGGGTTCCCTTCCGTTAGCCGGAACCGCAGTTTATATGACATCGTATTCCCGTTTGGACGAAAACCGAGATTGGGAAAATCGAATGCAGGAACGAAAATGGCTTTACCAGACTCCGATGGACATCTTGATAAAAGCATCAAACGGAGCATCTGATTTTGGCAATAAATTCGGCCAGCCGCTGATTACCGGTTCCATCCTGACTTTTGAGCATGATGAGAATTCGGATAATCTTGACTCAGCACGTAAACTTGGTTATGATAAAGTGATCATGCAAGCAGGCGGAATCGGGTATGGAAAGCTTGATCAGGCAATCAAAAAGAAACCCGCTGAAGGCGATAAAGTTGTCATTCTTGGTGGTGAAAATTACAGGATCGGAATGGGCGGCGCCGCAGTTTCATCAGCAGATACTGGAGCTTTCAGTTCAGGCATTGAGCTTAATGCGATCCAACGCTCGAATCCCGAAATGCAAAAACGGGTTATGAATGCGATCCGCGGACTTGTCGAAAGCGACAACAACCCAATTGTTTCGATTCACGATCATGGCGCTGGCGGACACTTAAATTGCCTGTCAGAATTAGTTGAAGAAACCGGCGGGCTGATCGATCTTGACAAACTTCCTGTTGGTGATCCGACCTTATCCGCAAAGGAAATTATCGGTAATGAGTCACAGGAAAGAATGGGGCTTGTTATCGGAAGCGAAAATGTTGAAACGCTTCGCAAAATTGCCGATCGTGAGCGTTCGCCGATGTATGATGTTGGAGAAATCATCAACAACAGCCGATTCACGTTCGAATCAAAATCGACTGGTGCCAGGCCAATGGACTTCGCGCTCGAAGATATGTTCGGAAGTTCGCCGAAAGTCGTAATGAACGATATCACCATTAACAGAAATTACACTGCGCCCGAATATTCGCAGGACAAAATATACGATTACCTGAATCAGGTTCTGCAGCTTGAAGCCGTTGCCTGTAAAGATTGGCTCACAAACAAAGTCGATCGATGTGTTGGCGGAAAAGTTGCCAAACAACAATGCGTTGGCCCGTTGCAGTTGCCTCTAAACAATGTTGGCGTGATGGCGCTGGATTATTTGGGAAAAGAAGGGGTTGCGACATCAATTGGGCACGCTCCCATCGCAGCTTTGATCGATCCCGTTGCCGGAAGCCGGAATGCGATCGCAGAAGCGCTGTCAAATATTATTTGGGCTCCATTGAAAGATGGACTAAAAGGTGTTTCATTATCGGCTAATTGGATGTGGGCATGTAAAAATGCAGGTGAAGACGCAAGATTATATGAAGCGGTTCAGGCTTGTTCCGATTTTGCGATTGAACTTGGAATTAATATCCCGACAGGAAAAGATTCTCTTTCAATGAAACAGAAGTATCCTGATGGTGACGTCATTGCGCCGGGAACCGTAATTATTTCGGCTGGAGCGAATTGTACCGATATTACCAAAGTGGTTGAGCCTGTTCTTCAAAAAGATGGCGGAAACATTTACTATATTAACCTTTCGCAGGACCATTACAAGCTGGGAGGTTCGTCTTTTGCACAGGTTCTGAATAAAATCGGAAATGAAACTCCAACAATTGAGGATGCTGCTGCTTTTAAAGATGCTTTTAATGCGATCCAGGAGCTCATTAGCAACGGTAAGATCATTGCCGGGCATGATATCGGAAGTGGTGGATTAATTACGACTTTACTCGAAATGTGCTTTGCAGATATTGATCTCGCAGCCGATTATGATCTTACTCGAATTGGCGAGCTGGATTCAGTAAAAATGCTGTTCTCAGAAAATATCGGAATTGTGTTCCAAGCTGACTCATCTGTAGAAGAAACCTTGGAACAGAGCGGAATTCCATTTTTCTGTATCGGAAAAGTAAAGGCTGGCAATACGATCGGCATCAAAAATGGAGATGATGAATTTTCTTTTAACGTCAATGATGTTCGCCATACCTGGTTCAGGGCTTCTTACCTGCTCGACCGCAAACAATCAGGCGAACAGAAGGCAAAAGAGAGATACGAAAATTTCGCAAGCCAACCTTTACAGTACAACTTCCCGTCACATTTCACTGGGATAAAACCAATATTTCACCTTTCAAAACCACGTCCGAAAGCTGCTATTATTCGTGAAAAAGGAAGTAATTCTGAACGCGAAATGGCAAATGCAATGTATTTGGCCGGTTTTGATGTGAAAGACGTGCATATGACCGATCTGATTTCAGGACGTGAGACTTTGGAAGAAATCCAGTTCATAGGCGCTGTAGGCGGATTTTCTAATTCAGATGTATTGGGATCCGCTAAAGGTTGGGCCGGAGCATTTCTTTATAATGAAAAAGCAAAAGTTGCACTTGATAATTTCTTTGCCCGTGAAGATACATTGTCGGTCGGAATCTGTAATGGATGCCAATTGTTTATGGAATTGGAAGTCATCAATCCCGATCATGAAGTTCACGGAAAAATGCTGCACAACCAATCACGCAAACACGAAAGCGGATTTACTTCTGTAAAAATTTATGAAAATAATTCGGTTATGCTTAAAACTTTGGCGGGAACAACTTTAGGCGTATGGATTTCGCACGGTGAAGGCCGCTTTGATCTTCCGTATAGCGAAGACCGATACGATATAGTCGCGAAGTACGCTTATGATGGTTATCCTGCAAATCCCAACGGTTCCCATTTCGACATTGCGATGATGTGTGATTCGACCGGACGTCACCTGGTGACGATGCCGCACATTGAACGTTCGACTTTCCAATGGAACTGGGCGCATTATCCGAAAGATCGCAATGATGAGGTAACGCCGTGGCTTGAAGCCTTTGTGAATGCCCGAAAATGGCTTGAAAATAAATAACACGAAGAAGGCTTTTGATAAAGCCTTTTTTTATTTTAGCCGTAAAAGCGTTTCATGGAAAAGCTGTGTTTGAATTGCCGTAATCTCGTAAATCATCAATTTTGCCCGCATTGCGGACAAAAAACGGATTCGCATCGAATTACTTTTAAGCATTTTATAACTCATGACCTGCTGCATGGCGTATGGCATCTCGAACGCGGTATCTTTTATACAATTAAGGAAGCTGTAGTTCGTCCGGAACAGGCGGCCTTAGATTACATTCAGGGAAAGCGGATCCGGTACTATAATGTTTTCTATTTATGTTTACTCCTGATTGGTATCAATGCCCGACTTGTTCATTATATTAGGTTATGCAGACCTCCAGAAAGTATTAATAGCAGTGATAATACGTTGTTCCGATTCCTGTCCGAGAATGCGAAATTTCTCGTTTTTGCAATCGTTCCTGTTTTGGCGGCGAATGCAACAATCATCTTTCGAAGATTTCGTTTGAATTTTGCAGAACATCTTATTATCGGTGGCTTTTGCTTAATTGGAATAATCCTGAGCAGCATATTTTGGTATATTTTTGACTTTGGAGGCGAGGCACTAAATTCGGGCGCAATAGGAATCTTTGAACTGGTTTTTATCTTAATCTTGCTTTTATATCCATTTTGGACCTATTTGAATCTGACAAAAAATGTTTATTCAACTTTAGGAAGGGCCTACCGGGTGCTGTTATTTTACTTGATACTACTTCTTGAACTGGTAATATTGCTACTAGTGATTACCTATCTGGTTACCGGCACCAACCGGATTTATATGAGTTTGTAGATTTTCTACTGCAAACACAACTGCCAAGCAGCATTTTTACTAATTTGCACAAAAAACAACGCAATGCCTCAAATCACACGACTGTTTGATTTTCCATATCATCAGCGAGAAAAATATAGTATTCCCGATGCTCTTGTCACTAAATATAATGGCGAGTGGATCAAAACATCAACTGAGGAATATCTGGCAAAAGCCAATGCGATATCACGTGCGCTGCTGCGGATGGGAGTTTATAAAGATGATAAAATTGCTGTTATTTCGACCAATAACCGGACCGAGTGGAACATTTTGGATGTGGGCGTGCTTCAAACCGGCGCACAAAACGTCCCTGTGTATCCTACGATTTCAGAAGACGATTACGAGTACATACTAAATCATTCCGAATCAATATATTGCTTTGTTTCAGATGCTGAAGTACTGCGGAAGATCAATCTGATCCGGCATAAAATTCCGAATATCCGCGAAGTCTACAGCTTTGATAATATTCCAGGTTGCAGGAACTGGTCGGAAGTTCTCGATCTTGGGAAAGATGAAAGCAACCAGCACGAAGTTGAAGCACGCAAAGATTCAATTGTCGCCGAAGATCTTGCCACAATCATTTATACTTCGGGAACAACAGGAAAGCCGAAAGGCGTAATGCTTTCGCATAAGAATATTGTTTCAAATGTGCTTTGCAGTGAGAAACGCATTCCCTTCAACGCCGGTAAAACACGTGCAATGAGCTTTCTTCCAATCTGCCATATTTTCGAACGCATGGTATTATATCTGTATCAATATTATGGCGTCGGAATATATTTCGCCGAATCAATTGAAAAACTGAGTGACAATTTAAAAGAAGTGCATCCAAATGTGATTACAGCCGTTCCCCGGCTTCTTGAAAAAGTCTACGATAAAATTTATGCGAAAGGCCTCGAACTGAAAGGCATCAAACGTAAAATGTTCTTTTGGGCAGTTGACCTCGGCCTCCGATATGAACCTTATAGCGCAAACGGGTGGTGGTATGAATTTCAATTGTCAATAGCCCGAAAGTTGATTTTCAGCAAGTGGAAAGAAGGTCTTGGCGGCGAACTTGATCTGATGGTTTCGGGAAGCGCGGCACTTCAACCAAGATTGGCGAGAATTTTCGCAGCAGCTAACATTCCGGTAGTTGAAGGCTACGGATTAACCGAAACATCTCCTGTTATTGCGGTCAATGATATGCGAAACGGCGGCTTCCGGGTAGGAACTGTCGGACGTCCGATTAAAAACGTTGAAGTCAAAATTGCTGCCGATGGCGAAATCTTATGCAAAGGTCCGAATGTAATGATGGGATATTACAAGGATCCCGAGAAGACTGCTGAAGCAATTCAGGGCGGATATTTTCACACCGGTGATATCGGTGAAATCGACAAAGATGGATTTCTGAAGATCACCGACCGGAAAAAAGAAATGTTTAAGACGTCAGGCGGAAAATATATAGCGCCACAATTGATAGAAAACGCAATGAAACAGTCCCGTTTTATTGAACAGATAATGGTCATCGGCGACGGCCAAAAAATGCCTGCAGCTTTTATTCAGCCAAGTTTCGATTTCGTAAAGGAATGGGCTAAAATTCATAACCATGTTATCGGCCAAAACAATGAAGAGATCGTAAAAAATCCGCTCGTGATTAATAGAATTGCAGAAGAAGTTGAAACGCTTAATGAAAAGTTCGGGAACTGGGAAAAGATCAAGCGGTTTGAACTGACTCCCGACCTTTGGTCAATTGAAGGCGGACATCTGACGCCAACCCTGAAGTTAAAACGAAAAATAGTGCTCAACAAATATATTGACCTGTTCAACAAAATTTACAGCACTCCGTAAATTCTAAAAGCTCTTCCCTTACGGAGAGCTTTTTTTATACTTTAAAATTTATAAATTTGTATATGCGCGCATAGTATTTTTTACTATATTTGAACTTTACCTACTATGAAAGACAAGACGATCGATTATGTATTAAGGGCAACATGGCAAGCCGTGGCTCGGATGTATAACGAGGAAGCCGCGAAATATGGAGCTACGATGGCGACAGGTTTTGCGCTACTGAGCATCGACAAAGAAAAAGGAATTCCGTCAACAACGTTGGGTCCTAAGATGGGAATGGAAGCTACCAGCCTCACACGAACCTTGAAATCGATGGAAGAAAAAGGACTGATTGTACGAAAGAAGAATCCGCAGGACGGACGCGGCGTATTGATCCACCTAACAGATTTTGGACGTGAAAAACGGGAATTATCCCGAAATAATGTTCTTAAATTCAATGAGAAGATAAAGGAGCACGTGACCGAAGAGCAATTGGCGACATTTATGGAGGTTGCTGAAATTATCAACGGACTCATTCAAGACAAAAATATATTCAACGAAAATATCGGGAATGAAAAGAATCATTAAAAAAGTCGCAGTAATTGGATCTGGAATTATGGGTTCCGGGATTGCGTGCCATTTTGCAAATATCGGTGTCGAGGTTCTGTTGTTGGATATTGTTCCAAACGCGCTGACTGACGCCGAAGAAAAGAAAGGTTTGACCCTGGAAAGCAAGATCGTCAGGAACCGGCTTGTGAACGATCATCTTGCGACAGCTTTAAAATCAAAGCCCTCGCCTATTTATCATACAAAATTTGCAAGTCGCATTACGACGGGAAACACAACTGATGACATTTCTAAAATTTCTGAAGCAGATTGGATCATCGAAGTTGTAGTTGAACGTTTAGACATTAAAAAGCTTGTATTTGAACAGATTGAAAAATATAGAAAACCTGGAACATTGGTTACTTCTAATACATCGGGAATTCCAATCCGGTTTATGAGCGAAGGACGAAGCGATGATTTTCAGCAGCATTTCTGCGGAACGCACTTTTTCAATCCGGCCCGATACCTGAAACTTTTTGAAATTATTCCCGGTCCGGCGACTTCCAGAGAAGTTTTGGATTTCCTCAATGAATACGGGGAAAAATTTCTCGGAAAGACGTCAGTTGTTGCAAAAGACACACCTGCATTCATCGGAAACAGGATCGGAATCTACGGGATTCAGAGCCTCTTTCATCTTGTAAAAGAGATGGATCTTACAATTGAAGAAGTTGATAAATTAACCGGTCCTGTTATCGGCCGACCAAAATCTGCTACTTTCAGAACTGTTGATGTTGTTGGACTGGACACCTTGGTCCATGTCGCGAACGGAATTTATGACAATGTACCAAATGATGAAGCTCACGAGCTGTTCAAGCTTCCTGAGTTTGTCGCCAAAATGGTTGAAAACAAATGGCTAGGAAGCAAAACCGGCCAAGGATTCTACAAAAAAGTCGATAAGGATATCCTTTCATTAGATTTAAACACCCTTGGATATCGTGCGTCAAAAAAAGCGCAATTCGCTACTCTTGAGCTTACAAAAACTATTGATAAACCAATTGACAGGTTTAAAGTATTAATAAAAGGAACTGACAAAGCCGGCGAATTCTATCGCAAAAGCTTCGGCGGAATGTTTGCTTATGTTTCAAATCGGATTCCTGAAATAACCGACGACCTTTATAAGATCGATAATGCGATGAAAGCCGGCTTCGGATGGGAAAATGGCCCATTCGAAATTTGGGATGCTGTCGGTGTTGAAAAAGGAATCGAACTTCTCAAAAACGAAGGTTTATCAGTGGCAAATTGGGTAACGGAAATGCTTGTTTCGGGAAATTCATCGTTTTATAAAATAAAAGAAGGCGCGACTTATTTTTACGATATCAGCTCGAAATCGCAACAAAAAGTTCCGGGACAAGATGCATTTATAATCCTTGATAATATCCGTGAAAGCAAAAAAGTGTGGTCAAACAGCGGCGCAATCATTCAGGATCTGGGCGATGGAATTTTGAATCTGGAATTCAAATCAAAAATGAATACCATTGGAGGCGATGTGCTTCAGGGAATCAACAAAGCAATCGACCTTGCAGAAAAAGACTTCCAAGGCTTGGTGATCGGAAACCAGGCGGCTAACTTTTCGGTCGGTGCCAACATTGGAATGATATTCATGATGGCTGTCGAACAGGAGTATGACGAACTAAATATGGCAATCAAAATGTTCCAGGACACGATGATGCGCGTCCGCTATTCGGCTATTCCGGTTATTGTCGCTCCGCATGGAATGACATTGGGCGGCGGCTGCGAAATGAGCATGCATGCCGATAAGGTCGTCGCTGCGGCTGAAACTTATATTGGATTGGTCGAATTCGGTGTCGGAGTAATTCCGGGCGGCGGCGGTTCAAAAGAAATGGCGCTTCGTGCATCAGACACTTTCCGAAAAAACGATGTTGAATTAAATGTTCTTCAGGAATACTTTTTAACGGTCGGAATGGCAAAAGTTTCAACGTCAGCGTACGAGGCTTTTGATCTCGGAATTCTGCAAAAAGGCAAGGATATTGTAGTGGTCAACAAAGACAGACAGATTGCTGAAGCCAAGAAACAGGCATTGTTGATGGCCGAAGCAGGCTATACAATGCCGATTCGACGCAAAGATATTAAAGTTCTTGGCAAGCAGGCTCTTGGAATGTTTTTGGTGGGAACCGACCAGATGAAAGCCGGACATTATATATCTGAACACGATCAGAAAATTGCAAATAAGCTGGCGTATGTAATGGCAGGCGGCGATTTGTCGGAACCAACATTGGTAAGCGAACAATATCTACTTGATCTGGAACGCGAAGCCTTCCTGTCACTTTGTACCGAAAGAAAAACGCTGGAGCGGATCCAGTTCATGCTAACGAAGGGAAAACCGCTGCGGAATTAAAAAATTAATACTATGAAAACAGCATATATAGTCCAAGCATATCGGACAGCCGTCGGAAAAGCTCCAAAAGGCGTGTTCCGTTTTAAAAGACCCGACGAGCTCGCAGCAGAAACAATTCAGCATATGATGGACACGCTGCCCGACTTCGATAAAAAAAGAATCGACGATGTAATGGTCGGCAATGCGATGCCCGAAGCAGAACAAGGTTTGAACATGGGCCGGCTCATCTCATTGATGGGATTAAAAATTGAAGACGTCCCGGGCGTAACAGTCAACAGATATTGCGCTTCCGGATTAGAAACAATTGGGATGGCAACCGCAAAAATCCAGTCCGGAATGGCTGATTGTGTCATTGCCGGAGGCGTCGAAAGCATGAGTTTTATCCCCATGGGCGGCTATAAACCGACTCCTGATTACGCTGTCGCGAAAGAGGGAAACGAGGATTATTATTGGGGAATGGGACTTACGGCTGAAGCTGTTGCCAAACAGTTCAGGGTTTCGCGTGAAGATCAGGATGAGTTCTCCTATAATTCACATCAAAAAGCGCTCAAAGCACAAGCTGAAGGCAAATTTGATGGCCAAATTGTTCCAATCACAATCGAACAGGTCTATGTCGATGAGAACGGAAAAAAAGCAACCAAATCATATACAGTCTCGAAAGATGAAGGTCCGCGTGCAGATACCAACGCTGCGGCACTTGCAAACCTTAAACCGGTATTTGCCGCCGAAGGAAGCGTAACCGCGGGAAATTCGTCTCAAATGAGCGACGGAGCAGCTTTCGTGATGATCATGAGCGAAGAAATGGTCAAGGAATTAAATCTGCAGCCGATTGCCCGACTTGTAAATTACGCATCTGCAGGAGTTGAACCACGCATTATGGGGATTGGTCCGGTTAAAGCCATTCCCAAGGCTTTGAGACAAGCGGGATTGACCTTAAACGATATTGAGCTGATTGAGCTCAATGAAGCATTCGCATCACAATCATTGGCAGTAATTCGTGAATTGGATATTAATCCTGACTTGGTAAATGTAAATGGGGGCGCCATTGCAATGGGCCATCCACTTGGCTGTACAGGAGCAAAATTGTCGGTTCAATTGTTTGATGAGATGAAACGCCGCGGCAACAAATACGGAATGGTAACAATGTGTGTCGGAACAGGACAAGGAAGTGCCGGCATTTATGAGATATTATAAGCAGTTAAATAAATAATAACACAACAACATGTCAGAAGCAACAATTGAAAGGGACGTAACGCGTGGCGGACAGTTTCTTGTAAAAGAAACATTAAGCGAAGATGTATTTACTCCCGAGGATTTTACCGAAGAACAGATAATGATGCGCGATTCTGTTCGTGAATTTGTTGATAAGGAAATTTGGCCGCATAAAGACCGATTTGAAAAAAAAGATTTCGCCTTTACGGAGGAAGTGATGCGGAAAGCCGGCGAACTGGGTTTGCTTGGTGTTGCAGTTCCTGAAGAATATGGCGGACTGGGAATGGGATTTGTGTCGACGATGCTAGTTTGCGATTACATTTCAGGTGCAACAGGATCGTTCTCGACCGCTTTTGGTGCGCATACCGGAATTGGTACTATGCCAATAACATTATACGGAACTGAAGAACAGAAGAAAAAATATGTTCCAAAATTAGCATCGGGCGAATGGTTTGGCGCTTATTGCCTGACTGAACCAGGAGCAGGATCGGATGCAAATTCAGGTAAAACCAAAGCTGTCTTGTCGGAAGATGGAGCGCACTATTTGATTTCGGGCCAGAAAATGTGGATTTCAAACGCAGGATTCTGCAGCTTGTTCATTGTGTTTGCCCGAATCGCTGGTGATAAAAATATTACAGGATTTATTGTTGAAAACGATCCGGCAAACGGTATTTCAATGAATGAAGAGGAACATAAACTCGGGATTCGTGCGTCTTCGACGAGACAGGTATTTTACAATGAAACCAAAGTTCCTGTTGAAAATATGCTTTCAGAACGCGGAAATGGCTTTAAAATAGCAATGAACGCCTTAAATGTAGGCCGAATTAAGTTAGCTGGTGCTTGTTTGGATGCGCAACGCCGCATAACGACAGGAGCTGTAAAATACGCGAATGACCGCGTCCAGTTTAATACACCAATTTCCCAATTTGGTGCAATACGCTCTAAACTTGCAGAAATGGCAACAAACTGTTATGCGGGAGAAAGTGCTTCTTATCGTGCTGCCAAAGGAATTGAAGATCGTATAAATGCGAGGATTGCTGCCGGCGCGTCGCATCAGGAAGCCGAATTAAAAGGTGTTGAAGAATTTGCGATCGAATGTTCTATCCTAAAAGTCGCTGTCTCTGAGGATCTTCAGAATTGTGCCGACGAAGGAATCCAAATTTTCGGCGGGATGGGATTTTCTGAAGACACGCCGATGGAAAGTGCATGGCGTGATGCCCGTATTGCGCGTATTTACGAAGGAACAAATGAAATCAACAGAATGCTGTCGGTCGGGATGCTGATCAAGAAAGCCATGAAAGGACATGTCGATCTACTTGGCCCAGCTATGAAAGTTTCTGAGGAACTTATGGGAATTCCCGACTTTAATGTTCCTGATTATGACGAAGTATTTTCTGAAGAAAAGGAGCTGATCGGCAAGTTAAAAAAGGCTTTTTTAATGGTTGCCGGAGCCGCAGTGCAGAAATACGGCCCAGACCTTGATGCGCATCAACAGTTGCTCATGGCCGCCGCCGATATGCTGATCGAGATCTACATTGCCGAATCGGTTGTACTTCGGACGGAGAAATTGGTTCGTAGAAATCCTGAGGCTGATGTGAAAGAATATGTTGCAATGGCAAAGTTGTATTTGTACCAGGCTGTCGATATCATCAACCAAAAAGGAAAAGAAAGCATCATATCTTTTGCTGAAGGAGATGAACAACGCATGATGCTGATGGGATTAAGAAGATTTACAAAATATACCAATATGCCTAACATTGTGGCATTGCGGGAAACAATCACAGAAAAACTTGTTGCGGAAAACGAATATTGTTTCTAAGACCGTAGTATTAAAGTTGAAAATGCCGTTGCAGAATTGCGCGGCTTTTTTGTAAACTATATAAATGAAAAAAGCGGCCATGAGGAAGCGGCCGCTTTTACTTGTATGAATATAATGTCATTAACATTAATAAAAATTATACATCATACAAAAACCAAACAAACATTTATCTTTAACTCTGTGAGTGATTATCGTATTGTGCTATACAAATTTGCGTAAAAGCTGAACCATATTGTTATACAATAATTCTGAAATATTACAGAATTTTATGGTTTGGCCGGCTCGATCTCAAATATCTCTTTAACTATTTCGACTGCATATTCATTAGGAATTATTTTCTTCCCATAAATCTTCGCGTACACCTTGGTGAACTCGGCCCCAAAATACAGGATGATAGCAGAATAGTAAACCCACACCAGGATAATTATCACTGATCCGGCAGCACCATAAACGGTAGCGATCGAGGACGCGCCAAGATAGTATCCGATTCCAAACTTTCCGAGCATAAAGAAAAAGGCAGTGAACGCCGAACCAATCATAGCATCTTTCCAGCCTATATCTCCATCCGGCAAGGTTTTAAAAATTATAGCGAATAATACGGTAGTGATCAGGAACAGCAGCAAGATATTGATAACTTGAAAAATTAAGACTGTTGCTTCGGGAAAGACGAGCATCAATCGTCCGTTTACCAGATCCAGCAACGTATTAACAACAAGGGCTACAAGTAATACAAAACCAACAGAAGCAATCATCGAGAAAGACATCAGCCGGTTCTTTACAAATTTCATAAATCCCTTATCTGGCTTGGCTTTGAGACCCCAAATAAAATTAATGGAACTTTGTATTTCTGCAAACACGCCGGACGCACCAATTAAGAGCATAATAATACCAAAAACTGCAGCGAACGCGTTACTGTCTGAAAGCTCAATGTTTTTGATTGTCTCTTGAATCTGGACGGCTGCAGCGTTTCCGACAAACTGATTGATCTGCCAGAAAAACTGGCCTGTAACTGCTTCTCGTCCGAAGAAGAGCCCGCAAATATAAAGGATTATAATCAACAAAGGAGGTAGCGAAAAAATTGTATAGTACGATAATGAAGCACTTAATTTTATTGCATTATCGTCTATGAACTCATCGAATGTCAGCCTCAAAAGTTTTGCAGTTTTATGCGTCAGAATCTTTACGCTCATCGTCTTTCAAATTTGGTGCTAAATTAAGTTTAATTGCGAAAATAGCCGTCATAAAAAAAGGACTTACCGTGAAGTAAATCCTTTTTTTCATTTTAACCTGATGGTTCAGCCTGATGGTTCAACCATCAAAGCGAGAACGGTTTTATACTGCAGATGTGTTTGCGCCTTTATTTGCGCCACCTTTAGATTGTGAACCACCGCCACCGTTACCTGATTGGTCTGCACCATCAGACATCCCGCCAGCCATTCCACCAGCAAGGTCTGAAATTTTAGATCTTACATTGTCAACTTGGTCAGTCGCAGATGTTACTAAATTTCCGAATTTATCCTTTAGGTTCTGTGTATAGTTTCCACCTTTTGTAGAAATTTTTCTACGTAATTCTGATCCTTTGTCTGGTGCGAATAAAATTCCCAGTGCAGCTCCAACAGCAACTCCTGCGAACAAGCCTACTAACATTTTTTGATTGTTCATAATAAAAGTATTTAAGTTATATAATTAATTCGTTCTTGTTTAAAGTGGTCTTCTGCCTTGTATAATTCTCAATAGAACTACAATAACAGCAATTACCAATAAAATGTGGATTAGATTACCTGTAACGAATCCGCCAAGAAAGCCGATAGCCCAGATAATGATAAGAATAACCGCGATGGTGTATAATAAATTTCCCATAATGTGTTGATTTTAAAAATTAGTTAAAGATTTGATTTTACTTATTGTTTTTTATTTTTTCCTGCAAAGCACGTGTGTGCTCTAGGTGGCTTCGTAACGTTTCGAGTGTTTTGGATGCCCATGCTTTTACATCTGCATCTTCCGTGTTCTGTACGTTGTTCTCGAATTTTGTGACTGCCCGCTCGTGATTCTCCACCATCATGTCAATATAAGCTCGATCAAAATCCTCCAGTTTTTTATCATTAAGGGTTTTATACGCTTCCATTCCGTCCTCAGTCAATGAAGGCGGTAATGCAATTCCTTTCTGAGCAGCAAGTGCTTTAAGATCATTGGAAGATTTCGTGTGTTCTTCCTCCATCATTCTTCCGTGCAATTTAATGTCTTGGTTGGTGCTTCTTTGTGCAAGTTTTCCCAATTGAATTTCCTGCAAATCCATTTCTGCAGCCTCGACTAAAAATTCCGCAGCATTTTCCTGTGCACCATCTAATTTCTCGTCGTTTTGTTCTTCTGCTACCTCTTCGGTATCTTCGACTTTCTCTTTACAAGATGTTACCGATAACGTTGCTGCTGCAAAAAAAGTCAGCGCTAAATGCATGGGCCTGAAAATGCTTTTGTTATTCATGTCGTCAAATTTTCGTTAATAATTTACTCCTACAAAATTGGGTTTTCTTCAAGAAAAAGCTGTTACATGATATTGCCAAAGTTTTACATCATATTCATATACTGTTAAAATTTAACAATAAAAAAACGCGTAAGATGCTGTTACACAGGTAGAAAGATTTTGAATGTAGCTCCTTCGCCCAGATTGCCATATGCTACAATAAATCCATGGTGATTTTCGGCCATCTTTTTACAGATCGCCAGGCCAATGCCTGTGCCTGAATATTTTTCCCGGTCATGAAGGCGATGAAAAAGGACGAAAATGCGCTCTGCATATTGTTGCTCAAAGCCGATCCCGTTATCCGATATAGTGATTTGATGGTATTTCCTGTGGATACGTTTCTTTAATTCGGGTGTTTTCCTGCTATCTGCTAGATTGTACAAAATAGTGATTTCCGGAGGCACATCTGCTTTTGCATATTTCAAGGAGTTGCTGATCAAGTTAACAAACATTTGCTTGATCTGATACGGGATGACATTTATCGTTGGAAGTGGATCTGATTTAATTACCGCCTTCTTATCATCAATTATATGTGATAAATCAGCCCGCGCATTATGAAGCACAATGTTGAGATTAGTGAGTTCAGGGGTTTTATCACTTCGGTTCAACCTGGAATACATAAGCAGATCGTCGATCAATTTCTGGGCTCGATTCGATGAACTGTGAATGCGGGAAATATAGTTCCGCGCCTGTTCGGATAGTTTTGCGAGTTCACCATCGTCAATACGTGAAATAAACATCTGGATTTTGCGTAGCGGCTCCTGAAGATCGTGGCTGACAATATGATTAAAGGAAAGCAGCTCCTCGTTACTGCGTTTAAGTTCTAGATTCTTCTGCTCGAGCTTTACAATATTGCGATGTTGCTGCGTTATATCACAATCGACGCCAATAATGATTTCGTTGCCGTCACTATCAATCGTCAGCTTGCTGATTGATTTGATATGGCGTACCTTTTTATCCTTTCTGACGATCCTGTACTGCATCATGTACGACGCATCCGTAAGCTCCTTTAAGAATATATTTCGAACTTTCCTACGATCATGAGGATGTACGGATGTGAGAAAATTTTCTACCGTCGGCACGAACGATTGTGGCTCAAAACCCAGCAGACTGAATTTATTGTCTGAGAACTTCAGTTCCTTTGTACGTGTGTCATATTGCCAATGGCAGATTTCCCCGATTCGTTCGGCATATGTGAAAGTGTCGTTCACAAGTTCCCATTCGCGATTCAGTTTTGCTAATTCTCGAAGGTTTCTACTGATGCGATTGTAAGTGAATATAAAGACGCTCAGTGAAAATATAACTAGCAATACCGAAGTTAGCGGCGTAAAAGAAATTTCATCGATATGCTGTTGTTCCTGCTTTTGCAGTATTGCATTCTCGCTTGCAATTATTTTATTGATTTGACTTCGGATCCCGTCCATACCACGTTTGCCGGCCCACATCTTGTCCTGAAATTCTGGCGAAGAAGTTGGCATGAGCCTGCTCTCACTCATATTATCACGGAGTCCGCGAAAGCGAAGGTCAATAATTGCCTCAAGATCGTCGAAATCCTTTTGCCGATTTGGCTCTGTACCGATGAGTTCCCTGATTTGCAGCAAGGACTTCTTGATCTTCACCTGGCTATAGTGGAATGGTTCAAGATAGCGGTCATCTTTTGTTATCAGATAATCGCGATGCGCAGTTTCGGCATCTTTAAGTTCTGAAAAAAGCTTCTCCAGGTCGACGCGTATCTGCAGGGAACCCAATACCGAATCCTGTGATGCCGAAAGTGTTTTGATTTGACGAAAAGAAATTCCGGCAATAAAAAATAACAAGAACAATGAAACTACAAATGCAACAGTCAGGTAAATAGAAGGCTTAAAACGATCTCTAATATTCATCTTGTGAAATTTAGTTCGAATTTTCCTCCTAATTTAGTGTATTTACGGAAGTTAAACTAGTAATTACCTCGCGTTGACCCTTTTCTTGATGATGCGTTGAAAAGCAGTTGGAGTAAGCCCAGTAGTTTTCTTGAATTGATTCGACAAGTGCGCCACGCTACTGTAATTGAGTTGATACGATATCTCAGTCAGCGTAAGCTCGCCTTCAATGATCAGTTGCTTTGCCCGTTCGATTTTCTGGATAATGATAAAGTTCTCAATAGAAGAATAAGTAACCTCCGAAAATAAATTGGATATATAGCCATAGCTATGGTTCAGCCGGTCGGCAAGATAATTTGAAATGTTCGTGTTCGGAAGTTTCTCCTTTTCGTATATCATCTCAATGATTATGTCTTTCGTCTTCTCGATGAGTGTGTTCTTATGATTACTCACGATTTTAATACCATATCGTTCTAGTGATGCGTCAAGCTCTTTCTGAAGCTCTGGCGTCATATTTCCCTGTATTTCGACTTCACCTAATTCTTTAAGTTCGTATGAAAGTCCTAATTTTTCAAGTTGTTCCTGCAGGATTACTTTGCAGGCGAGATTAATATCGTATTTAACGTACAGCTTCATCGTATAATTTTAATGTGTAAATATAAAAATTTGGTCTCATAAAAAAAATATAGGCACGCATAATTTTTTTTGTAATTTGTAAAAAAATTCTCAAAAATAATATCGAGTATGGACATTAATCTGCACAAATTGGTAAATGGTAATGAAGACTGGAGTTTTATACCGGAGATTGTGATTCGTACTCTCGTAATGTACCTGGTTATTTTAATAAGCCTAAGCTTTCTGGGGAAACGGGGTGTTAAACAGCTCTCAGTGTTTGAGTTGGTGATTATCATCGGACTGGGTTCGGCTGCAGGTGACCCCATGTTCTATAAAGATGTCGGACTCATTCATGGCTTCCTGGTCTTTGTAATCATCATCCTATGCTACAAGTTCACCACTTATCTTGTATTTAAAAGCGAACGGATCGAGCGGTTGATCGAAGGTAAAGCGATTTATCTAATCGAACATGGGAAGTTTGCTTTTCAGAATTTTGAAAAAGAACCGATGGCTTATGATGAATTTTTTGGTTCCTTGCGACAAAGGGGAATCACTCATCTAGGTCAGGTAGATTTGGCGATCATTGAAATTTCAGGCGATATGAGCATATATTTTTCTGCCGACTCCGATGTTCATTACGGATTGCCGATACTTCCGCACCTGTTTGCAGAAAAGCACCGCCAAATTCTTAAAGAAGGCATGTACTCGTGCAGCTTTTGTGGCCATACAGAAATGGTGGCAGTTACAGATAACCACCTTTGTCCCGTCTGCAGGAAGAAGGAATGGGTGATTTCACTTAATTCGTTGCGCGTGGTTTAACTTCCGACCATTTCGCCTCCATTAACATGGATGATCTGGCCGGTTATGTAACTACTGTCTGCACTGGCCAGAAATACGTATGCAGGGGCAACTTCTGATGGCTGCCCTGCCCTTCCCATTGGCGTATCTTGTCCGAAATCGCTCACGTCATCAAAAGTTGAAACAATTAGCGGCGTCCAAATTGGTCCGGGTGCAACACCATTGACGCGTATTCCTTCTTTGGCAAGCATTGATGCCAGCGAACGCGTAAACGTTACGATTGCTCCTTTCGTACTTGAGTAGTCCAATAAATGCTCGCTGCCACGGTAAGCTGTCACTGATGTTGTATTGATCACCGAATCACCTTTTTTAAGATGCGGCAGGACTTCTTTGGTGACATAAAAAAATGGATAAATATTGGTTTCGAATGTGAGCGTCAACTGTTCCTTTGTAATTTTATCCATTGAAGTCTGAGGCATCTG
>DASVRQ010000046.1:0-20825 GCA_036388535.1 Flavobacterium sp. | reverse complement strand
TGAGAGCGTCAATCCCGAGGTTGAGAAGAATATTATTGGAATGGTGGTGATTCATTCCGCAAAGGTATATGAAATAAGCTGCAAGCATAAAAAAAAGCCACTCTGTTCAGAATGGCTTTTAATTTTTATTGTTTGATGAACTTTCGATTAACTGTTCCTTCGTTTGTTTCCAATGTAAGTATGTAAACTCCTGCATTAAAAGGTGAAAGATCGACTGAATCTCCTGAAACTGTCACCTTAATTTGTTTCCCTGCAATATCAGAAAGGCTGGCTTTTAATAATTCCACATTCGGCGGAAGCACAAAATTGAGTCGGTTGCTGGCCGGATTTGGATAAATTGAAACACCTGCAAGATCAAATTTCGATAATCCCAAAGTTGTACCGTCAACGCTTAAAACCAAATGAGCATCAGCAAAACCTATAGTGGCCATATCGGTTGGATTTGCAATGCTGCAGCCCGTACTTGATAAATAAGTAGGTGCACTCTGCCCAAGATCGTTCGCAGAAAGGAAGATCCTATTTAGGCTTCCGGCAGCTTGGGCGGCATAGCCGAGTTCAACCAGCAAATTGGAACCAGGAGGAATAACAGCGGTGATTGGAATCGTCACAAGAGTTCCTACATCTGTCGGTTGATGGTTTGTAGTCACGCTTGCAATTTCAGTGTAGCCGGCCGGGAAGAACGCAGTCGTGAAAGTAGTATTTGTAGTTACGTATATTTTTGTGGTAACCGGAAAACCGCCTGGCAGTGTTGGGACGTTCATCGTCTGTACGCCATAATGCACGGCGCTAGCCGTATATTGCCCGGTTATTCCAAAATTGGCGAGGTTAAAAAACCTGTAATAACGATTGTCACTGGAGGTATTATTCGGTGCCGTTCCATTATTACATGCTACATTTGTGGTTCCTAAAGCCATGGAAGTGGAATGTGAAATGGTCTGTGCTCCTGCTCCACAACAAACAAATGCCAAGAGAGTAAGTATAATTTTTTTCATATATGAAGTCTTAACGGTGAAACAAATATACGCAATTACCTGTATTTTAACATTTTATATGATCAATAATAAAAGTAATTTTACCGAAATCAAAAAGATGATCCGAGTAAGCCCCATTGCATGCCTTATATGTTTCTGCTCATTCGCACAAGGTAAAGACAGGTTCCTGACGCCGTACGAGAAAGGAAATAGTAACCAGACAGCAACATACGATGAGACCATTTCGTATTTTGAAAAACTTGCGTTTCAATTCGAAACCGTTTCAATGTCGGAAATGGGCATGACTGACAGTGGTGAGCCGCTTCACATAGTGACATTTAATGCTGATGGAGATACGAATTTTATGAATATCGGGAATGGCAAACTTGTACTGCTGATCAATAACGGAATCCATCCGGGCGAACCTGACGGAATTGATGCAACGATGATGCTGTTTCGCGATCTCGCAACTGGAAAGATTCAGGTACCGGAAAACGTGATAATCGTCAACATTCCGGTTTATAATATCGGCGGCGCATTAAACAGAAATTCCACTTCACGTGTCAATCAAAATGGTCCCGAAGAATATGGTTTCCGCGGAAACGCGAGAAATTATGACCTGAACAGGGATTTTGTCAAAGCCGACACACGCAATACAAGGAGTTTCTCAGAAATTTTTCACAAGGTTAATCCCGATGTTTTCATCGACAACCACGTCAGTAATGGTGCAAACTATCAATATGTTTTTACCTACATCGCAACGCATCACCAGAAAATTGGCGGGAAATTGGGCACATATTGGAAAGAGGTAATGCTCCCGCAAATCCTTTCGCAGATGAAATCAAAAAATATTGATGCCATTCCGTATGTAAATGTTCACGATCAAAAACCAGATGATGGATTTGACCAATTTATGGATTATCCCCGGTATTCGACAGGTTACACATCGATGTTCAATACATTGGGAAGCATGCCCGAAACGCACATGCTCAAGGAGTACGCAACTCGTGTTCAGGCGACTTATCAATACATGGTTGAAACAATTGCTTACGCCGAAAAAAATGCGGCAGAAATAAAAAAGCTTCGTGCAGAGAATCAGCAGAATTACAAGCCAAATACAAGCTATCCTTTGCGATGGGCAATCGATTCATCAAAGGTAACCGCAATCAATTTCAATGGATATGAAGGCAGTTACAAACCAAGTGATATCTCTGGCAAACCGCGATTGTATTACGATGAAAGCAAGCCGTTCAGCAGGAAAATCGAATACAGAACCGAATATACACCAACCTTAGAAGTCATAATTCCGACCTATTATATAGTTCCAAAATCTTGGTGGAATGTTATTGAACTGCTTAAGATCAATCATATCCAGATGACTCCGCTTGAAGCCGATACTACTATTGAAGTCGAGAGCTATCGCATCATCGATTACAAAACATCAGGCAGTCCGTACGAAGGCCACTATCCGCATAGCGATGTCAGATTGCGTACAACAAAGGAAAATGTACACTTTAATAAAGGTGATCTGGTGATTTCGACGCAGCAACGTGGAGTGAAATACCTGCTTGAAACGCTGGAGCCTCAAGGAATCGATTCGTTTTTTAGTTGGAATTTCTTTGATGCGATCTTGCAGCAGAAGGAATATTTTTCGGCATATGTCTTTGAAGACCTTGCCAGGGAATTATTGGATGCAGATGCGGCCTTAAGGTCAGAATTTGAAAATCTAAAAAAGAAAGACGCAAAATTTGCAGCGTCAGGCGAAATGCAACTGGACTGGATTTACCGCCATTCTAAATATTACGAAAGAACGCATTTGCAGTATCCGGTTTACCGAAAAATGAACTAAGAGATTTTTTCATCGGTAAACAGCAACTTGATGTTTTCATACGAGTTTTTAAGTGCCTTCGAAACTTGCTTTTCGCTCAGCCATTGTGCTTTTTCAATTCCTTCGTTAATTTGCGGTTGAAGCGGTCCATCGTAATCGGTTTGCATCTCAAACCAATACGTGATCTTGAGCCGGTACGTATCATTCCTTCTGAAAATATGGTAGGTTTTCTGTAACTTCTGAACGATTTTGAGATTTTTGACACCGGTTTCTTCCTCAACTTCACGTACAGCAGTTTCTTCAATCTCTTCTCCTTTTTCAATTCCGCCTTTCGGAAGATCCCATTTTCCGTTCCTGAAAATGAACAATGCTTCACCCTTTTTATTGTAAACCAATCCGCCGCCGGCTTTTTGCACGGGAAGTTTGGCTTTAAGGGTTTTTAGTATCTCTTTTTCGTCGGGATGATACAGATAAGCATTCGTAATCTTATTCGTGAACATTTTTACAATAAGCTGCTTTATATCAACACTTTCGAGCAAAAACAACTGAAAATCGGTCTCTTTTTGGATTTCATTTGTCAGGAAAAGTGGTTTATCGTTCACAAAAACTTTATACATTTGTAGTATGATTTTTAATAAAGACACAGCCGAAAAGACAGCCGAATTACTATTGCAAATAAATGCAATTAAATTGAATCCGGGAAATCCATTTATATGGGCGTCGGGTTGGAAGTCGCCTATTTATTGCGATAACCGACTCACATTGTCATTTCCGCCGATACGAAATTATATCCGCGAGGAATTTTCAAAAAATATCGAGAAGCAATTTGGAAAACCCGACGTGATCGCCGGAGTTGCCACAGGCGCAATCGGAATTGGTGTTTTGGTAGCTGAATACATGGGACTTCCATTTGTTTACATTCGGCCAGAGCCAAAAAAACATGGCAAGCAAAACCAAATCGAGGGGTTTCTCCAGAAAGGCCAAAATGTGGTTGTTGTTGAAGATTTGATCAGCACAGGAAACAGCAGTTTGCAGGCAGTTGCGGCACTTCGTGAAGCTGGCGCCAACGTTAAAGGAATGGTTGCTATATTTACCTACGGTTTCGCTGTTGCGGATGAAAATTTCAAGGCAGCAAAAGTCGATTTGTACACTTTAGGAAATTACGAGCATTTGCTGAACCTCGCCGTTGCGAAAAAATACATCACTGAATCGGAACTTGCAACGTTGAAAGAATGGAGCGCCAGCCCATCAACTTGGGGAACCGAAGTACATTAACAATTCTTATTTGCCATTGCGCATGATTACTTATGAATTTAGAAAGCCCGAAAGTCACAGTTGATAAATCAGCACAACAATTGTTCGATTCTCTTTCAGACGTCAAAAATTTTGAAAAACTGATGCCTGAAAACGTTGCGAAGTTTAAAATCACAGGCGACGATTCCTTTATATTTGCGCTGAAAGGCATGCCTGAGATTAAACTTAAAGTCAGAGAGAAATTCCCTCCAAATAAATTGATCCTTGGCGCGGCAAGTGACAAGCTTCCGTTCACGCTTACAGCGAATATCGATCAAATTGCAGATTCGCAATCGCAAGTACAGCTTTTGTTTGAAGGCGAATTTAACGCGATGATGGGTATGATGATCAAAGGCCCAATTACAAAATTTTTGGAGACGTTATCGACGAATATGGGAAAGCTGTAAGAACGGTTTTTCACAATTCCTCGAAATTTGCAGTACCGACTTTTTTCACGTATTTGCTGTTTGATCCGCTAATTTGCAAGGTATAAAACTGCAGACGAAAATAATCCGTATACGGGAAGGCTATGTTTCCCCTTTTGAAGAGTCGGATAAGAGCAACCACCATGATTTCAACTCCGCATTCTACTCCTTCTACATTTTTAAATACTTTACGCACCCAAACCAACGACGCACACAAGATGCTGGAATCGTTGCCCGTGTCAGAAGAAATTATCAGCAAAGACCTGGTGATTTCCGATTATATAAAATATCTGCAACTAATGTATTCAACTGTAAAGCAGGTTGAAACTGAAATTTATCCCTTAGTGCACGAGTTCGTTTCCGATTTAGATCTTAGGCATAAGTCGCAACTAATTGAGAGAGATCTTGCCGCCTTATCATGTGGTTTGCCCCAGCTACAGCATGTCTATGATTTTCCGCAACCAGTAAGCACAGCTTTTGCATTCGGAATTTTGTATGTGATTGAAGGATCAACACTCGGTGGCCGATACATCCTAAAAAACGTTGAACAGGCACTTCATCTCAATTTTAATAATGGAGCCTCCTATTTTGCAGGCTATCAAACCGCAACGGGAAGTCGGTGGAAATCGTTTTTATCAGACATGACGAAGTTCGAAAATGAAACTCAAAATTCTGCAGAAATTATTGCTGGTGCCGAGTTCGGCTTCAATTCCATTTACCTACATTTAAAGAATGATTAAAGACATCGTCAATCGAAATTTGGTGAACCTTGATAATTGTGAAAGTGAGCCAATTCACATTCCCGGAAGCATTCAGCCGCACGGTTTTTTGATTGCGATGAATGCAGCCAGTAAAATAATCGACTTCTGTAGCGGAAACGTCTCTTTATTTACCGGTTTTGGTCATGCCGAAGTACTTGGGAAATTTGCAAAGGATGTATTCAGGGAACGGCATTATCAGGAACTTTTAAGTTATATCGAACGAAATAAAATGCTGTCGGCATCACCGCTTTTACTGGCATTTGGGAATAGATCATTCTTAGCAACAATACATTTGTCAGGCCAGCACTACATTATTGAATGCGAGCCTGTCATCAACAATGAACAGTCGGTTGCAACTTTATACGAGCAAACCGCGCAGTTTCTGTCTTATATGCATGAAACGCATACGCTAAAGCAATTATGTCAGCTGGTCGCTAAAGGCACCAAAGAAATTACCGGCTATGATCGTGTGATGGTATATCGTTTTGATCAGGATTACAATGGAGAAGTATTTGCGGAAAGTGTCAATGATGAACTGGAACCCTTTCTTGGGCTTCATTATCCGCATACGGATATTCCGGTACAGGCGCGCGAACTTTACATGAAAAATCTGCTTCGGCTGATTTCGGATATAAATTATCAGGCAGTGCCTATCTACACAACTGGTGACAAAGATAACACGTCGCTTGATTTGGGGCAGTCGTTACTTAGAAGCACATCACCGATCCATATCCAGTATCTTCAGAATATGGGTGTTGGAGCGACACTGACAATCTCTTTGATCCACAAGGGAAGATTGTGGGGATTGATCGCCTGTCACCATTATTCGCCCAAAAACATCACTCCTGAAATTCGGCTTGCCGCACAGCTTCAAGGCCATTTTATTACGTCGCAGATTGAAATCCGACAAACGAATGAAGAGTATGAGATTGCGAGGAGAACCAATTTAGCTCTGGAAAAATTTAATGCAGACAAAGTGCCTGCAAAAAGATCTGACCTAGATAATGTCGTTCGCAACCGTTACCTTTTACGGCTTTGCAATGCATGTGCAGTTGCGATTTCATTCGGCGGAACCATTTATAAAAGCGCGGGAGCCCCATCCGATACTACTGTCGAAGAATTAGGAAAGGCTTTACTGACATCAGGGAAAGCATTTTATACCGAAAAAGTACTTGATTATCTTCCGACCGCTGAAAAGGAACTTGGGAATATCGCCGGCGCAAACATTCATTCTCTTGGTGAAAAAGATTTCATAATTTGGTTCCGGCCCGAAACAATTACCGAAGTAAATTGGGCAGGCGATCCTAATAAGGCAATCATAAAAGATGAAAAAGGGCTTTCGCCGAGGAATTCTTTTGCGCTTTGGAAGGAATCGGTAAAACATCAGAGCACGCCTTGGCTGGTCCCTGAACTACTTTCGGCGGCCAATTGCGCATATGCACTTCAAATTCAAATTAATTTGATATTGCTTACCGAAGAGGAACAACGCAACAAGCAGCTAAACGACATCTTGACAGAAGCCAATTCAGAACTTGAAAACATAAACTGGATCAGTACGCATGATCTTCAGGAACCCTTGCGTAAAATACAGTTGCTGGCATCGTACCTGCTTGAGAAAAACGATAATCTTACTCCGGCTATTTCCGATACTGTTGTGCGAATGAGTAACTCGGCGCACCGAATGCAGAAACTTCTGAGAGATATTTTAGAATACACTAAAATTCCGCATATCGAAGGCGCCAGCGAACTTATAAATTTGAAGCCAGTTCTTGATGAAGTTGTAACTGAACTTTTGGAGATTATCGACGCAAAAGCTGCCGTTATTGAAATCGGACCGTTGCCGCAGATTCGAGCAATACCTTTGTTATTGAAGCAATTGTTTTCGAACTTGCTGATCAATTCACTAAAATTTAGACGCAAAAATTTTGAAACTGTTATATCGATAACGTCTTCAGATTTCCCGCAGCATTTTGGGGAAGATACCAGCATACTTTACAACACTATTATTATTGCCGACAACGGAATCGGTTTTGAAGCAGAATTTCAAAATTCGATTTTCAATATCTTTAAAAGACTGCACCATGAGCGTGATTATTCGGGCTCCGGAGTTGGATTGGCCTTATGTAAGAAGATCATGAAGGTGCACGACGGACACATTTCCGCAAATGGCAAGCTTGGCGAAGGAGCAACTTTTACGCTGTACTTTCCGATTAAAGCGGCTGCTAATACAGCATAGTGATTTCCTTGAGCCGGTATGCCTGAACAGAATCGTCTTCCCGCTGGATCAATAATGAGCCTACTTCGTCGATTCCGCGGATAATTCCCATAAATGTTTCTTTGTGGTTTCGAAACGGCATTGGCACGTCCTTCTTAAAGAGTTTGTCGTAATATCGCTCGCGGACTATAATCGGATCCATACGCTGACTCAGATTCCGTCTTAAGTGTTCTGCAATTTTCCTGATGATGCCTTCAATGTCGAAGGTGTTGCCGCTCTCGACCTCCATCGAAGTGGCCTTTGGCAGATGCTCAAAATTGGTTTGATTTACATTTAATCCAATACCGACTATACAATCGATTCTTCCGTCGTAATGGATACTGTTTTCTATTAAGATGCCACCACATTTGCGCACTCCTGCCATAATGTCGTTTGGCCATTTGATGCTGATCGATGCGATGTTATATTCTTCCAAAACATCAGCAATCGAAAGTGCAACCACAATATTTAAATCGTATATCTGGCTTATATCTGCGACAGCATCATTTATTAAAATACTGGCTGTTAGATTTTTGCCTGCTTGCACTTCCCATTTGGCTCCCATCTGGCCTTTGCCTTTAGTTTGCGCGCGAGCAGTCACCACAGTATAGCTTTCAAGAACTTCGGCACGCGACAAATCTTTGAGGAAATCGTTGGTAGAATCTATGGCATCGAGTTTGATTAGTCGCATGTTCCGTGTATTATGTCAGAATTTTAATCTTTTGTTAAGGTTCAAAATTAAAGACAAAAAATGGTAACTTTGCTAACTATATAAAAATTTTAAATGGCTAAAAAATCGGTGAATAATGATGTCTTATTAGCTAACATCATCAAAGGAATTGAAGAAGTAAAAGGAAACGATATAGATATTCTTGATTTAAGGGAAATTGACAACTCAGCATGTGATTACTTCATAATCTGCAACGGAAATTCAAACACACAAGTTAACGCAATCGTTAACTCCGTCCAAAAAACAGTATCGAAAGAATTAAAAGACAAGCCATGGCACGTTGAAGGCGCAGAAAACGCTGAATGGGTACTTATGGACTATGTCAACATCGTCGTGCATGTGTTCCAAAAACATATCAGGGAATATTATAATATCGAAAGTCTTTGGGGTGATGCTAAAATCACGACTATCCAGAATAAATATTAACAAACAACATTAATGGCTAAAGATAATAATAATCCAATCCCACCTAATCCAAACAAGATGAAGCTCAATCCATGGCTGATTTATATTGCCGTCGCATTGATCTTCATTTTCATAAGTTTTGCTACAGGCGGTTCTTCTTTTCAGGAACCGGTAAGAATAAGTCCACCAAAATTCGACGCTTTCCTTGCACAAGGTCAGGTTGACAAAGTTATTGTATACAACAAAACCGAAGGCGAGGTTTTTCTTACACCTGCTGCGTTGCAGGACAAGACACACAAGGCCGTTTCATTAGATATGCTGAAAAGGCCTAACACAGGTCCGCACTACGTTTTCGACATCGGTAACGACGAACTATTTCAAAAGAAACTCGAGACTGCTGTCACCGAAGGCAAACTTAAAGATTACACGTTCCAGCCCAAAAACAGCTGGAGCGAATACCTGATCACGTTCCTTCCGTTCATCTTCATTATCGCGATCTGGTTCTTCATCATGCGCAGAATGTCGGGTGGCGGCGCTGCCGGTGGTGGCGGACAGCTTTTCAACATCGGAAAGTCAAAAGCAAAACTGTTTGACGAAAAGAACGACATCAAGACGACATTTAAAGATGTGGCCGGACTTGAAGGCGCCAAAGAAGAAATTCAGGAGATTGTGGAATTCCTTAAAAATCCTGAAAAATATACAACTCTTGGCGGAAAAATACCAAAAGGCGCATTGCTCGTTGGTCCTCCGGGAACAGGTAAAACACTGTTGGCAAAAGCGGTCGCAGGTGAAGCAAAAGTTCCGTTCTTCTCACTGTCAGGTTCTGATTTCGTTGAGATGTTCGTAGGTGTAGGTGCTTCGCGTGTCCGTGATTTGTTTAAACAGGCAAAAGAAAAATCACCAGCTATCATTTTTATTGATGAAATTGATGCTGTAGGACGTGCTCGCGGAAAAAATAACTTTTCCGGATCAAACGACGAACGCGAAAATACCTTGAACCAACTCCTTACAGAAATGGATGGTTTCGGAACAAATTCCAATGTAATTGTGTTGGCTGCAACTAACCGCGCTGACGTACTCGATAAAGCTCTGATGCGCGCGGGACGTTTCGACCGGCAAATATTTGTGGACCTTCCGGACATCCGTGAAAGAAAAGAAATTTTTGAAGTTCACCTTGCTCCATTGAAGAAAGTTGAAGGTCTTGACACTGATTTCCTTGCCAAGCAAACCCCTGGTTTCTCAGGCGCTGACATTGCCAATGTTTGTAACGAAGCTGCTCTTATTGCTGCACGTTATGATAAAAAAGCGGTTGATAAACAAGATTTCCTTGATGCGGTAGACCGGATCGTAGGCGGACTTGAAAAGAAAAATAAAATTGTTACTCCTGACGAAAAGAAAGCGATCGCAATTCACGAAGCAGGACATGCCACTGTTAGCTGGATGCTTGAACACGCCGCTCCATTGGTAAAAGTTACGATTGTGCCACGCGGACAAAGTCTTGGCGCAGCCTGGTATCTTCCAGAGGAACGCCTGATCGTAAGACCAGACCAGATGCTCGACGAAATGTGTGCAACAATGGGCGGACGAGCTGCAGAAAAAGTGACCTTTGACCGAATTTCAACTGGCGCACTTAGCGATCTTGAAAAAGTGACCAAACAAGCACGAGCAATGGTGACGATCTACGGTTTAAACGAAAAGCTGGGTAACATAACCTATTACGATTCTTCAGGTCAGAGTGAATATAATTTTTCTAAACCGTACTCGGAAGAAACTGCAAAAACAATTGATGCGGAAATCTCACTTTTGATTGAAGGTCAATACCAACGCGCAATCGCAATACTTGAAGAGAACAAAGATAAGTTGAACCAATTGGCCGATATCCTGATTGACAAGGAGGTGATTTTTAAAGATGACCTTGAAGCAATTTTCGGTAAGAGGCAGTTCGACAAAAACTTACAAGAAGAGAAAGGATTATAAATCTGGTTGGCTTCTTTTTTCAAAAATCTTAATTCAAAAATGCTTTTGAATTAAGATTTTTTTATCTTTGGATGTTTTCGAATTACAAACTTAGTATTTGGGCAATTTATGAGTCTTTTCAGAAAATTTTTCGGTACCGGCAATGATGCATCGCAAGGAGATGAGAAGGAAAACGACTACCGTCCCCAATCAGGCGTTACTATTCCCGTAGACGAGTTGTTTACCTTTAACTTCAAGAAGAACGGCGGTAAGTTCCTCTATTGCGAGAATCTTGATGAAGTACGTGAGCAATTTGAAAATATCCTTGAGGAAAACGATTGGTTCGAATCGGAAGCTGTTTGCTATGAGCCCAAGCTTTTCAACATGCTTGACGAAAACAAGATTAATTATACCAAGGCTACCAACCCGAAATTCCTGCTCGCAACCTGTGAGAATTTGATCGCCGATGAAGGATCGGTCTTGTTTTCATCAAATCAGATTAAGCAAAATAAACCAAACGACCTTCCGGCGAATATCGTAATATTGGCAACTACAAGTCAGATACTGGAAGCGAAAAGCGATGGCCTTCGTACAATCAAAAAGAAATACGAAAAGGATTATCCGACGAATATAACTACAATCAAGTATTTCGAAAAGGCGAAAGAAGAAGACTTCCTTCAGTACGGAAGTTCCGCTAAGAACCTTTACCTGCTCCTTCTGGAAGACCTTTAACAATGAAAGAGACGCTCACAAGGTTACTTTCCGGTGTTGTTTACGTAATCCTGTTAATAGCGGCAACTACTTATTCCTTCAACACTTTCCTGCTGTTGTTCGGGCTGTTCATGATCGTATGTGTAATAGAATTTTGCTCACTTGTGGGATTGCATAAAGCCATTCCTCTCATAATTGCTTGTTCCGGATTTATCCTATTTGCTTACTTTCCGGCACCAAAATCAAATACCAGCTTCGTCACTACGGAAAATCTATTGTTGCTCGCCACACTGCTGATATCTGCTAAATGCCTGCAGTTCCTGTTTTCGAGTACACAAAGAACTGATACAATCTCAAAGTTTGTCTACTTAATTGGGTACGTCATTCTTCCATTTATCCTGATCACGAAATTACCACTCGGCAAAATCGGTTACAACCCAAAAATTGTGATTAGTATTTTTATACTTATATGGACAAATGATACCTTTGCATATATAGTTGGAAAGCGAATCGGGAAGCGAAAACTTTTTGAACGGATTTCTCCGAAAAAAACTGTCGAAGGTTTCATTGGCGGACTAGTGTTCGGTATTGTCGCAGGTGTTCTGATAGCAGAATATTACATAGGCGAATCAGTTGCAAAGTGGACTGTTATCGCTTTAATCGCTGGTGTTTTTGGAACGTTAGGCGATTTGGTCGAGTCCAAGTTTAAGCGCTTCGCGGATGTAAAAGACAGCGGCAGGATCATGCCTGGCCATGGTGGCATTCTCGACCGACTTGACAGCGTCATATTTGCAGTACCATTTATTTTTTTATTTTACCAAATCATTTACTATGTTTCATAAAGAAGGCGGAAAGATCATCCTGATATCAAGTTCAATAGCGGTAATTATATTATTATTAGCTGATAATTACGTCGAAAACTTTTATCTGCAGAAAGGCCTACAGGTTGCAGCTTTGATTTTTCTGATACTGATATTACAATTTTTCAGAAATCCAGTGCGGCAGACTGAAATTACAGACAGCAACATCATCGCGCCAGTTGACGGAAAAGTCGTTGTTATTGAAGAAGTATTTGAAGATGAGTATTTCAAGGAAAAAAAACTTCAGGTTTCGATCTTCATGTCGCCCATAAATGTGCACGTTACGAGATATCCCGTTAGCGGAAAAGTAAATTTCAGCAAATATCATCCCGGTAAATATTTAGTTGCATGGCATCCGAAAGCCAGTACTGAAAACGAGCGTACTACTATAGTTGTTGAAAATCCGTCATTTGGTGAAATTTTGTACCGTCAGATCGCTGGCGCTCTTGCACGCCGAATTGTAAATTATGCCAAAGAAGGAACGCAGGTCGTACAAGGTACAGATGCCGGTTTCATTAAGTTTGGCTCCCGTGTTGATTTGTTTCTTCCGCTTGGAACCGAAGTAAATGTAAAACTTGGCCAGAAAGCAATTGGCGGGAAAACCATTATTGCAACAAAAACCAATGTCGGATAACGAGTTAGAACTACGATTTCAGGACGCAGTCCAAAAAGCGTCCAAAATGACGCAGGCTTCGATTCCGCAGGATGTACAATTGCGGCTATACGCATATTATAAACAGGCTACCTTCGGAAATCCGCAGACCGACTATAACAATAATTTCGACCTTCGGAACGCCTTTAAGACAAATGCTTGGATGCAGATCAGCCATCTTACGCCTGATGAAGCAAAAGAACAATATATCGAAGCAATCAATTCAATTGTATTATAATATGAAAAGGATCAACTTGCTCTTGTGCTTCTCAGTAGTCCTACTCCAATCTTGCAATGACAAGAAACTTACCGAGGTTGTTGAAGTTCCATTGCCTGCAGCCCAGGAAAAAGCCACAATTGGACATCCTGATGATGTCAAAGCCGACCCCGGTGCATTTGCAATTGCGCCACTTGCATACTCTTATGATGCATTGTCACCGCATATTGATGCACTGACTATGGAAACCCATTATTCCAAACATTACCTCACTTATACCAATAACCTGAACCGTGCTTTAGCTGGTACAGAGCAAGAAAATCTTCCGCTGACAGATATATTATCGAAGCTTGATATGAGCAACGCCGAACTACGCAACAATGCTGGTGGCTATTACAATCATACGTTGTTTTGGGAAATAATGGGACCGAAAGCAGGCGGGCAACCAAAAGACACGTTGGCGGCAGCTATAAATCGCGATTTTGGATCATTTGATAATTTCAAATCCACTTTCGAAAGCGCCGCTACACGCCAGTTCGGTTCCGGTTGGGCTTGGTTGGTCATTGACAAGTCAGGTAAGCTTCAGGTAACTTCTACGTCAAATCAGGATAATCCGTTGATGCCTCAAGCCGTCGTTGCCGGAACGCCGATTCTGGCACTTGATGTTTGGGAACATGCCTATTATCTTGGTTATCAATATAGACGGACCAAATATATTTCGGCATTTTTTAATGTAATCAATTGGGATAAGGTCCAGGAGAAATACGAAGATGCGCTGCGTAAAAAATATTAAATGAAACATTGCTTCCTCGCATTATTATTGGTTGCATGCATATCCAATATTCATTCTCAGGATTTTAATATCGGAGTTCGCACCGGCGTGAACTGGTCTAAAGTCACTAATACAGATACCAACATCAGAATTAGCGGTTACGGCGGTCTTTTTATTCCGATAAAATTATCTGGAAAATTTCTATTGCAGCCCGAATACAATTTTACTTCGCAGGGCGCGAAGGAGTCCTATGTAGTTCACATTCCTTGTTATGCTGACGAAACTGGCAATGTAGTGTGTCCACCTGATGAAGTTAGGTCAATTAAAGGGAGAACTGATTATCATTCGTTGGGAGTCTTCAATAAGTATGCAATAAGCAACAAAGCTTCTATCGGTTTAGGAGCTTCGATAGATCTTAAAACCAATAGAAGGACAGTTTTCGACGGTCAGAACGACATCGCGATAACGGCCGGAATCGACTATGAAGTTTTTAAAGGATTCTTTGTTGACGTGCGAATCAAAAAGGGCTTGAAAGATGTACTCGAAAACTCCAATTTTTTACAATCAAACGGGTTTAATTCGGGGCAAAACAACTACAATATCGTTGGCCAAATCGGAATAGCGTACATATTTAATATGACGAGAACTGCCCCTACTTTGCAATAAGTTCGCGTGAGGGATGAAAGCGGCATCCTTTTGTGGAGCTTGCGCAACAAAAGATAAAGCGGACAGCCCGACAGCGCCGCAGCCTGCGGAGGCGGTGGCACGCCCAAAACCACATTAAATTATTTCAGGCTTAACAGACTTTGCTCGATCGTGGCGATCTTTGAAAGTGCATCAGCTTCTTTTTTACGTTCGATTTCGAGTACTGTTTCAGGTGCGCCCGCTACAAAGCGTTCGTTCGCCAATTTCGACTGTACCGATTTTAGGAATCCCTGCGTGTATTTCAGTTCTTCAGAAAGCTTGGCAATTTCTTCTTCAACATTAATGGAACCTGTGACGGGGATAAAATATTCGTTTGATCCCGCGCGGAAAGACAATGATCCGTCGACCTTTTCAGATACGTATTCAAGCGAAGTGTTGCCAAGTTTCGATACTACTGAATCAAAATATGTAGCTGTGTTTTCGCGGTTGATCGCCTTTACTTCTATCGCATCCTTGAATGGAATATTCTTATCTTTTCGGATCGACCGTATGCCTGAAATGACTTCAGCAGCCTTTTCAAAATCTGTAATCAGGTTTTTATCAAAGGCTTTTTGCACCGGCCATTTCGACACTATCAAAGCCTCTTCAACCGATCGTTCGTTAACATATTGCCAGATTTCCTCAGTCAGGAACGGCATGAACGGATGGAGTAATTTGAGGTTATTTTCGAGCATTTCTATCGCTTGCGCAAATGTGGCGCTGTCGATCGGCTGTTGGTACGCCGGTTTGATCATCTCAAGGAACCATGAACAGAAATCATCCCAGACGAGTTTGTAAATTGCCATCAAGGCGTCGGAAATGCGGTACTTCTCAAAATGGTCTTCAATTTCAAGAAGTGCCTGCTGCAGTTTTGCATCATACCATTCGATTGCGACTTTGGATGATTCAGGCTGCGGAAGAGAATCTGAAACTTCCCATCCTTTAATCAAACGGAAGGCATTCCAAATCTTATGAGAAAACGCTTTTCCCTGGTTGCACAACTCTTCATCAAACATGATGTCGTTTCCTGCCGAAGCGCTTAAAAGAAGACCTACACGTACTCCGTCGGCTCCAAATTTATCAATAAGATCAAGCGGATCAGGCGAATTCCCTAGTGATTTTGACATCTTTCGACGTTGCTTGTCGCGGACTAATCCAGTCAAATAAACATTTGTAAATGGTTTCTCTCCTGCATATTCGTAACCTGCGATAATCATTCTCGCTACCCAGAAAAATAAGATATCCGGCCCTGTTACAAGATCGTTCGTCGGGTAATAATATTTGTAATCTTCATTCTCCGGATCCATTATTCCGCCGAAAACCGACATCGGCCAAAGCCATGAGGAAAACCAGGTGTCAAGTGCATCTGAATCCTGCGTAAGATCGGCTTCAGAAAGTTGGTTGTTCCCGGTACGTTGTTTCGCCAGTTCAAGTGCTTCTGCTTTGGATTCAGCCACGACAAAATCTTCTTTTCCATCGCCGAAATAGTAAGCGGGAATTTGTTGGCCCCACCAAAGTTGGCGTGAGATGTTCCAGTCGCGGATGTTCTCAAGCCAATGTTTGTAAGTATTTTCAAATTTCTTCGGATACAATTTAATTTCATCATCTTCCAAGACCGCTTTGATAGCTGGTTTTACCAAATCTTCCATTTTTAAAAACCATTGATCTGATAAACGAGGCTCGATTACTGCTTTTGTACGTTCAGAAGTGCCTACTTTATTAGGATGGATTTCTGTTTTAAGCAAATTTCCAAGGCCTTCAAGTTCACTTGCAATTTCCTCTCTGACAACAAAACGATCCTTCCCAACATAATGGAGCCCGAAGGAATTCATTGTCGCATCATCATTAAAGATGTCGATGATCTCAAGATTGTGCCTCTCGCCCAGCGCTTTATCGTTCATATCGTGAGCCGGAGTGACTTTTAAACATCCGGTCCCGAATTCGACATCCACATATTCGTCTTCAATAATGGGAATGACGCGGCCTGATATTGGTACGATCGCCTTTTTCCCTTTAAGATGGGAATACCGTTCGTCATTTGGATTGATACAGATTGCAGTATCGCCTAAAATTGTTTCTGGACGTGTGGTTGCAACCGTTACAAAATCGGTGCTTCCTTCAATCTGATAGTTTATAAAGTATAGTTTGCCTTGTTGTTCTTCGTAGATGACTTCTTCGTCTGACAAAGTCGTTTTGGCTTCGGGATCCCAATTCACCATTCGGTAGCCGCGATAGATCAGGCCTTTGTTATACAAGTCGACAAACGAGCGGATCACGGAAGCCGACATATCGGGATCCATTGTAAATCTCGTACGTTCCCAATCGCACGATGCCCCAAGCTTTTTGAGTTGGTCGAGGATCACGCCACCATATTTTTCAGTCCATTCCCATGCGTGCTTTAGAAACTCCTCACGTGAGAGATCGTTTTTGTTAATTCCTTCTGCTTTGAGCTTTGCGACAACTTTTGCTTCGGTCGCAATGGAAGCGTGATCTGTTCCCGGGACCCAACACGCATTGAAACCTTTGAGTCTTGCACGCCGAATCAAAACATCCTGAATTGTGTTGTTGAGCATGTGGCCCATGTGCAGAACTCCGGTAACATTTGGAGGCGGAATTACGATTGTATAAGGTGTCCGATGATCGGGTTCTGAATGGAAATAATTATTTTTCATCCAGTAGTCATACCATTTTTCCTCAATGTTTTTGGCGTCGAATTGCGTTGGAATACTCATAATGAAGTTCTGATTTATAGCGGGATTTTTTCTGGTCTGATTCTTGTAAAGTTGCTGTTGTGCAAAAGTAGATAATCTGTGCCTTATAAAAAATTAAGAGCTAAATATTTGCTTCTTGTTTAAAAGAATATAAATTTACATCAACCAAATAAATACCTAATGAAAAAATTTTTACTATTATTCGCTGTTACCGCTTTCAGTACTACTGTATTTGCGCAGTCTGGCGCTAAAATAGAATTTAAGGCTAAGGACAATACAATTGATTACGGCACTGTATCAAAAGATTCTGATAACGGACTCCGTACGTTTGAATTTAAAAATACAGGTGATGCGCCGTTAATTATTACAAATGTTCAGTCTACATGTGGTTGTACGGTGCCTTCAAAACCTACTGAACCGATAATGCCGGGTAAAATGGGTAAAATAGACATCAAATACAATATGAACCCTGGTCCGATTCGAAAAACTGTAACAGTAGAATCGAACGCAGTCAACTATGAAGGCGGACGTGTCGCGTTGAAGATTAAAGGTGAAGTTGTTGTAGCACCTGCGGTCAATTTGCTTGAAAAGAAAAAAGCGAGTCCAATGAAATAAGATGAAGCCCTTCGATAAGAAGGGCTTTTTTTTACAGTAAACTTTTCAATTGAAATTGCACTTGCAGTAGTTTTCCATCTCTTTCAATTTCGAGCTCGATAGTTTTGCCGTCTTCTGATTTCATCAATGAACTGATTTCCTGCAATGTGTAGCGAAAAGCTTTGAGTCCGTTGATGCTGACGATAACGTCATCTTTTAATATTCCGACGAGATCTGCAGGCGAACCTGGTCTAACATGAGAAACCCGATAAATGGGTTCGAGTTCAAATTTGTACTGGAAATCATCTTGTTTTTTTCCGTTAACATCGTACGTAGCACTGCTTAAGGATGTTTTGAGTCCGACTGTTTCAGTGACCCATTGCAGCCCGTCATGATGCACCTCAAGGCCGCTCATATTATAATGGAACGGCTCATTGAACGAAGCTCCTTTTTTAAGGTACAGAACCCGGTTCTTATAATCAAACACCAAAGTGAAGCGGCGAAGGATTTCTCCTCCAAGAGAACCCATGCGTTTGTCGACCATCTTTATGTTTTTTATTGAAGCTGCATCCGGAAAAGATGCAATCGGATTTGTAAATTCAAAATCGCTCAAGTCAAGCTTTTTAACACGTCCACGCTTTCCGTGAATTTCACCGCTAAATCCGCGCCCAAGAAAATCCTCGAGACATTTTGCAGGTAATTTTACAGCATCTGGCTTCTCACTAAAAAGCCACAGCGCATCACTGTTTCCTGTATCGACCAACAACTTGGAACTAACCGCCACTTCATCATTATAAACCAAAAGTTTCACGTACGGTTTTTGCAATTCTAATGATATGGGTAGCGATTTGTATTGTTTTTCTAATTTTTTCCTGAACTTTTTGTCATCCTTGTAAACAGTAATGCGTTTTCTGTCGTAATCAAGCTCAACAAGGTTATTCCTAAAGAATTTAAAACCTATAATTCCGTTTATTGGAATTCCGACATATTCCGATATATTAAAATCCTGATTAAGTACGATGTAAATTTCGTGCTTGATATCAGTTAATCCACCAACGATCATAATGTTGTCGAAAGATTTTAGTGCTTCAATATATTCATTGCCTCCGAGACCTTGCAGTTTTATCTTTTCGACATTTGCAAAACTGATCTCTTCGGTATCGTCCAAACTGAATAAAATCGTTTCCTCAATTCCCGAATCCACCAGGAATTTTAGTTCTATCCCGTTTACATTAATCGGAACCACAATTAAATTATTTACAAGCTCAAATGGAATGACAACTTTAGATTTTCCTGATACTAAGCGAAATCCTTGCGCATTTCCAGAAATTGATAATAAGCAAGCTAATAAGCAGATCATCAGGAGTTTCATAAAAAAACTTTTTAAAAAGTTAATCAAATTTGGAATTCAAGGCTGCCGACTATCCTTCATTAGTATTAGTAGATCATTTAAAAAAAAGTTGCAAATTTGCACACACAAAATCTACAGTTATGCCAAAGATATCAAATAAGGGGGCGATGATGCCCGAATCGCCTATTCGGAAGCTCGTTCCATATGCCGAAATTGCAAAGAAGAAAGGTAATAAAGTTTATCATTTAAACATTGGGCAACCCGACATAAAAACTCCCGAGGTAGCAATGAACTCAATCAAGAACCTTGATATCAAGGTATTGGAGTACAGCCATTCAGCCGGTTTCGAAAGTTACCGGACGAAGTTGTCTCAGTATTATAAAAATCATGGATTGCCAATTGATGTTGCCGATATTATCATTACAACCGGTGGTTCGGAAGCACTGCTTTTTGCGATGGGTAGCACGATGGACCACGGCGATGAAATTATTATTCCGGAACCTTTCTATGCAAATTATAATGGATTTTCGACTGCGTCCGGAGTAACGGTTGTGCCAGTCATTTCTACGATAGAAACAGGTTTTGCATTGCCACCGATTGCCGATTTTGAGCGATTGATTACACCTCGCACTAAGGCCATCATGATTTGCAACCCTGGAAATCCGACCGGATATTTGTATTCACAGGATGAAATCCTTCAGTTGGCGGAGTTGGTTAAGAAACATGACCTCTTTCTAATTGCCGACGAGGTTTATCGAGAATTTACCTATGATGGCGATTTGCACTACTCGGTCATGAATATCCCCGGACTTGAAGAACATGCAATTATGATTGACTCTGTCTCTAAAAGATATAGCATGTGTGGTGCTCGAATTGGCTGCATCGTGTCGAAAAATAAGCAACTGATGGCTACTGCCATGAAATTCGCGCAAGCGCGTTTGAGTCCACCAACATTTGCTCAGATAGCAAGTGAGGCTGCACTCGACACTCCGCAAAGCTATTTTGATGAAGTCATATCGGAATATCGGGAGCGTCGTGATACATTGGTTGCAGAGCTTAAGGAAATTGACGGAGTAAAAGTTGCTACCCCTAAAGGTGCTTTTTATTGCATTGCACAGCTTCCGATCGATAACGCTGATAGATTCGCACAATGGCTACTTGAATCTTATGATTTGAATGGAGAAACTGTGATGGTGGCACCTGCGGCCGGGTTTTATTCAACTCCTGGAGTTGGCCTCAACGAGGTTCGTATCGCGTATGTTCTCAAAAAGGAAGATCTTATCAAGTCGGTCCATATCTTGGGTGAGGCATTAAAGACATATAATCAGAAGTAGGAGCTATTCCCGCTATCCGCTTTATCTTTTTTTGCCTAGCACTTATTTAATTTATAATCATATTGCTTTTTAAGCAAAAAAAGGATGCCGCTACTATCGGGGCTAGAAATGGAAAGAACCATAAATAAAAAAGGCTCCCCAAATTGGGAAGCCTTTTTTATTTATGGTTCAGTCATTTATCGTTTTAATGAGAAATGGGCTTTAAATTCTTTCAGTGCTCCGTCTTCGGTGTAGAACACGGTGAACCAGTAGTCGGTCGATGGAAGCTGTGCACCGTTGAAGGTACCGTTCCAGCCTTCACTTGCGGCAGATGGGC
>DASVRQ010000045.1:0-12235 GCA_036388535.1 Flavobacterium sp. | reverse complement strand
GATTGTAATTTAAGTCTTCCGCAAATTGTACATAGGCACGTCAATGCAACATGTCCTTCGGCATGGGCTCTTTTTAATCCGGTAGATAATGTAGGACCATTAACCCAGCACCATCGTCAGGCAATAAAGCAGATAAACACGTCCAACATAGTTAGTTCGGGCGCAACGGCTGTTTATCATGCTGGCGATTTCGTTTTGCTCAGAGACGGCTTTCATGCTACAGCGGGATCACGATTTCGCGCATATATTGAAGGTTGCTCAGACATTTTCGTTGGCAAATCAGCCGAGGAAAAGGAAGAACATCAGGTAATTGCAAACGGTAATGAGATTTCGATTGCACCGAATCCGGGAACGAATCTCGTTCAGGTTACATCTGAAAATTCATTAATAACCGATATTCACGTATATAATTTGCAGGGAAGGTTAATATTTGCGCAAAAGGCATCTGCATCATTTGTTGATTTAAATGTCAGTTCCCTGGCAAGTGGAATTTATGTCGTAACAATACAGACCGAAGATGGCAAAGTGTTCAACAAAAAATTAATGAAAAACTAATTATACTTGTTATTATTGAAAAAGCCCTTTCGAAAGAGAGGGCTTTTTTTATTTACTCATTTTTTAGATAAGCAATGACTGCTGAATAGAAGTCGGTGGGATTTTCAGCATGAAGCCAATGCCCGGCGTTGGGTATCGACACCACTTCAGAATTTGGAAAATGATGCTTGATGCTTTGCAGATCCCGATCATCGATATATCCTGATTTTGCACCTTTTAGAAATAAAGTATCCTTTTCAAAAACCGCGTCTTGCGGAAGCGCCTCTCCTATATTATCGATGTTGTGATTGAATACATCAAGATTAAAACGGAAAGCCAGTTGTCCGGGCTCTTTCCAATAGAGGCTTTTCATCAGGAATTGCCGCGTACCGAAATCAGGGACATGCGGCGCCATTAGCTGTTCGACCTGACTGCGATCGGGTTTTTTCGAAAAATCGACCGCATTAAGCGCTGCCATGATATCTTTATGATGTGGACGATAATAACGCGGGGCGATGTCGGCGATAACAAGCTTGTTGACTTGTTCGGGATGCGCCACTGCAAAAAACATCGCAACTTTTCCGCCCATCGAATGTCCGATGAGGTTTACTTGGTCAAGATTGTTCCCGGTGCAATATTCAACAATATCATTTACCATTGCGGCATAAGTGAAATCCTCTGAATGAAGGCTTCGGCCGTGGTTGCGCAAATCGAGCATGTGGACTTCATAGCCGGCGGCGGCAAATTTGGTGGCGAGGGTTTTCCAATTATCGGACATTCCGAGGAAGCCATGCAAAATTATCAGTGGTGCACCTTGGCCTTCTATTTTCGAGTATAACATTTTATAGCAGGTTTATAAATTTAAGCGGGATCGCGCGAAGGATTGAGGCGGCTATCCCCGATTTTTCGGGATAAAGCTGAAAGCCTGACCCTTGGGTCGCGCCCAACTATTTCAGTTTATGGATGTACATGTTCACGACATTGTCGAGCCCGAGGTAAAGCGCCTCTGAAACAAGCGCATGCCCGATTGAAACCTCCAGCAAGCCTGGAATATTCTGTTTGAAGAATTGGATGTTATCAAGGCTTAAATCATGGCCGGCATTGATCCCGATTCCGAGTTCAATGGCTCTCTGGGCTGCGAGGACATAAGGTTCGATACCATTTTTGTTTCCGAGTGAAAACTGATGAGCGAACGCTTCCGTATATAATTCTATGCGATCGGTTCCGGTTTGAGCGGCACCATCGATCATTTCAACAACCGGATCGACAAAAATTGAAGTTCGGACTCCGTTACTTTTGAATTCCTGGATCAACTCTTTCAAATACGATTGATGCAAGATTGTATCCCAACCGGCATTTGAAGTGATGGCATCAACGGCATCGGGAACGAGTGTGACCTGTGTGGGTTTAATCGCAAGGACCAAGTCCATGAACGACTTTTCAGGATTGCCTTCAATATTGTACTCGGTGTGGACGATGGCTTTCAGATCACGTGCATCCTGGTACCGGATGTGCCGCTCGTCTGGCCGCGGATGAATCGTGATTCCGTGTGCGCCAAACCTCTGAATGTCGGCAGCCACTTTTAATAAATCGGGAACATTTCCGCCACGCGCATTTCGTAGAGTCGCAATTTTATTGATATTAACGCTAAGTTTTGTCATAAGAGAAGATTAGCAGCCAAGGCTGTCGGACAACAAAAATACAAAGTTAAACAAGCGGTTTTATGCGGATTTTTGATTATTTTGCAAACTATTACGGAGGAATTTTATATGACAGAAATAAAAGATTACATCACCAACGACTTTAAGGCTTTGGACAGTTTGGAGACAATCGGATCTGTAAAAGACTTTTTTGCCGAAGAGATTTTTAGCCATTTTCCCGTTCTTGAGGAAAACGTTTATATAGGAAGTATTGCAAGTGAGGATGCCGAAACATTTGAAGACGACAAGCAATTAAGCCACTACCGGTATGCAATGGAAGGATTCTATGCACGAACAAACATGATTTGGCTCGATGTTTTAGAGGTTTTTGCACGCCATCGCACCAATGTAATTCCGGTACTCGATGACACCAACCAGTATGTCGGTTATTATGAAATAACCGATATCATCAAACTTTTTAATGAGACGCCATTTTTAAAGGAATATGGCGGCGTCATCGTGGTTGAAAAAGGGATCAATGACTACTCGATGGGGCAAATTGTTCAGATTGTTGAGGCAAATAATGGAAAGATTCTAGGTTTGTTTATTTCAGACAGCACAGCCGACACGATCCAAGTGACGATCAAGCTAGCGCTTGGCGGATTAAACGATATTATTCAGACATTTCGCCGTTACAATTACGAAATCATTTCGGAACATCAGGAAGACAACTATTTGAACAACCTGAAGGAACGATCGGACTATCTTGACAAATATCTGAACATTTAGCGCTAAATAACCACTCATCGATAAAGCATGAAAGTTGCGATCTACGGACAATACTACCAGAACAGCACGGAGCCCATCATAAAAGATATCTTCGTGTTTTTCAACAAGAACAATGTTGAGATGGTTATTGAAGAAGCGTTCCTGAAACTGTTGTACGAGAAGCAGCTTGTCAAAAAAGAATATAAGACATTCAATAATTACAAAGAACTTGATGAATCGTTCGACATGATGATCAGCATCGGTGGCGACGGGACGATTTTACGTGCTGCAACGCTTGTCCGCGATAGCGGAATTCCCATTTTAGGAATTAATGCGGGTCGACTTGGATTCCTCGCTACGGTTCAGAAAGACAATATCGAAAACTTCCTGCAGTTTGTGATCGACAAGAATTATTCGTTGTCGAAGCGAACGTTACTGAGTTTATCAGTAACGCCAAAAAGTTCGGATCTCAGTGAACTCAATTTTGCGATGAACGAAATTTCGGTTAGCCGAAAAGATACGACTTCGATGATCACGATCGAAACATGGTTGAACGGCGAGTACCTTAATTCATACTGGGCAGACGGCCTTATCATTGCAACACCAACCGGTTCGACAGGATATTCACTGAGTTGCGGCGGACCCATTTTAACACCCGATGTAAAGAGCCTGGTGATAACACCTATTGCTCCTCATAACTTAAATGCACGACCGCTTGTTATTCCCGATAAAACTGAAATCAGGCTCCGGATATCCGGACGTGAAGAGCAATATCTGGTTTCGCTTGATTCGCGGATCACCTCTGTCCGAAACGAAACCGTACTCACGATAAGGAAAACCCCGTTCAAAATTAATATGGTTGAGATTCCAGGCGAAACCTTTCTGAAAAAGCTCCGAAACAAACTTCTCTGGGGCGAAGACAAGCGGAATTAAATTCTTTTCCTGCGCCACTATACTATAACTCGTGCTGTTTCCGTTTGAACCCAAGCGCGTCCTAACCTATGGGCTGTTGACGCCTGAATATACAAATACCAGTTTCCTGCCGGATTGCTGGTCATTATTATTATCTTTGCACGCTATTTTTCAAATTCATGAATAGATTTTTGATTTTCCTCTTTTGCTTTGCAGGCTTTGCTCCTATGTCGGCACAAATTCACGAAATAGGCGTGTTTTTGGGCGGGAGCAACTATATTGGCGATGTTGGCCCGACCGATTATATCGCTCCACAAGACCTCGCCGCCGGCTTAGTATATAAATGGAATAAGAGCCCGCGTCATTCCTGGAGATTTTCCCTAACGATGGCAAACATTTCGTCGGCTGACGCCGATTCAGATGTTTCGGGACGTCAGTTGCGCGGTTATGAGTTTAAAAACGAGCTAAAAGAAGTATCTTTGGGGCTTGAATTTAACTTCTTTGATTTTAATCTACACGATTTACGGAGAAAGGTTACGCCTTATGTATACTCGGGTTTGGGATATTTTGCATATGAGGAACTTTACGTTTTAAACGGTGAAACACGCGAAGATTATACAGAAGGTGCATTGGCAATACCGATGGTGGTCGGCATTAAATCAAATATCACTGATAATCTTATTTTAGGATTTGAAGTTGGTGCGAGATATACGTTTACGGACAACCTTGATGGTAGCCATCCAAAGAATGAAAATCTGGAACCATTGAAGTTCGGAAATATAAATAATAATGACTGGTATGTGTTTACGGGATTGACGTTAACTTATACGTTCGGAGAAAAACCCTGCTATTGCGCAGATTAAGTATGGATTTAAAAGAACAAATAGACAAGGACAACCTGCCACGGCATCTGGCAATCATCATGGATGGTAACGGACGTTGGGCCAAAAAGCAAGGCATGATGCGCGTGTTTGGCCATGAAAATGGTAAGAAATCCGTACGGCTAACGGTTGAAAGCTGTGCCCGACTTGGCATTGAAAACCTGACCTTGTATGCGTTCTCAACCGAAAACTGGAACCGTCCCAAGATGGAAGTCGACACGCTGATGAAACTATTGGTGAGTTCGCTTCGGAACGAACTTCAATTGATGCTCGATAATGACATTCGGTTAAACTGCATAGGCAACCTTGAGAAGCTTCCGGATAATGTGCGGAAGGAACTTCAGGAGGTCATCAGCCTCACTGCAAATAACAAACGGATGGTGCTTACAGTAGCGCTGAGTTACGGCTCGCGAGAGGAACTTTTGACGGCAATCCGCGTTATATCTGATAAAGTTAAAAATAATATAATTTCAATTGACGCTATTGACGAATCAATTATTAATCAGCATCTTTACACGCAAAATTTACCAGACGTTGATTTACTGATCCGGACGAGCGGAGAGCACAGGATCAGTAACTTTCTGCTTTGGCAGATAGCATACGCGGAGCTCTATTTTACTGATGTCCTATGGCCGGATTTTAAAGAGGAAGATTTATATCAAGCCATTATCAGTTTCCAGAAAAGAGAACGCCGATTTGGTAAAACAAGTGAACAAATTAAATAATTTTTTAGTGTTACAAACAAACATAAGAATAGCTCTTACTATTTTGATTTTCGGAACTGTTTTCCAACTTAAAGCCCAAAACAGGGTGCCTTTTGACCAAGGAAAACAATATATCTTAGCTGATGTGGAAGTTACCGGAGAAATCAGCTTCAACCAACAAACAGTCATTACTTTCGCAGGCCTTGAAAAAGGACAAAACATAACCGTTCCCGGAGAAGAAATTACAAATGCCATTAAAAAGTTGGGCAAATTGGGGCTCTTCAGCGATATTGACTTTTATATACAACGCACAAAAGGCGACAGCTTGTGGCTCGAACTGAATATTACCGAATTGCCTAAGCTCAATGAAGTGAAGTTCACAGGTATAAAAAAGAGCAAGTCCGAAGAACTGATCAAGGACAATGCACTTACAAAAGGAAAAGTCGTCAATGAGAATTTGATCACAACCACGCGAAACTACATCGAGAACAAATATCGGAAAGACGGTTACTATAATACCAAGGTCAACGTTACGACAATTCCTGACACAACCGCCGGGAATAATGTTAACATGATGGTGCACATCGATCGAGGAGAAAAGATCAAAATACGTGAAATTGTTTTTGAAGGCAACGAGCAGTTTTCGGATAAGAAGCTTCGCAAGGCGATGAAAAGCACCAAACAGCGCAATTTATTCAGGGTATTAAAAGCTTCGAAGTTTATCAGGGATGACTATAAAACCGACCTTACAAAGGTCACTGATAAATACAAGGAAAAAGGTTATCGTGATGCCCGTATCATTTCTGATTCGGTCGTTTTCAACAAAGACAAGAACGATATATCCATCAAAATCCAAATTGAGGAAGGCCGTAAGTATTATATTGGTGACGTCAAGTTCCTTGGTAACACGGTTTATTCCGATCAGCAGCTACAGAGGCAATTGGGCCTCAAAAGAGGTGATGTATATAATGGAGTACTTCTTGAGAAAAGGATTTCTGACACATCAAATCCGGACAGCGATGACATCACGAACCTTTATCAGAACAACGGTTATCTGTTTTCAAACATCAATGCCGTTGAAGTGAGGACCGCTAATGATACGATAGATTTCGAAATTCGTATCATGGAAGGCCCTATCGCCTATTTCAATAAAATTAATGTTGTCGGAAATGACAAAACAAACGACCGTGTAATTTATCGGGAATTGATGACGAGGCCCGGGCAACGCTATAGCAAAGAGGCAATTGTACGCACCATGCGTGAGATTGGCGCAATGGGATTCTTTGATCCCGAAGCAATTCGGCCCGATCTGAAAAACGTTGACGCGGCTGCAGGAACTGTTGATGTCGATTGGAATGTTGTTGAAAAAGGATCCAGCCAGATCGAACTTCAGGGTGGTTACGGCGGTGGCGGATTCATCGGTACATTAGGGTTGTCGTTCAACAACTTCTCAATGCGAAATATATTCAATAAAGAAGCATATCGTCCGGTTCCAATGGGAGACGGTCAAAAAGTATCGTTAAGGCTTCAGGGAAGTTCATACTTTCAAACTTATAGCATGTCATTTTCTGAACCGTGGTTTGGAGGTAAAAAGCCGGTAAGTTTCAGCACATCACTATCACATAGCAAGCAATATCTAAACAACTACCAGACGAACGATGTCGACAGAACAAAAAGCTTTAATATCTCATCAGTTTCGGTCGGACTTGCAAAAAAGCTTACTGTTCCGGATGACTCGTTCATCTTATCGCAAAACGTAAGTTTTCAGTATTATGACCTGAACAACTATAACACAGGATTATTTACGTTCGGAAATGGTTCATCGCGTAATCTTGCGTATACGGTTGGCTTGAGCCGAAACAATAAAGGTATTAATCCAATATTCCCGACATATGGTTCTGAATTCAGTGTCTCTGCCAGATTCACGCCGCCATACTCACTATTCAACAATGTTGATTATGCTGAACTTGGAAACCAGCTGGAATATAAATTAAGATACTCGGGTCCGGCGATCACAGACTCAAATGGGGAAGTTGTCGTAGAAGGAGACCTGATAGATGAAAATGGCAGAAAAGTCCTTCCGGAAAACTTTGCTGATGCTGCCATTGACCAATCTAAAGTTGACCAAAAAAGGTTTAACTGGCTGGAATACTACAAAATAAAATTCAAGGCAGATTGGTATACAAAAATTTATGGTAAATTAGTCCTTCGTACATTGGGCGAATTCGGGTTCCTTGGAGCTTATAACCAAGACCGCGGATTAGTCCCATTCGAACGCTTTTTTGTGGGCGGCGACGGATTGGCAAACTTTGCTCTTGACGGACGTGAAGTCGTGCAATTACGAGGATATCCAAACCAATCGTTATCATCAACAGATGGAGGAACCATCTATAACAAATTTTCATTAGAATTGCGATATCCTATTACACTGAAAGCAGCCGCATCGATCTATGCATTGTCATTTTTTGAAGCTGGAGGATCGTATGACAATTTTAGAGAATATAATCCGTTTGTATTGCAACGTTCCGCCGGTTTCGGATTGCGGATATTCATGCCTGCATTTGGACTGCTAGGTATTGACTTCGGACACGGATTTGACGCCATTCCTGGAGAAACGCAGAAGAATGGATGGGAAACGCACTTCATAATTGGACAACAATTCTAATAGTGGCACGATATTTTCTAATGCAATTTTAAGTTATGAAAAAACAACTTTTATTTCTGCTAATGGTCTTGTCCGTAAGTTTTTCGGTACAATCCCAAACCCGTGGAGTTAAAATCGGCTTTATCGACATGGAGTACATTCTTCAGAACGTACCTGATTATGCCGAAGCAAAAAATCAGCTTGAGCAGAAAGCCCAACAATGGAAACAGGAGATTGAAGTTAAGAAGACAGAGGTTGAAAAACTGAAAGCATCGCTTAAAACCGAGCGAGTTCTGCTAACAAAGGAACTGATCGAAGAACGTGAAGAAGAGATTGCTTTTCAGGAAGGCGAACTGTCGGCTTACCAACAAAAACGTTTTGGACCAACCGGTGATCTGATTATGCAGAAGTCGGTTTTGGTTAAGCCAATCCAAGATCAGGTATTTACAGCTGCCCAAGATATTGCTGAAGCGAATCGATATGATTTTATATTTGACAAGTCGTCAGATCTTACAATGCTTTTTGCTGCTAAGAAGTACGACATAAGCGATCGTGTAATCCGTATCCTGAATCGTGCAACGAAAAGGGAGCAGATGAGCAACAAACAGCTTAAGGAAGAGGAAGCCAAGGAAATGAAGGAAGACATGATTGATGAAAATCCTGATTTGGCTGAAAGACAGAAACAACTTGATGCAAAAAAGAGCGCAAGGGAGCAACTTCTAGCTGAAAGAAAACTAGCGGCCGAGGAGAAGAAAAAAGCCTTCGACGAAAAAAGAAAACAATTACTGGCTGAACGCGAGGCTAAGAAAAATGGGACTGCTGTTCCGTCAAAAACTGAAGCGGGTACCGATGGCGAAAAAGAATCGGAAACGACAGCCACACCTGTAGAAGACAAACCGGCAAATACCGCAGCAGATGATGCTCGCAAAGCGGCGGCTGAGGAGCGTGCAAAAACACTTGAGGAGAGAAAGAAAGCGCTGGCCGAGAAAAGACAAAAAATATTGGATGACCGCGAGGCTGCCAGAAAAGAGCGTGAAGCTAAAGTGAATGAGAACAAAACAGATTAAAAACAATAATTAATTAATACTAAAAATGATGAAACAATTGAAGACTTTACTAATAGCTGCAGTAGCGCTTTTGGGCGCAAATCAGACCATAAATGCTCAAGCTAAGGCTGCACATGTGGATGTTAGTGAATTAATGGGCAAGATGCCCGCAATGTTGGATGCTCAAAAACAATTGGAGCAACTAAGCGGAACTTATGATGCGGCCTATAAAACAATGGTTGAGGAGTACCAGAACAAACTGAAAAAATACGAGCAGGAAGCTAGCACAGTTAGTGAGATCATGAACCAGGAACGTTCTAAAGAAGTTCAGGACATGGAAAAAAGAATTGTCGATTATAGAGGAACTGCCCAAAAAGAACTACAAAAAAAGGAATCTGATCTTGTTAAACCCATTATGGATCGCGTAAAAGCTTCTATCCAAAAAGTAGGAAAAGCAAAAGGATACCAGTACGTATACAACGGAGCCGACCTACTATTGGCTGATGGTCCGGACATTACTGCAGATGTGAAGAAAGATCTTGGTTTCTAATATTACATTGGAATTAGATAAAGAACTGCTCATTAATTTGGGCAGTTTTTTTTTACATTTGTTTTATGCAGAACAATTATCCGATAGGTCTCTTTGATTCAGGAATTGGCGGAACATCGATTTGGAAAGAGATTAATCGGTTGCTTCCGAACGAGAACACCATTTATCTTGCCGATAGTAAAAATGCGCCTTATGGTGAAAGATCGAAAGATGAGATAATTGCCCTCAGCATTAAAAATACCGAGTTTCTACTGGAACAAAACTGTAAAATCGTGGTGGTTGCATGCAATACAGCAACAACCAACGCGATTAAAGAACTTCGGGCAAGATATGATGTCCCGTTTATCGGAATCGAACCTGCAATAAAGCCTGCTGCACATTCGTCCAAAACACAAACAATCGGTATTTTAGCGACTAAGGGAACATTAAGTAGTGAACTGTTCAACAAAGCGCTCGAAATGTATCAAGACGTCAAAATCGTTGAACAGGTTGGACACGGACTTGTCCAACTGATAGAGAATGGCCAGATGGAATCTACTGAGATGGATGCGTTGCTTCGGCAATACCTTAAACCAATGATTGATGCTGATATTGACTACCTTGTTTTGGGTTGCAGTCACTATCCTTACCTGATTCCACAGATCAGGCGAATTATACCTACAACAATAGAAATTATCGACTCTGGAGAAGCTGTAGCGCGACAGACGGAATTTATTCTAAAGAACAAAACGGGTTTGGCTGATAGGCCTGCCGCAAGTTCGATATTTTGGACGAATAGTGATCCGGTGGTACTTTCAAACATTCTCGGGAACAAGTATGAAGTCTACAGAAAAGACTTCTAGCTACTGATCTTTCAGCCAGCCGCTGTACATCACGTAATTACTTGAAATACGCGCGATTTCTCCCGCGAATTCCGATTGATCGATATCTTTTACCTTTTTAGCGGGAACACCGGCGTAAATCGATCCAGATTCTACCCGGGTGTTCTGTGTGACGACTGCTCCGGCTGCAATTATGGAATTGCTTTCGATAACACAGCCATCCATCACGATAGCGCCCATCCCAACTAAAACATTGTCATGAATTGTGCAACCATGTACGATGGCATTGTGGCCAATCGAAACGTTATTACCGATAGTGGTAGCGTGTTTCTGGTAAGTGCAGTGGATGATTGCTCCATCTTGAATGTTTACCTTATTGCCGATTTTAATATAATGAACATCACCGCGAATTACGGCGTTGAACCAGACGCTGCATGAAGCGCCAAGGACCACGTCACCAATGATCGTAGCGTTTTCAGCAACATAGCAATCAGCAGGAATGACAGGGCTTTTTCCGTTAACAGATTTTACTAACATGTTTAAAAAAGTAAGTCCCGACGCAAATCGGGACTGAATTAATAATTATCAATGTTTTAGTTTATGGCAGGACAGTTACAGTGGTATTTCTCCGGCGCACAAAAAAGATTCATACCAAGGGTTAACTGGTGAAATCCGCCGCTATCAAACTTTACTGCACCGGTCACATGTGAATAAGTGTACCCAAGCATAAATTTTTTGTAGTTGACACCAACAAAAGGCGTAAAATATTGCAGGCTCTGTTCTGCAATCGCATTATCCTCCAAGTCCAAATATTCTGCTGCATCTAAGCTTCTTCTGTAGGAAAGTCCTCCCCAGATTCGGCCGAAATCCATTTGTTTATACACTTTCAAGTTCAAATCTACCGACTTCTCCTTTGTCTCTTGTACAAGTTGAAACATAACAGAAGGCTCCCATAAGATATTTTCTTCGTCACCAAATACATATCCTGCGCTTAAAAGCACCTTTCTAATATTATCCGACTCATAACCTGTATAAATCTCTCTTCGTGTCTCGATGGCGTTCTTAACCGTCAAATGCGCATAGAAATCAAGGTAGTTATACGATGCTCCAATGTCAACATTAAAATAAGAATCCTTTTGAACGAGATTACCACTGATTGTAGGGTCAAACTCCTCAAAGCTTGTTTCGTCCAATGAACTTTGAATTAATCCAACGCTGATTCCAAAAGAAAGTTGGTTAAGGTCGATTTGGTCACGAGAAAACATAAGGTGGTGTGCGTAGGTAACTTTTGCACCAGTTTGGGAATGATATCCGTTTCTATCGTTAAAAACAATTATTCCTGCTCCTGACCTCTCTCCAATCTTACCATTGAAACTTGCAGTTTGCAATGCAGGCGCATCATCCTGCCCAAACCATTGCTGTCGCGCCGTCACTCTCAACTTGGCGCAATTTGCAGCACCAGCCATTGAAGGATGTATTAGGTAATAATTATCGGAAAGGTAATCTGAGTAAACAGCGATCCCTTCCTGAGCGAAGGAAAGCTGTGATATAAAAAATAACAATGCTAAATACCTCTTTTTAAAATTCATGGGGGTTTATCGTTTTAATGAGAAATGGGCTTTAAATTCTTTCAGTGCTCCGTCTTCGGTGTAGAACACGGTGAACCAGTAGTCGGTCGATGGAAGCTGTGCACCGTTGAAGGTACCGTTCCAGCCTTCACTTGCGGCAGATGGGC
>DASVRQ010000044.1:0-76014 GCA_036388535.1 Flavobacterium sp. | reverse complement strand
TGAAGAAGCGGAGCGAAAAGGAATACTGACTCCTGGTGACACGATCATCGAAACTACTTCAGGCAATACAGGTTTTAGCCTTGCCATGGTAAGCATCATCAAAGGATATAATTGCATATTGGCAGTAAGCTCAAAGTCTTCACGCGATAAAATCGATATGTTGCGGAGCATGGGAGCTAAGGTTTATGTTTGTCCGGCGCATGTTTCTGCAGATGATGAACGTTCGTATTATAATGTTGCAAAAAGGCTGCATGAAGAAACGAAGGGCTCTGTTTATATTAACCAATATTTCAACCAACTCAACATAGACGCGCATTATAAAACTACTGGTCCTGAAATTTGGGAACAAACCGGCGGTCAAATAACACATCTTGTTGCATGCAGTGGAACAGGCGGAACAATTTCCGGAGCTGCGAAATTTCTCAAAGAAAAAAATCCGAATGTCCGCATATTAGGTGTTGATGCTTTTGGATCTGTTTTGAAAAAATACCACGAAACAAAAGAATTCGACAATGACGAGATTTATCCATACCGAATTGAAGGTCTTGGAAAAAACCTGATCCCGTCAGCAACCGATTTTGACCTTATCGACAAATTCATTAAAGTTAGTGATGAGGAAAGTGCGCACGTAACACGTGAGATCGCTAAGAAAGAAGGGTTATTTGTTGGATATACTTCAGGAGCGGTTATGCAAGCCATCAAACAATACGCTGAAGAAGGTGAATTTACTTCGAAAAGCAATGTCGTTGCAATTTTTCCTGATCACGGTTCACGTTATATGAGCAAAGTGTTCAGCGACGATTGGATGAATGAACAAGGTTTCTTTGATAGCGTAAATGCTGAAGAAGTTCAGAAGATAGAATTTATTAAATAAGACCGCTTCGCTGTAAATAATTCTCAATATATAAAAAGGCTCTTTTAATGGGGCCTTTTTGATTTAAGGACCGCTGCGCGTTAGACCGCCTTGCTGTTAGACCGCTGCGCTTTTGGACTGTCGCTCAAATAAATCATGCTCCCGAAACAGGAGCCTTATTAATCTACGAAATTTAATCCAGCAGCGAAGCGGTCTCCTTTCTAACAGCGAAGCGGTCGCTATTAAAAAAAAAGCTCCCGAAACAGGAGCCTTATTAATCTACCAGACACAAATCCAGCAGCGAAGCGGTCTAAAAGCGAAGCGGTCTCTTGTCTTTCAGCGAAGCGGTCTCCTCTCAAACAGCGACGCGGTCTATTCTTCCATCGTATGATATACGTTCTGTACGTCATCATCTTCTTCAATTTTCTCCAATAACTTTTCGACATCGGCCATCTGCGCTTCATCAAGCTTTTTAGTTACCTGTGGAATTCTTTCAAATCCGGAAGATAAAATTTCAATTTTACGATTTTCAAGTTCTTTCTGAATGGCTCCGAAACTTTCAAACGGTGCATAAATCAAGATTCCATCTTCATCTGCAAATATTTCTTCGGCACCGAAATCGATGAACTCCAATTCCATTTCTTCAACATCGATACCTTCTGCGGGAATTCGGAAGTTACAGGTGTGATCAAACATAAATTCAACCGAACCCTGCGTTCCCATTGTACCATTGCATTTATTAAAGTAGCTTCGGATATTGGCAACTGTGCGATTATTATTATCCGTCGCAGTTTCAATTAAAATTGCGATCCCGTGCGGCGCATAACCTTCAAACAGGACCTCTTTATAATTCGCGGTGTCTTTATCGGTTGCTTTTTTAATGGCGCGTTCAACATTCTCTTTCGGCATATTTGCTGCCTTCGCATTCTGAATAACAGCACGCAGCCTCGAGTTGGCATCCGGATTTGGACCACCTTCCTTAACTGCCATCACAATGTCTTTTCCAATTCTCGTAAATGCTTTGGCCATTGCTGACCAACGTTTCATTTTCCTGCCTTTTCTAAATTCGAACGCTCTTCCCATTACTGATTGTTATATCTCTAAAGTTTGATGCAAAAATACGGTTTCTGCTTCTTTTTTCAATTACTCTTTTACAATATGTCTCGCCAAAAAATCGTTAGAAGCTTTGTTGTAATTTGCAACTACGATTAGACGCTCGGCTGCATATTCTGCCATAGCTTTGTTGAAAGGCACTGCTGCTTTGGCCTGCTCATCAGTTAAAGCTACGACCTGGTCGATTTCCACTTTTGTTCGCTTTTCTGCCTTCTTGCTTTCGAGTGCTTTTCTACTGTCGGCCAGTTTCTGTGACAACGTCATAAAAGAAATTATCTGCGGACAAAGCTCATTTGCTTCTTTCTTGTAAAACTCCATAGCAGATGCAGTGGCAGTCAATAAAGCGACATCATTTTTATAACCTTTAAAGGTTTTCATTTTTGCTGCTGCTTCTATTGCGTTTCGCTTCAGCTCATCGGATTGCTGTTGCACAAGATCAAGATCCTTTGTAGAAATTCCTTTTAAAATACTTGCGTCGGCACTGCTTGCCCCAAGAAATATAAGATAACCTTCAGTATGGCTCTCAAGTACTTCCGATGCAGTTGTCATTTTTTCAAGTAATTTACCTTTATTTAATGGCGCAATCTCATACTTTTCTGCAAACACCTTCTTGTTCGCATACAACTTTTCAATTTCCTCGTACATTTTCTTGTTGATCATATTGCGGCTCATCAGAAAAGCTTCCATAGCTTCATAATTCAGTTGTGGAACTTCCTGCAGCGCCAAAACATTTTCATATTCACCGTTCAGATACTGCTCGGTCAACATCAGATAAATTAAAACCTGATCCTTGTATTCCGTATCATCTTGATAACCAGGCAGCGATTCAGCTAATTTTTGTGCATTTTGAAGTTGGCTGATCAATGCTTTCCTGCTCGCATCCAACTTTCGCGGATCTTTATTCGTTGCTACGTCGATAGTATAATCAAAAGTCGATTCAGGAAGACCGCTTGTTAATTTATTGAGATACTTTAAATATTCCGCAGGAGTTTTGAGTTCCTGAGCATACGAAGAACTGATCATAATCAGAAACAGCATCATTGTGAATTTTTTCATGCTTCAATATTTTAATTAAACGATTATACGCACTTACTTTTTATAAAACGGCGGTTTTACAACTTTTGCCGGCACATCATTTTTTCGGATCCTGATAAAAATTTCTGTTTCGACAGCCGCAAATTCTGCAGGAACGTAACCCAAACCAATTCCTTTGTTCAATGACGGTGCCATTGTTCCCGATGTTACGATTCCGATCACATTGCCATTACCGTCGACAATTTCATAATCATGTCGTGGAACGCCGCGTTCACTGAGTTCAAATCCGACTAACTTTCGTTTAACGCCCTCTTCTTTTTGCCTTTTCAGATTTTCAGAATTTACGAACTCCTTCGTGAACTTCGTAATCCAGCCCAATCCTGCTTCAAGAGGCGATGTCGTATCATTAATATCGTTCCCGTATAGACAAAAGCCCATTTCAAGACGCAATGTGTCGCGGGCCGCGAGTCCGACAGGCTTAATTCCAAACGATGCTCCGGCTTCAAAAACCTTGTTCCAGATTTGCTCCGCCTGATTATTTTTACAATAAATCTCGAAACCGCCTGATCCGGTATATCCCGTTGCAGAAATTATAACATGCTCAAAGCCTGCAAAATCAGCAACCTCGAAGTGATAATATTTAATTGCCGATAGATCTACAGTGGTCAGCGATTGCATAGCTTCAACAGCTTTCGGACCCTGAATCGCGAGTAACGAATAATCATCTGATATATTCCGCATTTCGACACCTTCATTATTATGTGAAGAGATCCAGTTCCAATCTTTTTCAATATTTGAGGCGTTCACAACCAAAAGATACTGTTCTTCCTTCATTTTATAGATGATCAGATCATCTACAATACCGCCTTCATTGTTAGGCAGACAGGAATATTGGGCTTTACCAATAGTAAGAACCGAGGCATCATTAGTTGTAACTTTCTGGATCAGATCTAGTGCTTTTGGTCCACTAAGCAAAAATTCGCCCATATGTGAAACATCAAAAACGCCGACGTTATTGCGGACGGTTTCGTGTTCAGCGTTGATTCCTTCGTAAGTTATTGGCATGTTGTAACCTGCAAACGGAAGCATTTTAGCTCCCAGTTTCTCGTGGATATGCGTTAACGCAGTATTTTTCATTCGTTCGGGTTAAATTTGAAGTCGCTAATTTATTCAAAAAAAGCAGATTTTGCCCGTTTCCATAGCCAAATCTCGCGTCTCTATCGCATTTTGGTACAGAAATGATTTTATTACTTTTACTCCATGGTAAGAACAACTATCGACAGGGATTTCATCATCAGCCGATACCGGCCAGCTGCACAAGACACGCATAAAGGAACTCAAGGTCATGCGTTGCTGATCGGTGGAAGTTATGGTAAAATAGGCGCAGTCTGCCTTTCGGCGAAAGCTGCACTAAAATCCGGCTGCGGATTAGTTACTGCATTTATTCCTGAATGCGGTTACGTCGTGATGCAGACAGCTATTCCTGAAGTAATGGTTGTGACGGATGAAAGCATGAAATTTATTTCAGATATCAATTATGGAATAAAACCGCAAGCTATTGGCGTCGGACCGGGAATGGGGCAGGAGCCGGCTACACAAAAAGCATTTCTTAGATTTTTAGAGTCAGTTTCAACTTCTATCGTTGTTGATGCGGACGCGCTCAATATTCTTTCGATCAACAAAACGGCGCTTAAGTTGCTTCCGCCAAGGTCGATACTTACACCACATCTTAAGGAATTGGAACGCCTTATCGGCAAATGGAACTCAGATGAAAAGATGCTTGAAATGACCGCTGCCTTTTCTAAAGAATATAGTTGTATCATAGTGGTTAAAGGCGCACCAACAGTAATTGTCGACGCTGATTCCAAATTCGAAAATACCACCGGAAATGCGGCTCTTGCAACTGCAGGAAGTGGCGATGTGCTGACAGGCATCATAACCGGACTGCTCGCCCAGGGATATTCATCTGTCGATGCTGCAATTATTGGTGTTTACCTGCATGGCTTGACGGCAGATCTGGCGGCGGCTCATACGGGAACCGAATCGTTTACAGCATCCGATATCATTGTTTATCTTGGAGAAGCGTTTCTGAGCCTGCATTAGATCAATTGCGCTCGCGGCTTCATTATTATCTTCAAAATCTTGTTTATTGAATAGTATTTGCGGAATTTTGGGGCACAAACCGCAAACATGGACAATACACATTATATCAGCACTGACATATTGACGCTTGAGGCGCTTCATAAAATCGTAAGTCATCACAAGCCACTTCAACTTTCAGAAGAAGCCAAAGTCAACATACAAAAATGCCGCTCTTACCTCGACAACAAAATGTCGGATAACGAAACTCCGATTTACGGAATCAACACCGGCTTCGGATCGCTGTATAATATTAAAATATCGAACGAAAATCTATCAAAGCTTCAGGAGAATCTTGTACGTTCGCATGCATGCGGAACAGGAGAAGAAGTGCCTCAGATTATCGTGAAGATCATGCTTTTGCTCAAAATCCAGGCCCTTGCTTATGGTAATTCCGGCGTTCAACTACAAACCGTTGAGCGATTGGTTGAGTTGTATAATAACAATATTCTTCCTGTAATTTATACCCAGGGCTCACTTGGAGCTTCCGGTGATTTGGCTCCGTTGGCACATTTGTCGTTGCCGCTGATTGGCGAAGGCGAAGTCAATTATGAGGGCAACAAACTGCATTCCTCTGCAATACTGCAGAAATTTGGTTGGAATCCGATCGAACTTAAGTCAAAAGAAGGATTGGCACTTCTGAATGGCACGCAATTCATGGCAGCTTATGGAGCCTATATATTGATTCGTGCATCAAAATTTTGTTATTTGTCAGATGTGATCAGCGTTGTTTCCCTTGAAGCTTTCGATGGACGGAAGGAGCCCTTCAATGAAATGATTCACCTGATAAGACCTCACAAAGGTCAAATAATAACTGCCGCCAGAATACTTTCATTGCTGGACGGAAGTGAAATAATAGAGCGATTAAAGCAACATGTTCAAGATCCATATTCATTCAGATGCATTCCGCAAGTGCATGGTGCTTCGAAAGATGCGATCGATTACGTAAAGCGTGTATTTAAAACGGAAATTAATTCGGTTACCGATAATCCAAACATATTCATCGAGAGCGACCAAATTATTTCCGGTGGGAATTTCCACGGACAGCCGCTGGCGCTTGCGCTTGATTTTCTCGCAATTGCGTTGGCCGAACTCGGAAGTATATCTGAAAGAAGGACCTATCAATTGATATCAGGACTGCGCGGACTTCCGGCATTTTTGGTCGATAATCCAGGTTTGAATTCGGGATTTATGATACCGCAATATACTGCTGCAAGCATCGTCAGCCAAAATAAACAATTGGCAACTCCGGCAAGCATTGACAGCATTGTCTCATCAAATGGGCAGGAAGATCATGTTAGTATGGGAGCAAATGCAGCTACAAAAGCATTGCGTATAATGGATAATCTGGAGACGATCTTAGCGATCGAATTAATGAATGCTGCGCAGGCTATTGAATTCAGAAGACCGTTACGTTCCAGCGATTTCATTGAATCCTTTCTTAAGTCATATAGATTGGATGTTCCGTTTGTTAGCGAAGACCGGATACTACATTATGATATCATTAAAACAAAAGAATTTCTCGACACTTTCGAGATCGAAGAAGATTTGATAGGATAGCGAAAGCGCGCGAAACTTATTTTTTATATCTTTCGTTTCTATGAACAACTTATTCGAGAAGCTTCCTCTTCAGACAAAGCTGATGCTGATCGGGCTTATACCATACATATTTCTGGTGTACCTGACCATTCAGGTATATAATGATAAAACCCAGAAGTTACAGCTCTTCACCGTTTATAAGAATTACATCGAAGAGTCTGCCACTATCACACAACTAATTGCTGCGTTACAACGGGAAAGAAAATTTTCGTTTGATTATGCTATGACAAAAGGACATCGCGAGCATCTGATCCTACAAAGGCCTCACACTGACGCTTTGTTACATAAGCTGGAGACTAAAAATAATCCAGCGCTCGCGGGCTTTCAAAAATATACGAAATTACAGAACCTTGCAGAAATTCGTGGTAAAATAGACCGGCACGAAATCAGTCCAAATGAAGTGATGCATTATTACAGCAACACGGTTTTCCGCATGAATACGCTTAACACTATTCCGCCTGCACAAACTCCGTATTTAACTCCGGTCTACAAAGATCTGATGACACAGAAGGTGCTTTCTGAAATGATAACGTACATCGGACTCATCCGCAGTAATATCTATAACGTACTTCATACGCGCGAATATATGGTTGAAACTCTCGTAGGCACGAAAGGCGCTTACGATGTATACAAATCGTATGAAGAAGAATTATTTGCCAAGGCGCGACCTGAAGTACTGGTTAACTACAATACTTTAAAAGACACTACTGCAGTCAAGCCGATGATGGTATATATCGATCAGGTTTTTACCCGATTTACATTTGATGACAGCTATAACGCAGCAGAATGGTGGGCCGTGTCTAACAAAGGAGCCGATGAGCTGCGTGCTTTTCAAACAGTTTTGCAAAACAAGCTTCGCGCCGACATTACCAGTCTCTATGAAAAGGAACTTCAATCACGTGAAAACACTTTGCTTTTTTTAATTTTCGCGCTCGTCGCTGTTATGTTTTTCGTGGCTTATATCATGTACTTAATAAGCCAATCATTAAAGCGATTGAGAATGGCTGCCGAACGAATTGCCGATGGAGAAATTTCGGTTGAAATCAGATCTGAAACTAATGATGTTATCGGCAAACTCGCCGATTCTGTTTCCAAAATTGATCAAACCAACCAAACTCTCGCTTATGCAGCGCTTGAAATAGGAAAGGGTAATTTCGATATTGCCGTAAATCCGCGTGGCGAGCGTGATATATTAGGAAGTGCTATTATGAAAATGAAAAGCAACCTTCAAAGTTATAGTGAGAAAATGGAATTACTCGTTAGCAAACGTACTGAAGAACTCGCGCGTTCAAACGATGACCTTCAGCAGTTCGCGCATGTTGCCTCGCATGATTTAAAAGAACCTCTGCGGAAGATCGCTATGTTCAGCAATATTATAGGAAACGACCATGAGCAGGAGCTGTCAGAGAAATCGAAGGCATATCTGCACAAAATAGAGAATGCTTCTCAGCGTATGTCAGCCATGATCGAAGGCGTACTTTCATACTCGATAATAAATATCAACCAGCCTATTTTCGAACTTGTCAATCTGACACTGATTTTGGAAGGTGTAGAAAACGACCTCGAACTGGCAATTGTTCAAAAGGATGCAAAGATTATTTACAATGAATTGCCTGCCGTGCCTGGGATTTCGCTATTACTGCACCAACTTTTTTACAACTTGATAAACAACGCATTGAAATTCAGTAAACCTGAAGTTTCACCCATTATAACTATCAGTCACAAGTACTCTGACGGTTCGCCATTGAAATTAGGTGCTGTCGCAAGTGCTGAAAAATACGTCGAGATAATTGTGAGTGATAACGGGATCGGTATTAATCCGGCCTATGCCGAACAAGTCTTTACGATATTTTCACGCCTACATGCAAAAGATAAATATGAAGGAACCGGACTTGGATTGGCTTTATGCCGAAAAATTGTCCAGCGCCACGGCGGTTTTATACACGCTGATGGGGAAGAAGGCAAAGGATCATCATTTCATGTTTTCCTGCCGATAAAATAATTATTTACGCTTAATATTTTTCTCGATTGCAAGGATCATCTCACCTGCAATATCTTTATTTGTCGCGCCTTCTATTCCTTCAAGTCCCGGTGACGAATTTACTTCGAGTAACAAAGGCCCTTTTGAAGAGCGGATAATATCAACTCCAGCCACTTTAAGATCCATTGCTTTTGCAGCTTTTATGGCGATACGCTTTTCTTCAGATGTGACTTTTACTACAGATGCAGTTCCGCCCAGGTGAATATTTGCACGAAATTCTCCCGGAAGCGCCTCTCTTTGTATGGCAGCAACGACTTTCCCGTCAATAACAAAACATCGAATATCTTTACCGTTTGCTTCTTTGATAAATTCCTGCACGAGGATATTCGCATTCAAACTTTTAAAAGCATTTATCACAGATTCGGCAGCCTTTTTAGTTTCAGCCAAAACAACACCTTTTCCCTGTGTTCCTTCAAGCAGTTTTACGATCAGCGGCGAGCCACCGACCATTTGGATCAAATCATTTGTATCCAACGGTGAATTGGCGAAACCTGTTGTCGGGATATCAACTCCGTGGTTTAGCAGCAATTGCAATGAATATAATTTGTCACGTGATTGCGTTATGGCTGCAGCCGAGTTAAGACAATAAACTTTCAGTGCCTCGAATTGCCGGGTCAATGCACATCCGTAAAAGGTAATGCTTGGCCGAATCCGCGGAATAATCGCATCAAAATTCTCCAATATTTTTCCGCCACGATAATGGATCTCAGGCGCAGTCGCATCAAGTTTCATGTAACATTCCTTGATATTGAGGAAATGCATTTCGTGTCCACGGGCTTCACCAGCTTCCATGATTCGCTTGTTGCTGTACAATTCAGGATTGCTTGCAAGTACTCCGATGCGGAGCCCTGTTTTAGCTTTATCTGCCGATCTATAAAGTTCTTTTAAAACATCAGAGGAAGGTTGGCCTAAAAGATATTTTTGCGACGGATCAACAAGAACGCGTCCGCTCATAGCTTCACGTCCGAGCAGCATCCGAAAACCCATTGAATCACGATTTGTGAGAGTGACTTCGATCGGCCAATGCTGTCCGCCAATTTCAAGTTCGACGCCAATCACATATCGCTGTTCGCGGAATCCGCTTGAGCTTTTTACGATTCGTTTGTCAACCAGGGCCGACTCGCAATGTATCACCGTCTTGGAGTTATTTTGTATGGGATTGATATCGAACTTAACCCAGTTTGCACCATCTTTAATAAATGGTGCTATATTGATTGCATGCAAAGCTGAAGTCTTCGCTCCCGAGTCGACACGTGCTTTAATTGTTGGTATTCCGAGTGAAGGAAAGGAGCACCATTCTTCACTTCCTACTATAACTTTTTCCTGTAACATAAGAATATTGTATGCGGTTGATCTATCTCAAAGATAAATATTACTTTTTTGTAAATGCTCAATTATATCTGCAAAAGAAAACCCGTCGAGCAAAAATAGCAAGACGGGTTTTATTAAATTGAGTATAAGATTTTATTTGGTAGGCTCTTCCGCTTTTTGAACGGTAACTGTTAATTCTTGCGAAGCTTCGTCAAGATCCATGAAGATCTCGTCGCCGCTTCCGATTTTCGAAGTAATGATCTCCTCAGCAAGCGCATCTTCAACATAGCGTTGGATTGCTCTTTTTAACGGACGTGCACCAAACTGTTTATCAAAACCTTTATCAGCGATAAACGCTTTCGCAGCATCAGAAAGGTTAAGGTTATAACCCAATTCTGAAATACGCGCATACAACTTCTTAAGTTCTATCTCAATAATAACATTGATATGCTCTTTTTCAAGTGGGTTGAACACGATCACGTCGTCAATCCTGTTTAAGAACTCCGGCGCAAATGCTTTTTTCAACGCGTTCTCGATGATACTACGCGAATTTTCATCAGTCTGTGCAATCTTGGCTGCAGTACCGAATCCGACACCTTGTCCGAAATCTTTGAGCTGACGTGCACCAATATTTGATGTCATAATGATAATGGTATTCTTGAAGTCGATTTTGCGCCCCAAACTATCCGTCAAATATCCATCATCTAAAACCTGAAGCATCATGTTGAATACGTCCGGGTGCGCTTTTTCGATCTCATCAAGAAGCACCACACAATATGGTTTTCTGCGGACTTTCTCAGTCAACTGCCCACCTTCTTCGTATCCAACGTATCCCGGAGGCGCTCCGACCAATCTTGAGATCGCAAATTTCTCCATGTATTCACTCATATCGATTCTGATAAGCGCATCTTCGGAATCAAAAAGTTCTTTTGCAAGCACTTTCGCCAGTTGTGTTTTACCAACTCCGGTTTGTCCGAGGAAGATGAACGAACCAATCGGCCTGTTCGGATCCTTAAGACCAGCTCTGTTACGTTGGATAGAACGTGCAATTTTTAATACTGCCTCGTTTTGTCCGATAACTTTATTCTGAATCAATTCGGGCAATTTTGCAAGCTTATTGCTTTCAGTCTGAGCAATTCGGTTAACAGGAATTCCCGTCATCATCGAGACGACATCGGCAACATTGTCTTCAGTTACCTGGATTCGGTTACTTTTCGAATCTTCTTCCCATTGTTCCTGTGCGATTGCAAGATCTTTTTCGATACGTTTCTCATCGTCACGCAATTTCGCCGCTTCTTCGTATTTCTGCTTTTTCACGACAGAATTTTTGAGTTCGCGTACTTCTTCCAATTGACGTTCCAGGTCAAGAATTTGTTTCGGAACGTCGATGTTGGTGATGTGGACACGTGAACCGGCCTCATCAAGCGCATCGATTGCTTTGTCCGGAAGGAAACGCTCCGACATATATCGGTTAGTCAACTTCACACAAGCCTCAATAGCTTCCTGCGTATAAGTCACATTGTGGTGATCTTCGTATTTATTTTTGATGTTGTTCAAGATTGTAATGGTTTCCTCTACAGATGTAGGTTCCACAATCACTTTCTGGAAACGTCTTTCAAGTGCGCCATCTTTCTCGATGTACTGACGATACTCATCTAGAGTTGTTGCACCAATACATTGGATCTCGCCTCTTGCAAGAGCCGGCTTGAACATATTTGATGCATCAAGCGATCCGGTTGCGCCACCGGCACCAACAATTGTATGGATCTCGTCGATAAAAAGGATGATGTCATCATTCTTCTCAAGTTCGTTCATAACGGCTTTCATTCGCTCTTCGAACTGCCCACGGTATTTCGTGCCTGCAACAAGGCTGGCAAGATCAAGCGTCACGACTCTTTTGTTGAATAGTATCCGTGATACTTTCTTTTGGATTATCCGCAATGCAAGTCCTTCGGCTATAGCCGATTTACCAACACCGGGCTCACCGATAAGAAGGGGATTGTTCTTTTTGCGTCGGCTTAGGATCTGAGAAACGCGTTCAATTTCTTTTTCTCGTCCAACTACAGGATCGAGTTTTCCTTCTTCCGCCATTTCAGTAAGGTCTCGCCCAAAATTGTCTAAGACCGGGGTTTTAGACTTCTTGTTCGATTTATTGCCTGGAGAATTAAAGTTCCCTTCCTTCAGGCTGTCATCTTGTCCTGAATCGTCATTGTACGATTCATTTCGAGGCAGATTTTCTAAGAATTCTTCTTCGTTTGGAGTCATATTCAAATATTGTTCTTTGGCGTTGTCATAATCTATTTTAAGCTTGTTTAAAAGCTTGGTTGTTGGGTCGTTCTCGTTCCTGAGAATACAAAGCAACAGGTGCGCTGTACTTATTGAAGTGCTCTGAAAAACCTTAGCTTCGAGAAAAGTTGTTTTAAGAGCCCGCTCGGCCTGACGTGTCAGGTGCAAGTTCTTCTTTTCATTGCTGATGTCGATGCTTGGGTTCGCAGGACTTAATATTTCTACTTTCCTTCGCAGATGATCCAGATCAACCGACAGGTTGTTCAATATATTTATAGCTTTACCGTTACCGTCTCTCAGGATGCCCAACATAAGATGTTCCGTTCCAATAAAGTCATGGCCCAAACGCAAGGCCTCTTCTTTACTGTAAGTAATTACATCTTTTACTCTTGGTGAAAAATTGTCATCCATAATATGATTGTTGTGTAAATTTAATGATTCTTCCCAGCTTTTACAAAAACCGTACCTCCGGGAAACTCCTGACAGCTAATTGACAAAAAATAACCCGACCCGCACGTTAATAAATATCTAATTTATCAACCAAAATCACGCAAAAATTTGTTAATAAAAGAACGGCTTTGGGATATTGGAATGTACGAAAAATGCTCGTAAAAGGTTATATTAGCAGGATTTTTTAAACCACTTAATTTTTAATATCAATAGTATGTCTGACGGAGATAAGTTAATCCCAATTAACATTGAAGATGAAATGAAAACAGCTTACATCGATTATTCGATGTCAGTTATCGTGTCACGGGCACTTCCCGATGTTAGAGATGGCCTCAAACCTGTACACAGAAGAGTACTGTACGGCATGTACGAATTAGGAGTCCTTTCGAACCGCGCCCACAAGAAGTCGGCAAGGATCGTTGGTGAGGTTTTGGGTAAATACCACCCGCACGGAGATACATCGGTTTACGATGCGATGGTTCGTATGGCTCAGGAATGGAGCCTTCGTTACCTTCTTGTTGACGGCCAAGGAAATTTCGGATCGGTTGATGGCGACAGCCCGGCTGCAATGCGTTATACAGAAGCCCGTATGCGCAAGATTTCGGAAGAAATCATGGCTGATATCGATAAAGAAACTGTCGACTTCCAGCTTAACTTCGATGATACATTATATGAACCAAAGGTAATGCCTACCAAAGTTCCGAACCTTTTGATAAATGGAGCTTCGGGAATTGCCGTTGGTATGGCTACAAATATGCCGCCGCACAACCTTACGGAAGTGATCGATGGTATTTTGGCATATATAGACAATGCAGATATTGAAATTGACGAGCTGATGAACCACATCAAAGCTCCGGATTTCCCGACAGGCGGAATCATTTACGGATACGACGGCGTCCGGGAAGCATTTAAAACCGGCCGTGGCCGAATAGTGATGCGGGCAAAAGTAATGTTCGAAGAGGTTGAAGGACGTGAATCGATCATCGTTACCGAAATTCCGTACCAGGTAAATAAAGCTGACATGATCAAGAAAACTGCTGATCTTGTCAATGATAAAAAAATAGAAGGCATTGCGAACATCCGGGATGAATCGGATCGAAACGGAATGCGCATCGTTTACATTTTAAAACGTGACTCAGTACCAAATGTGGTGCTTAATACCTTATATAAGTTCACCCAATTACAGTCATCGTTCAGTGTAAACAACATTGCGCTTGTGAACGGACGGCCGCAGATGCTGAACCTGAAGGACCTGATCCATCATTTTGTTGAGCATCGGCATGATGTTGTTGTTCGTCGTACGCAATACGATCTACGTAAAGCCGAAGAGCGCGCGCACATTTTAGAAGGTCTGATCATTGCATCGGACAATATCGATGAAGTAATTGCGATTATCCGCGGATCAAAAAACACAGACGAAGCGCGTGAGAAATTGATCGAGCGCTTCAAATTGTCAGATATCCAATCGAGAGCAATCGTTGAAATGCGTCTGCGTCAATTAACCGGACTGGAACAGGATAAACTTCGTGCAGAATATGAGGAAATCATGAAATTGATCCAACGATTAAAAGATTTACTCGCAAGCAAAGAACTTCGAATGGAATTGATCAAAGAGGAGCTTCGCGAAATCAGGGATAAATATGGTGATGAACGACGTTCAATTATCGAATATTCGGGCGGCGATGTAAGCATCGAAGATCTTATTGCCGATGAACATGTTATCATTACAATTTCACACGCAGGTTATATAAAACGAACGCCATTATCAGAATACAAGACACAAAATAGAGGCGGAGTCGGTCAAAAAAGTGCCGGAACCAGGGACCAGGATTTCCTCGAGCATATGTATGTTGCTACAAATCACCAATACATGATGTTCTTCACGCAAAAAGGAAAATGTTTCTGGATGCGAGTCTACGAGATTCCGGAAGGAAGCAAGACCAGCAAAGGACGTGCGATCCAGAACCTGATAAATATCGAAAGCGGCGATAAAGTAAAAGCGTTCATCTGTACGCAAGACTTGAAAAACGCTGAATATATCAATTCGCACAACGTCATAATGGTCACCAAAAAAGGGCAGGTCAAGAAAACGTCGTTGGAACAATATTCGCGTCCTCGTGTAAACGGGGTCGCAGCGATAACTATCCGCGAAGACGATGAACTGTTGGAAGCAAAACTTACCAATGGTGAAAGTCAGATTCTTGTTGCTGTAAGATCGGGGAAATTGGTCCGGTTCGAAGAAAGCAAAACAAGGCCAATGGGAAGAACGGCTTCTGGAGTACGCGGAATCACGCTTGCGAACGACGAAGACGAAGTTATTGGTATGGTTTCTGTAAACGACATGAGCAGTGAAATCCTCGTCGTGGCGGAAAACGGGTACGGAAAACGCTCAAGCCTGGATGATTATCGCGTTACCAACAGAGGTGGAAAAGGTGTTAAAACCTTGAATATCACTGAAAAAACCGGTAAATTAGTATCAATTAACAGCGTAACGGATGCAGATGACCTGATGATCATCAATAAATCTGGTCTGACAATCAGAATGGCTGTTGAAGATTTAAGGGTGATGGGACGCGCCACGCAAGGAGTCCGCTTGATCAACATCAAAGGAAATGACTCGATAGCAGCTGTTACAAAGGTCATGAAAGAAGAAGAAGAAATTGCGATCGAAGCAGCTCTTGAAGAAATGGATGCCGATGTAAAACCATCTATCTCTGATATAATTTCCGATAGCGATTCTACAGACGACGAGAACACTGAAGCTGAAGAAAATACAGAAGAAACAGAAGAAACAGAAGATTAATCAAATCAATTTAAAATGAGAGTTAGACAGATAGTACTCGCAACAGCATTGATGGCTTCAACCATCAGCTTTGCACAAAAGGACGAGCTAAAGACGCTTAAGAAAATTTACGAAAGAGAAATTCCCTCTACCAAAGATGTAGCAGAATACAGAGCTGCACTTGCAACAGCGGAGCCTTTGATGTCAGCCGCAAGCGAAGCTGACAAAGCTTATTTCGCTTACTACAAAGCATCTGCACCAATGGTCGAGATGGCAACAGCCGAAAGCGCTGCCAATCCTCAAGTGGCGCAGCGACTGCTTAATACAGCTGCAATCCAAAATTACGCTAAAGCCTCGCAAGCTGTGTTGGAATTGGAAAAAGCCGGTAAAAAACAGTATACAGACGATATTATCCAAACTGTGACTGCTATGAAACCAGTCATCAGGAATTATGCTGTTCAACTTGGTAACCAGAAGAAAAATAAAGAAGCTGCCGAGGTTTTAAATGCCTTGTACTTATTGGATAAATCAGATGCAGATAATTTATACTATGCCGCGAATTATGCGATAATGGCGCAGGATTATGACACTGCATTGAAGTTCTACGATGAATTAAAGTCGATGAATTACTCAGGTGAGAAAACCTATTATTTCGCTACCAACCTCGCAAGCAACCAGGAAGAAAATTTTCTAAACCGAGCTGACATGATGAAGTTTGTAGCTTTAAAGACTCATTCAAATCCACGTGAAGAGAAAGAACCATCTAAAAGAGGCGAAATTTATAAAAACATCGCGTTGATTCTTGTGCAACAAGGTAAAACAGATGAGGCAATTGCTGCAGTCCAACAAGCAAGAAAAGAGAATCCGACAGATACTTCCTTAGTGCTTTCGGAAGCAGATCTGTACCTTAAACTGAATGATGTCAACAAGTACAAGAGCATTATTACTGAACTGGTCGCACAAACTCCTAATGATCACATCCTTTTTTACAATTTGGGTGTCGTATCGATGAACGGAGAGCAATTGGAAGAAGCTGAAAAGTATTTTAAACGTACAATTGAAATCAATCCGGACTATACAGATGCATATTTAAATTTATCAGCTTTAAAACTTAAAGCTGATGAAAAACTGGTCAACGCCATGAACAGCCTTGGAACTTCGCCGGCCGATAATAAGAAGTATGATCAAATGAAGGCGCAACGAAATGAGCTTTTCCAGGCAGCATTACCATATCTTGAAAAAGCGCACCAACTTGATGCGAAGAATGATGTAGTAATCGATAACCTTTTAAGTGTATATAATTATCTCGGAATGACCGATAAACATCAAGCGCTGAAAGCAAAAAGATAGTATTCAATTTCAATAGAACAAAAAAGCCGAAATTAATATTTCGGCTTTTTTATATATATTTTTTGATGACCCGGAGTTTGTGCGTGTGCCGGTTGGTCTCAGCATTGTAGATTCCCAAATGATCAAGCCTGTCAACGCGGACTTTACCACTTGCGTGGATGATGTAGTTGTTTTCCATTATGATTCCAACGTGGATAATTCTGCCATCTTCGTTGTCGAAAAAAGCCAAATCACCAGGCTCGCTTTCTTCAATAAAGCTTAAAGCTTCACCTTTTGAAGCCTGTTGTGATGCATCACGCGGAAGCTTGTATCCATTTAGTTTGTAAACCATCTGCGTAAACCCTGAGCAATCGATACCAAACGGAGTTTTTCCGCCCCAAAGATATGGCGCATTCAGATACATGAACGAAGTTGGAACAAGGTTTGTCTTAGGCTTGACACCGCCTGCTTTCATTCCTTCAAAATTTAACAAACTGAGGTTTATTGCGCTATCGTCCAAAAAAGCCAATGAAGCACCAAGCGGGATCGGAATCAACAAATTCTGTGATCCTGAAACATATTCGACAAGATCGGAATTCAATACTATTTCCCGCTTTGACAGATTCGCAAATTGTTCTGATGCTATTTCCTGAAATTGTTTTGAATCAACCCAACCTTCGTACTCGTCATACTGCAAACGGATCCTCGACCACTGCTTAAGCTGCTCGAGGACTTCAAAATGCTCACCAAACAAGACCTGCGACACAATTTCGCTGCGGTCATTAGGTTCACTCCTTAATGGAATTATGGCAAGGTTGCAGATTCCGAACATGCTGTGGGTTTTGATTGCATTTTCATTTGAAGCTAATCCTGCTTTTCGCTGTATCTTTTTTGTTACCTGCGCTTTGCTTCAGAAACAAAAAAGGATGCCGCTTCAATCAGGGCTAGGGAAGCATCTGTTTAAGAATATCGCTCTATCACCATTGCCGATGCGCCGCCACCGCCATTACAGATAGCTGCAGCACCTATCTTAGCATTGTTCTGCTCCAAAACGTTGAGAAGTGTCACAATGATACGAACTCCTGAACATCCAAGCGGATGACCAAGTGAGACCGCGCCACCGTTTACGTTTACGTTGTCCGATTTCAATCCCAAAATTTGCATATTGGCAATCCCAACGACAGAAAATGCTTCGTTGAATTCAAAAAAGTCGACATCATCTAATGACAATCCTGCACGTGAGAGTGCTTTAGGCAATGCTTTGGATGGGGAAGTGGTGAACCATTTTGGTTCCTGCTCTGCATCAGCATAACTTCGGATATATGCCAGTGGCTTTAATCCAAGAGATAATGCTTTTTCTTCGCTCATCACCACAACAGCACCGGCACCGTCATTTATCGTTGAAGCGTTTGCTGCAGTCACGGTTCCTGTTTTAGAAAACACAGCTGTAAGGCTTGAGATCTTATCAATCTTTACATTTGTATACTCTTCATCTTTCGTTACCATTATCGGATCACCTTTGCGTTGTGGAACGGCTACCGGTACGACTTCGTTATCAAACTTACCAGAGTCCCATGCTTTCGCTGAACGCTCATAAGATTGAATTGCGTATTTATCCTGGTCTTCTCGTGATATTTTATATTCGGTCGCACATTCGTCAGCACAAACACCCATTGCATTATTGTCGTAAGCATCTGTAAGGCCGTCTTTCTGTAATCCGTCGATCATAGTCGCAGGACCAAATTTGTTGCCGTTGCGCAAATGCATATAATGCGGAATTAAACTCATGTTTTCCATTCCACCAGCCACAATTAATTCAGCATCGCCAGCCTGGATCGACTGCGCAGCAAGCATAATTGCCTTCATCCCTGATGCGCACACTTTGTTGACAGTTGTTGCAACAACGCTGTCTGGCAATCCTGCCAAGCGTGACGCCTGTCGGGCCGGAGCTTGTCCAACACCGGCCTGGACAACATTTCCCATGTAAACTTCGTCAACAAGGTTGTAATCGAGATTGATCTTATCCAAAGCGCCTTTGATAGCAACTGCGCCTAATTGCGGAGCGGTAACGGTCGACAAAGAACCCATGAAACTTCCGATTGGTGTTCTTGCAGCCGAAACGATAACTATTTTCTTACTCATGATATATGTAATTTTTACGAAGCGAATTTAAGCATTTTAAATTGCACTACAACGATTGCAGCGGGGATTTCTGCGAACGCAAATTGAAACAAAAAAAATCGTAACTTTCTGCATAACAGTAAATTACGATTAGAAGTGAGCGCAGAAGGATTCGAACCTTCGACCGCCTGCTTAGAAGGCAGGTGCTCTATCCAGCTGAGCTATGCACCCATTTTTGTTTTAAAACTTGAAATGTAAAAGTTTTGTCGGGGTGGCAGGATTCGAACCTGCGACCTCCTGGTCCCAAACCAGGCGCGATAACCGAGCTACGCTACACCCCGAAATAATGCGGAGAGTAAGGGATTCGAACCCTTGGTACAGTTTCCCATACGCATGTTTAGCAAACATGTCCTTTCGGCCTCTCAGGCAACTCTCCAAGCTTATGAACGTGTGTTATTAAGCGGTTGCAAATGTAACTTTTCATTCTAATTTTCGCAACAAATAACAATATTTTTTTAAGGTTTTTTTGCTACGCAGTCAAAAACTGCTCACAATCAAACAACTACTTAAATATTAATTTAATCAGTTCCCGACAGCAACCTCTTTGGATGATATCGGAATAATCCTGATATTGCAGCTTTACTTTTACACCATGAAGTTTTTACTCCCAATTTTGCTATTGTTTTTTGTCCTCAGCGCAAACTGCCAGAAAGTCCGCCCACAAGACAGCCCGCTAAACCCGATAGCGGACTCCCTTTTTGTAAACCTCAAAGACTTTAGCAGTGAATTTTCATATGAGATGAAATACGCGACGACTGACAATTTCCTCAAAGCGAAAGTATATGAATGTGCTGAATGCTATTTGCGGGTTAAAACGGTGCGTGCATTACTTACAGCAAATGAAAGATTTCAGAAACTTGGGTACAAAATCCGGATTTTCGATTGTTACCGGCCGCTCGACATCCAGAAGAAAATGTGGAAGATTGTTCCTAATCCAATTTATGTAGCAAATCCGGCGAAAGGATCTATACATAATAGAGGCGGAGCGGTCGACATTACGCTTGAAAACGACAACGGTGTGGCGCTCGATATGGGAACAGAGTTCGACTTCTTTGGTCCGGAAGCCGCTCACAACTATAAAAACCTGACTTCTCTGCAGAAAAAGAATAGGAAGTTATTGCGCAAGGTCATGACCCGCAGCGGCTTTCGGATATTTGAAAGTGAATGGTGGCATTATAACCTGCAAAACTCCTCGCAGGACAAACTTTCAAACTTTAAATGGGATTGCAATTAACCCAGAATGCAGTCCAGTTCTGTAATGAAGTACTCTTGTGGCGTGTAGGTTTTAGAATCCAATTCTGATTTGAACTCGCTCTGGAAAATGAAATCCGCGGTCTCAGTAGTAAATTTGATCCTCATGACAGATAGGGGAGATTTCCTGAGCTCTTCAAAAGAATTCTTCATGAACATAAAATTACCGGTCATGATCATGTTGTTGAATCCTTTATCATTTCGGACACTGGTTCCGCATGTTAACTGATCAAGGTGAAGCAATGTCACAATCTTGCCATTCGCGAGCTGAAGGTAAACACGGGAGTTTTTATCCAGACATTTGGAAGGTACGAATTCTTTGCTGCTGGTTATAAATTGAATGTTTAACAACGGCGTTCCATCTTGTTCAGCGAGTGAAAAATAAGCATATGAAGAAGTACCTGCAAAATTACGCTCAAAAACGAGCGACTCTTTTGTCTCCTTGTATGTTCCAAGGCTGTCGGTTACGTTGACAGCAAATTCACAAGGTTTCTGTGCCTGAACAGTATACTGCAGAAACAATGCTGCAATGAAAAGGAATATTCTCATTTATTTTATTTTTGTGCAAATTAAGGCAATTTTACGTTCATCTGAACGGGTTGTAAAGAAAACATAACTGCTGCCGCCGTCTTTGATTTTCCACTTTTTGCGAATATCGGCGACGGTTTCACTAAAGTTCCGGATCGTAATATTGGCCTGCCGGTTTTCAAGAAACTGCTTCATCAGCTTTTTATTGTATTCTACTTGCTGCGCGATTTCAAAAATCCGGCCAGGAAAGTCTGCGTGAATTTTATCTGACGTATAAAGATGCGAATGTTGGTGAAGTTTCTTGATATTAAAACGGTTTCCAACTTCGTCAAATGCACCCGATTTCATTATTGCGGCATTCGGTTCGTAGAGATATTGCAGTAAAGTATCTGCCAATTTTGCGGCAGGTTTGGGTCCGGCCCCAATGTCGAATTCCTGCGAATATTCTTTTAATAAATTTACTGTTTTGATACTAAATGGGCCGCTGTAGTCCTTTGACAGAATCCATAAAAGTTCCTTGACCTCATTTTCGGAGGCCACAATATGAATAACTTTTACATAATCTAATTCTGATAAACCAGCTGTTATATCGAGAATAGGTGCGGTTTTAATCAGGATATTATCCGCGAAAGCGAAATATGTATCCAACAATTCAGTAACATTCGGAAGGCAATCCGCAAGCATGAAAACTTTACCTTTTGCGTCATGACGCCGCGAAGGATCGATATAAATCCAATCAAACTTCTCAGTAAATGATTTTAAAGTTTTTAGTCCGTCGCCGCTGAAGCATCTAATATTGACAACCCCAAGTTGCTTAAAATTGTGTGAAGCGATCTCTGACAATTCCGGATTTATTTCACAATGAATTATCGAGTCAATTCTTTTCGCAAAGTAGTAATCATCAACTCCGAAGCCTCCGGTAATATCGATTAATTTTTTACCACTGACGATCCTCGCTTTGTATTCGGCGGTTTTTTCAGATGAAGTTTGCTCAATTGAAATTTTAGGCGGATAAACAATATCCTGCGTGTTGAACCAGGTCGGAAGCTTGTCTTCAGCTTTGCTGCGTGCTGCGATCTGGCCAAGTACGTCTTGCCAATTCAGCTCCGTAAAAGGATTTCTGCTAAATGCGAGTTTTGCGATATCAACACCGGTATTCTCCACAATAAATTTTTGCACATCCGGCTTCAGGACAGAGAAATCCACGTCATATGTTTTTCGTTAGCAGCATGATGACCTTATTTTCAGGAAAGAATTCTTTTGCGATTACCTTTATGATCGTATACAGCGGAACCGCCATGATCATGCCCAAAATTCCCGAAAGGAAGCCGGCAATTAATATAACAAGGAAGATTTCCAATGGATGGGAGTTCACACTGCTTGAGAAAATCAATGGTTGCGATATATTATTGTCAATCACCTGTACGATCCAAAATCCGATCATTACATAAACTGTGGTCATTAGAACTTCACTTTGGAAATCGCCGCCAAGGTTACTGATCATCGTTAAAAGCGCAGCAAAGACCGAAGCAATCAGCGGCCCGATATATGGTATAATGTTGAGCAACGCGCAGATAAAAGCAATGATAAATGCATTGTCAACACCGAAAATCAGCAGCACGATCAGATACAAGACAAAAACGATCGACAACTGTATCAGCAATCCAATGAAATACCTTGAAAGTAAATGGTTGATCTTTTCGAGTGAGTGCAGGATCTTGTCTTCATGCTCTGCCGGAAGCACTTTCCTGAATCCGCGGTTAAACATGCGCCTGTCTTTCAGAAAGAAAAAGGTGATGAACAGCACTGACGCGAGGCCCATTCCAAAACTTCCGATAGTTCCCAACAGGACATTCAGGAAATTAGGTATAAAATTAAAATTTATTTTAGAGGTCAGGTTTGATTCCTTCAGCATCTTATCAGCATCAATATTGCGGTTTTCGAGCCAACCTGAGACCTGGTTGGTCAACGTGACAACATTCTTCTCGATCGACGCCGTGTTCAGCAAAGACAAATTCTCTCCTTGCGAAATAATCAGAGGAACAAACATCATGATGAATCCGAAGATCACTCCAACGAAAATAACCATCGTCGTTATAGTTGCAAAGATGTTGTTGAACTTACATTTTCTCTGCAGAAAATTGAGCAATGGAAGTCCGATCAATGTCAGAATCAATGAAACCAACAGGTAAACCAATACTGATTGTATCTGAAGCAGTAAAGTCAACAGCACATATATTGCGACCAATACCACAACAGCCCGAATTATTCCATTTGCAATTGTCTTTGATGTCACCATAACCAGATCTTTAATTGTTAAATATGTAATGCAATATGTTGGCTCCCATTTTCAATGCTTTTTCGCGCACCGCCAGTGGATCGTTGTTGACTTCGGCATCTTCCCAGCCATCACCAAGATCCGTCTCATAGGTATAAAGCAATGCAAGCCTGCCTTCTATAAAAATGCCCAATGCCTGCGGCCGTTTTCCGTCATGCTCGTGAATTTTCGGAAGTCCGCCCGGAAAAGGATTCGGCTTCTGGAATATAGCATGTGTAGCCGGAATTTCAATTAGATCATTGTTCGGAAAGATCTTTTTGATTTCCTTGCGGATATATACATCCATCCCATAATTATCATCAATATGCAGAAATCCGCCTGCAGCTAAATAATTCCGCAGATTGCTTATATCCGGATCATTGAAAACAACATTTCCATGCCCGGTCATATGAATATATGGATACGAATACAGATCAGGACTCGAAGGTTCGACCGTCGACGGTTTGGTTTTGATCCTCGTATTGATGTTCTGGTTGCAGTATTTTATCAGGTTTGGAAGCGAAGTCGGATTTGCGTACCAATCGCCGCCGCCGCTGTATTTGAGCAGGGCAATCTCCTGAGAGAACCCGCTGAAGGCGACCAGAACCGATAGCATTGAAAAAAATCTTTTCATAAGTCATTCATTTATAAATGCAACGCTGTGGCACGCGACAACCGCCGCTGTTTCAGTACGAAGCCTTGTATTACCTAAAGATACAGGAATGAACTCATTATCGAGTGCCATTTTAATTTCTTTTTGGGAAAAATCACCTTCCGGACCGATCAGCATTGTTACATTGGCACCAACTTTCAGCACATCTTTCAATGTTTTGCGGTCGGTTTCCTCACAATGTGCTATCAAATTCAACCCGCTAAACTTGTTCTTTATAAAATCTTTAAACTCAACTGCTTCATTTATTTTAGGCAAATAGAATTGTACCGACTGTTTCATTGCAGATTGAATAATTTTTTCGAAACGGTCTGTTTTTACAAACTTACGTTCTGATCGGTCGCATATCACTGGCGTGATTTCCGATACTCCAATTTCTGTGGCCTTTTCAAGGAACCATTCAAAACGATCATTCATTTTCGTTGGGGCAACAGCAAGATGCAAATGATATTTTCTAGGTTCAGCCTTTTCAGAAGAAACTATCTTCACGATACATTTCGTATCCGATCCAACTGTAATTTCGGTCGTAAATAAATACCCTAATCCATTAGTTACGTAGACTTTATCACCGCCTTGCTTCCGCATCACTTTAATGATATGCCGACTTTCTTCTTTATCGAAAATAAAAGTTTCTGTTGCTTCGGATATTTCAGGGTTGTAAAATAATTGCATATTAAAATTCGATTCTTGCTTTGGAAACAACCGACATCTGTTCGAAGTTGTTCTCCATAAATTTATAGTAGGCTGCGATTCCGATCATGGCCGCATTATCGGTTGTATATTCAAATTTAGGAATGTAGGCCTTCCAGCCATAGCGTAATTCAGCATCTTTCAACGTTTGACGGATGCCCGAATTTGCGGAAACTCCGCCGCCGATCGCGATACTTTTGATTCCAGTTTGCGCTACGGCAAGTTTTAATTTATCCATTAAGATTTCAATGATCGTATACTGGATTGAAGCGCAAATGTCATTTAGGTTCTGCTCAATAAACTCGGGATCTGCCGCAACTTGCTTTTGGATAAAATAAAGAATTCCCGTTTTGAGTCCGGAGAAACTGAAGTTCAATCCGTCAACTTTTGGTTTTGTAAACGCAAATGCTTTCGGATTACCAAGCTGCGCATGTTTATCGATTAACGGCCCGCCAGGATAGGGAAGTCCCAAAATCTTTGCACTTTTATCAAATGCCTCGCCAACAGCATCGTCAGTTGTCTCACCGATTATTTTCATATCGAAATAACTGCTGACCTTCACGATCTGCGTATGTCCGCCGCTAATTGTAAGTGCGAGGAACGGAAACTCGGGTTTTTCAAAATCGTCCTCATCAATAAAATGCGCCAGTATATGAGCCTGCATATGGTTTATCGCAATAAGTGGAATCTGAAGTGCCATCGCGAGCGACTTTGCAAAAGAACTTCCAACTAATAGTGAACCCATTAAGCCAGGACCTTGCGTAAAAGCAATTGCGGAAAGTTGGCAATTGTCTACATTTGCTTTTTGAAGCGCCGCATCCACAACTGGCACGATATTTAATTGGTGTGCACGTGAGGCAAGCTCAGGAACAACACCTCCATATTGATTGTGAATTGTTTGGTTGGCCACAACATTCGAAAGAACCTTGTCGTTATGCAAAACCGCTGCCGCAGTGTCGTCACATGAGCTTTCGATTGCGAGGATATAAACGTTGCCTGAATGCATCAATGAGTACTAATTTTGATAATTTATTGGGATAAAAGTCGGCAAAAAATCATATTTTTACACCTGTCAAAATTAAGGATTTTTCACCAGCATCCTGTAGCGGTTTTGACAAATAAAAATTCGGGAATATTAAAACAACAGGCGGTTTAAAAAAATTCGGCAGAAGAGTCTTGCGCACGGTAATCGGGCTGCTGCTGTTTTTGCTGCTTTTGGGTATCACCTTGTCGCTTCCCGCGGTCCAGACATACCTGGGTCAGTATGCCACCAAACAAATAAACAAAAGCTATAAGACCGACATTAGTGTTGATCAGGTGGCGATATCCGTTTTTGGCGGAATCAAACTTAAGACTGTGATGATCCGTGATCACAAAAAAGATACATTAATTTATGCAAATCGGATAAAGACCAATGTTTTGAGCTTCCGCCAACTCTATAATGGCGACTTGTTGTTTGGCGACATCCGCATCGACGGGATGAAGTTCAACATGAAACGCTACAAACACGAAAAGGAATCCAATTTCGACAAGTTCATAAAGCTGTTTGAAACGGGCAAAAAGGCTACGAAGAAGTTCCGTTTAGATGCTGATAATATTTACGTCACCTCAGGCCAATTTATTGTTTCAGATGAAAATCTGACAAAGGTCAAAACCCTCGAGTTCAAGAAAATCAATGCTGAACTCAATGATTTCAGGATTCTTGGGCCCGACATTGCAGCACATATCGAAAAAATGTCGTTCCATGACAGCACCGGATTATACGTTAAAAATCTGGGTGCCGACCTTGTCTACACAAAAACGAACATCAAACTCAACAACCTCGATTTGCTTACGGAGAACTCCATGCTGCAAGGCGATGTTGTGCTTTCATACGCAAAGGCGGACTTCAAAGATTTTAAGAACAAAGTTAAGTTCGACGTCAATATCAAGAAAGGCGCGCTTGCCACAAATGATATTTACTATTTTTATAAGGAGCTTGGCCGCGATCGATACTTCAACTTTTCATCGCATGTAACAGGAACACTCAACAATTTAAAAGCCGACAACCTCAGGCTGCTCGACAATAAGAATACGCAGATTATTGGAGATGTCGTTTTTCAAAACCTTTTCGGAAAAACCGATCAAGGCTTTTACATGAACGGAAAATTCCAAAAAGTAACGGCAAATTACGCCGATTTAGTTGGTTTGCTTCCCGAAAAGCTTGGAAAGAAATTGCCGACATCACTTAAGAAACTCGGACAATTCACCTTGATAGGTGACGCTGAAATTTCAACAACGGCGATTGATGCCGACCTTTTCATGACTACATCGCTCGGGAATATCGAAGCCGATCTTGTGATGACCAACATCAACAATATCGACAATGCATCGTATACGGGCGATATTATCCTGGATAAGTTCAACCTTGGTGCTTTTCTCGACAACAAGAACGTTGGGGTTGTAAGCCTCGATGTTTCCGTTGACGGAAAAGGATTCAGCGAAATATATCTCGACACAGAATTTTCCGGCGATATATATAAATTCCGTTTTCAGAACTACACCTACAGCAATATTGTCGTTAACGGAAATTTCCGAAATAAAATATTTCAGGGGAAAGTTGTCGCAAACGATCCGAACCTTCTTCTAGATTTTGACGGAACTGTAAATCTTGGCAAAAAAGACATTATATATGATTTCCACGCTAACGTCGATTACGCAAACCTTGCAAAGCTGGGCTTCATTAAAAACGATTCAGTTTCGGTTTTTAAAGGCGATGTCAGAATGAATGTTTCGGGAAACACTCTTGATAATCTTCAGGGAGATATCTATATCACCGAAACTTCCTATCAGAACAAAAAAGACACGTACCTATTTGATGATTTTGCGATCACATCAAAATTCGATACTGACCGAGTTCGGACAATCACTATCAATTCACCCGATATCATCGAAGGACAAATTGTTGGTAAATTCGAATTTAGTCAGGTACGACGTATGATTGAGAACTCTGTCGGAAGCCTTTATGCTAACTATCGTCCCGACAAGATCAAAAAAGGACAGTTCCTTCGCTTCAACTTCTCTATTTACAATAAAATTATTGAGATCTTCTATCCTGGAATTTCAGTCGCTGCGAATACAGTTGTTAGTGGCAACATTAACTCAGATAATGGCGAATTCAAGTTTAATTTCAATTCACCGCAGATTGCCGCCTTTGAAACTTATTTTGATAACCTTCGGATAGATATCGACAATAAGAATCCGCTTTACAATGCATATATCGAGGTCGACAGCATTCGACTGAAAAAATACAAGATTTCTGAATTCAGCATGCTGAACGTTACGGCGCGCGACACCTTATTCGTCAGAACAGAGTTTAAAGGAGGAACGACAAATGCCGACTATTATAATCTGGATATGTATCACACGATTGACCGCGACAACAATATCATTGTTGGAATCGATAAATCGGAGCTCAAATTCAAGGATTATTTATGGTATCTGAACGAAGCTGAAAATAAAAAGAGCCGGATCGTTCTCGACAAAACACTTAAGAACTTTACTTTTGAGAACATCGTGATGTCGCACGAAGACCAAAAAATAGAATTTGAGGGATTGATCCGGGGCAAGGGCACAAAAGACCTGAATCTGACGTTTGACAACATTGATTTGAGCAAGGTAACGCCTGTTATCAATCGGATCAAGATCGAAGGTAAACTCGATGGTCAAGTGAGTTTGCGGCAAAACAACAATGTATACCAACCTACATCTTCACTGACGGTTGACGGTTTGAACATCAACGATATTCCGCTGGGAAATCTCAATGTCGACATTAGTGGAAATGAAAGTTTCAGTAAGTTCAATGTGAATTCAGTCCTTGAAAATGAAAATGTGGAGTCTTTCAAAGCCACAGGTGACGTAACGATTGCCGGTAAGGAAACCCTGATGGACATTGGTCTTCGGTTCAACAGGTTCAATCTCGGAACACTCAATGGCTTGCTCGGTGGCGAGGCAATTTCGAAAATCAGGGGATTTGTTTCAGGCGCTTCAAGTATTGGCGGAAGCATCAGTGATCTTGACATCAATGGGCGGTTATTTGTGGATGATGCAGCAGTCACTGTTCCGTATCTAAACGTTGAATACGCTATGGAAGCAAGATCTATAGTCGATGTGACCGAAACGCAGTTCATCGTTCGCAATACTACAATCACCGATACAAAATTTGACTCACGCGGAACTTTGGCCGGACAAATAAAGCATAATAAATTTGCCGATTGGCAGCTCGATCTTACAATCAGTTCGAACCGACTTTTAGCGCTAGATACGCCCCCAAGCGAAGACGCCGCCTATTATGGAACGGCATTTATTGATGGAACCGCAACAATCGCAGGGCCAACAACAGGACTGTTTATCAATGTTGACGCAAGGTCAGAAGTTGGAACCGACATTAAAATACCGATCGGGAATACTACATCGACCGGAACCAGCAATTATATCCATTTCCTGAGTCCGAAAGAGAAATATAATCTTGAAAAAGGAATAGTCGAAAAAACTAAAAGCTATAACGGCCTCGAACTTAAATTTGATTTTGACATAACAGAAGATGCACAAATTGAAGTTATTCTTGATGCAAGTACGGGTCACGGAATGCAAGGCCGCGGAAAAGGAACCTTGTTATTTGAGATCAATACGCTAGGAAAATTCAATATGTGGGGCGATTTCCAGATTTATCGCGGTTCGTATAATTTCAAGTATGGCGGACTTATAGACAAGAAATTCGAAGTGAAAAAATTCAGCTCGATCGTGTGGGAGGGCGATCCGATGCGGGCAGTTTTAAATCTTGAAGCGGTCTATAAAACAACGGCGAATCCTGCAGTTTTGCTTGAAAATCCGTCAGTAAACAAGAAAGTTCCTGTAGAAGTTGTTATTGGCGTGCGCGGAAACCTGATTAGTCCGGAACCCGATTTCAATATTAATTTCCCAACTGTAAGTTCCGTCTTGAGGTCTGAGATCCAATACAAGCTCGATGACAAGGATACACGTCAAACGCAGGCACTATATCTTTTATCGTCAGGCGGATTTTTGAGTCCGGAAGGCGTGAGTCAGTCCGATTTTGCCGGTAACCTTTTTGAGCGTGCCAGCGGATTGTTCAACGATCTATTTCAGGACGAAGACGGCGTATTTCAGGTTGGTGTTGATTATGTCGCAGCTGACAAACGACCGGGAACGGAGACAGATGGCCGTTTCGGATTTACCGTTTCAACACAGATCAACGAACGAATTACTATCAATGGTAAAGTCGGCGTTCCCGTAGGCGGAATCAACGAATCTGCAATCGTGGGCGATGTTGAAGTACAGTACCGTGTCAATGAAGACGGAACACTCAACCTTCGGGTTTTCAACCGTGAGAACGACATCAACTATATTGGTGAAGGAATTGGTTATACGCAAGGAATCGGAATCACATATGAAGTGGATTTCGATACATTTAAGGAACTGGTCAATAAAATCTTCAAGAACCAAAAGCTCGAGCGTACCAAGAATGCTGAAGCACTGCCAGATTCCGAAGCTGTGCCAGATTACTTGACTCCCGAAGAAAAAAAGAAAGCTGTCCCTGACGTAAAAATTAATCAGGAAGCCATTCCTGAAGAAGGATATGTACCTTCAGAATAAATTCTACTCTTAAAAGTTCCTGTACGTCAGAACAGTCTTAAAAACTTATTAACGAAAACGTTTGAAACCCGTTTATTTATTAAATTGGTGGAAACGTGCAGGCAATCAATGCCCTTTATTGTTAATTTTACATTTTAATACTTAATTAATATTGAAAACGATAAAAAAGATAGGAGTACTGACTTCGGGCGGAGATGCACCGGGAATGAACGCAGCAATACGTGCAGTTGTACGGACGTGTGCCTACCACGGCATCGAATGTGTCGGGATCTACCGCGGTTACCAAGGTATGATCGAAGGCGACTTCAAGGAAATGGGTCCGCGTAGCGTAAACAACATTGTCAACAAAGGCGGAACAATCCTGAAATCGGCCCGTTCAAAAGAATTTATGACTCCGGAAGGACGCAGGAAAGCTCACGATCATCTTATCAAAAACGGAATCGATTCGATTGTAGTAATAGGTGGTGACGGAACGTTTACAGGTGCGGAAATTTTTAACCAGGAATTCGGATTCGCCGTAATGGGAATTCCAGGCACAATTGACAACGATATCTTCGGAACAAGCCACACACTTGGATATGATACAGCATTAAATACTGTAGTGGAAGTAATTGATAAAATCCGCGATACGGCAAGTTCGCATAACCGGCTTTTCTTTGTCGAAGTTATGGGCCGCGATGCCGGACATATTGCCTTAAATGCCGGAATAGGCGCTGGTGCTGAAGAAATCCTGATTCCCGAAGAAGATCTCGGGCTCGACCGTTTACTGGAATCGCTTCAAAAAAGCAAGGCATCGGGTAAGTCGTCAAGCATCGTCGTTATTGCTGAAGGTGATAAGATTGGAAAAAATGTCTTCGAACTCAAAGATTATGTCGAAGCAAATTTGCCAGAATACGATGTACGTGTTTCTGTTCTCGGACACATGCAACGTGGAGGATCGCCATCCTGCTTTGATAGGGTTCTTGCAAGCCGACTCGGAGTAAAGGCAGTCGAATCTTTGATAGAAGGAAAATCAAATTTTATGGTGGGAATCCTCGGCGATAAGATCACATTAACACCACTCGAACAAGCCATAAAAGGACATACAGAAATTGACAGGGAACTGCTTCGCGTTTCCGATATCATGTCGACATAACACTGAAATATAATTATTAATATAATCCGCGTAAGCTGATGCTTCGCCAAAAGCAATTTAAAATGTCAAAAATCAAACTAGGAATAAATGGTTTCGGAAGAATTGGAAGAATCGTGTTTCGCGAGACTTACAACAGAGATAATGTCGAAGTTACTGCAATCAACGACCTTCTTGACGTTGATCATCTTGCATATCTCCTGAAATATGATTCGGTTCATGGTCGTTTCAACGGCAAGGTTGAAGTCCGCGATGGAAAACTTTATGTCAACGATCAACTGATCCGTACAACATCTGAAAAAGATCCGTCAAATTTAAAATGGGACGAAGTAGGAGTAGACGTGGTAGCCGAGTGTACGGGAATTTTCACAACATTGGAAACCGCACAGTCCCACATTCGCGGAGGCGCAAAAAAAGTAGTGATTTCAGCTCCGTCAGCTGATGCGCCAATGTTCGTAATGGGCGTAAACCATACGCAAATGACAGCTGAGAACACGATAGTATCAAACGCTTCATGTACGACCAACTGCCTTGCGCCGCTTGCAAAAGTTATCAACGACAACTTCGGAATTGTAGAAGGATTGATGACAACTATTCATGCGACAACAGCTACGCAACTTACAGTCGACGGACCTTCGAAAAAAGATTTCCGTGGCGGACGTGCTGCTTTATTGAATATAATTCCGGCATCTACAGGTGCAGCAAAAGCTGTCGGAAAGGTGATTCCTGAACTCAACGGAAAACTCACCGGAATGTCCATGCGGGTTCCGACAGCTGATGTTTCCGTAGTTGATCTGACCGTGAAATTGGCAAAAGAAACTACATACGAAGAAATTATGGCGGTGCTAAAAACTGCGTCCGAAACTGATTACAAAGGCATATTAGGATATACGGAAGACGATGTGGTTTCTCAGGATTTCGTTTCTGATCCGCGTACATCTATTGTTGATGCAAAGGCTGGAATCGGACTTACGTCGACTTTTTTCAAAATCGTTTCCTGGTATGATAACGAGTACGGATACTCGAGCAAGCTGATCGATCTTGCGGTTCACACAGCTGGCTTAAAATAACACTTCAGTAAGATTCCGTAGCATTCATGTTACGGGATTTTATTTTTACATTTGAAGCCGGATCCTGCTGTTTGCTTTATCTTTTCCTCCTTAAAGAAAGGAGAAAAAGGATGCCGCTTCCATCAGGGCTATGGCCAAACCTAACCAACAACCACTAACCACCAAATGAAATTATTAGTAGACAGCGGGTCGACAAAAGCAGACTGGATTTCGATTGACGACAACGGAAAAGTTTTATTTACAACGCAATCACTCGGATTAAATCCTGAAGTTCTGGGAAAAGATGAAGTAATCGTAAGGCTCGAAGACCGATTCGACATCTCGCACAATAGGAAAAGCGTATCACATCTTTATTTCTACGGCGCCGGTTGTGGAACCGATAGAATGAAAACATTTCTTGCCAGCGTTTTTGAAGAATATTTCCCAAATGCTATTGTCTCGGTTCACGAAGATACTTATGCTGCTGTTTACGCTACGACACCAAAGAACGAAAAAGCAATTGTTGCCATCTTAGGAACCGGATCGAACTGCAGTTATTTCGACGGGGTAGTGCTTCACCAAAAAGTCCAATCGCTTGGCTATATCGCAATGGACGATTGCAGCGGAAACCAATTTGGGCGCCATTTGATCAGGGCTTACTACTTCAACAAAATGCCGAAGGAGCTTGCTGAAAGTTTTGCTAAAGGATATAACCTTGACGCCGACGTCATCAAGCACAACCTGTATAAGGAACCAAATCCGAATGCATATCTGGCTACTTTTGCAAAATTCCTGATCCAACACAAGGAACATGACTTCTGCCAGAAAATCATCATTTCGGCCATGGAGGATTTCGTTGAGAATTACATCAAACAGTATGAGAATTTCAAGGAAGTTCCCGTACATTTTATCGGTTCGATAGCATTTTATTTAAAGGATGAGTTGAAGCAAGTACTAGACAAGCATGGAATCAAAATTGGAAATGTGCTTCGTCGACCAATTGACGGACTGATAGCATACCATTCGCTAAATAAATAAATTATCGGGAGGCGATCATTGAAATTTCTACCGATACGCCTTTTGGCAATCCGGATACTTGAACCGTTTCCCTGGCAGGAGCGGTTTCTTCGTTTAGATAACTTCCGTAAACAGCATTGACCTTGGCGAAATCATTCATATCTATCAGAAAGATTGTAGTCTTCACAACATTTTCGAAAGTCATTTCTGCAGCTTCCAAAACAGCTTTAAGATTTTCCATAACTTGTGATGTTTCCTTTTCGACATCACCTAAAATAAGTTCCATTGTAGCCGGATGAAGTGCAATCTGTCCCGATGTATAAAGCAGATCACCAATTAAGATCGCCTGGCTATAAGGCCCGATCGGCGCCGGAGCTTTATCTGTTACTATTATTTTCTTCATCTAAAGTTTCTTTCTAAGTTGATGTTTCCCATTTGGAATTTTGCCATTGTTATTGCAATTGTTATTGATATTGCCACGACTGCCCACCGCGACTGAATACCGCCTACCGATCAAAGCCTTCTGTCCGCACTATTTCTCTTATCATACTTGATATCACTCAGGACACCTGCTTTTATACCGATGAAAAAGCCCCAGAACGAGTTGTCACCCAATGGCGTCCAGTTGAAATCCATTCGCCAGCTCAGCAGATCGCGCTCGAATCGCAGTTGCGTGAATGTAACGCCGTTCTGAACAAAATCGTAACCTGTTGAAACGCCCACTTTCCATCGTGGGGTCAAATCAGTATTCGCGGAAATCATTAGCGAATTTCCTGTAATCTCGTTTTGACGGGCATTGTTTCCATAAGTCAAGGAGTAGGCGAGCGTCAAATCCCACGGCAACTCCGACTTAAAAAATCCTGCAAATTCTGTGGGTTCATCGTCTTCATCGAATTGGCTTTCACGCCGGTCAGCTAAATCGGTGTTGGTCCCAAATAGATCATCTTCGCGGCCTCCATTCCGCACGCCTTGCGAATTGCCGTTCTTATTACCGGCCGGATCATTGTCCGTACTTGAGAGAGAATAACCAATAGTCATGTTTGCGCTCGTCATTCGGAATAAGCTTCCTCCATTGTCGATGTTGTATCGTTGGATTCTGCGGCCTGCATTGTCGATGGTATACGGATCCAAAGTTGCCGCAAAATTGACGTTCATCTTTTCCTTAAACAACTGCGTTCCGCCGCTGACACGTACAGGAGACCAGGGAAGTGAATCGGCTGCTATATTGTAGCTGGTTGAAAAATTCAGGTTGTTCAACAGCATGATTTTCTTGGGTTCGGTTTTCGTCGTATCGCGATCGGTGACCTTGGCTTCAAATGTATTGCTTATGCTGATCCCGATGTTGTTTGAAAAGTTTCTTCCCGGAGCGCCGAAAATTCCGCCTTCGAACCGGGTATATTCCCGCAGCGCCATTTCGCCGGTTCCGTTTGTGGCGTATGTATCATAATAACGTTCGAAACTTGGCGTATAACTGTAAGAGACATTTGGCCGCATTACATGCCGGATGGCCTGTATTCTTTTCTTTTCTCCCAAATTGAAAGTTCCGTAAATTGTAGTTCCAATGCCCGAAGAAAAGGAGTAGGTTCTATAGGAATCAAATCCATTTACGTTGGTGATTGTATCACTGTTGCGAAGCGGATTAAATGATTTTTCAATTGTATTAAGCGTCCAGACTTCACTGTAATTCGCTGTAGCGGAAGCACTGAAATACTTGAACACCTTGAAATTCGTACTCAGCGGAATCGAGTGCTGAACCCCGGTTCGGGAATCGCGAAACATCTGAGGCTTGAAAAATAATGAATCTGTCGTCTGAATCCTGTTCTCAGCCCGCGCGTTGTACTGCAGGTTGATGTTCTTGAAAAGCCCCTTTTTAATTCCGTCTTTAGCCACAAAAGGGTAGATCCTGTCGATACTGAACTGGACTGTTGGAAGCGTCATGTTGATCATCTCCGAGTTTGTATTCTGCTGGTGAGTCGCCGTGATTGATAAATTTGCCTGTGGAATCGTATTGAAAGTACGCGAATACGAAATAGACGAACTTAAAGTATTGTTCAACGCAGAACCGGTGTTCTGCAAATTGACCGACTGCCGGAAGTACTTGCTGCTTCCTAAATTGACAGATGCCGAAAATCTTGAGTTCGGATTTGATTTCGCGTCTTTGCTGTGCGACCACTGTATGTTGTAGATTCGCTGTTTCGAATAATCGGGATAGCCTCTTTCGCTAGTGATCAGATTTTCGAAACGCACCTGCACGTTTCCGTTAAACCTGTATCGCTTGGCATAACGCGATTCGAAACGCAAAGCATAACTTCCGTTCGTATAGTAATCGCCAAGAACAGCTAAATCGTAATTATCGGACAGCGCAAAATAATATCCTCCATTTTGGAGAGAAAAGCCGCGAAGGTTGGAATCGTTGTAAGACGGTAGGATTAAGCCTGACTGTGATTTTTCACTCATCGGGAAAAATGCAAATGGAAGCCAAATCGGTGTCGGAACATCTGCAATCACCATGTTAGTCGATCCGATTACGACTTTCTTACCCGGAACGAACTTGACCTTATTTGTCTGGAAGTAATATTCGGGATCTTCTATATTTTCTGAGGTAGTAAAACGGGCGCCTTTCATGAAGTAAACCGAGTCATTTTCCCTTTTGGTCACGGCGGCTTTGATCCGAAAATCCTGTTGTTCCGTCCGCGAGTTCCAAACAAGCGCTTTTTTGGTCTTGTAGTTGAACCGGATCGAATCAGGCTCAACCACATTAGTACCCTGTTTAAAAACCGGAAGTTGGGTATAATTTCCGAGCGAGTCTTTTATTCGGCCGGCATACACTTCTTCCTTTTCATAATTCATTATAATGATACCCGCTTTAAGTTCGATGTCTTGGTAATAAAGCTCAGCCTCATTATATAAAGTAATTGTCTTTTGCTTCTGATCTATGCGTTCATAATCGACAGCTTTTCTCCGGATTTTTGAAGTGATCAGAGAAGTTGGTTTTATGGAATCCTGCACAACTGTTGTTGGGGCAGGCGCGATCGTGTCGGTGATGATTTCCTGCTGCTGAATACCAGTGGCAAGTGAGTCTGTTGAAGTCTTAACGGGAATATTTACCGTCGTTTTGGGAAGTTCCTGCGAGTAAGTTTTTGCGCATCCGATTGTTAGGAACATTGCTGATAAAACGATATGAAATAAGTTTGTGCGCAAAGGTTTTAATACTATTTTTGTAAAAGTGGCGTAGTTATTGGCGTGGCAATTGTGGTTTAAAACTTACAGTTGAATTTCCGTCAAAAATAATCAAATAATGTAGTTGACATCTACGTTTTTATTAAAATTAACTTTTAAAAAACTATGAGAATATCAGATAAAATCAAAGGTTCATTCGCATTTTTATTTTGCTTGACAGCGTTCTCATCTTTGGCCCAATCGGGCAAATTTAAAGTCACCTTAGATGCCGGCCATGGCGGAAAAGATTTTGGTGCCGTACACAGCGGGCACATCGAAAAAAATATTGCGCTGTCTGTTGCTTTAAAGGTCGGGAAGATACTCGAAAGCACTCCCGGATTTGACGTAATCTACACCCGAAAAACAGACGTATTCATCGAACTGAACGAGCGTGCAAATATCGCCAATCGCGCTGATTCCCATGTCTTTGTTTCCATTCACTGCAATGCAAATCCAAGCACAACTCCTTCAGGAACCGAAACCTATGTAATGGGTATGACCAAAAACGCTTCCAACCTTGAGGCTGCGAAGAAGGAAAATGACGTTATCACGCTTGAAAAAGATTATCGAGAAAAATATAAAGGATACGATCCAAATTCGCCTGAAACTTTGATAGGTATTACTGTGATGCAGGAAGAATATCTTGAAAATAGCATTGCGCTTGCAAGTAAATTGGAAGACAATTTCTCACGATCACTACATAAAAATAGCCGTGGCGTAAAGCAAGCTCCTTTTTGGATTCTTCACAAAGCATACATGCCAAGGGTTTTGATTGAAATGGGCTTTATCTCAAATTCTAAAGACGGGGCCTTTCTGGACTCGGATAGTGGTCAGGCAGAGATGGCGCGTGCGATTGCAGACGCAATTATCGGATATAAAAAAGAATACTATGGAAATGGCAGCGTCGATCTTGCTAACGACCGTCCGTCACAAAAAGTAGAGCCGGCTGCAAGGGAAACTCCGAAAGCAGTAGAAGAAGAAGTAGTGGAAATGAAAAATCCATCCCGATCAGCACAAGGTGTCGTATTTAAAGTACAGATTGCAGCAAGCAGCACCAAGTTGGAACTTGTTCCGTCAAATTTTAAAGGCCTTGGTAATATCTCTGTCGCAAATGACGGTGGAAGCCTCTACAAATATATGTATGGTTCCACATCCGACCACAATGAGGCAAAGCAAAATCTCGCCGAAGCAAAAGCCAAAGGATTCGGTTCTGCATATCTTGTTGCATATAAGGACGGAAAAAAAATCAGCGTGCAGGAAGCCCTTGTAAAAAAATAAAAGTTTATAGGAAGCGCTAAAATAACAGCTTCTTAAGATTATTTATTTTAAATTTGTTGAAAACACCGTACCATTGAAAGTATCAAGAGAAATTAAGACCGCCGTATTGGTAATTGCCTCTATTTTATTGTTTATTTGGGGATATAGCTTCCTCAAAGGCAGAGACCTTCTTAGTAATTATAAAACATTTTACGTCGTATATGATAATGTAGAAGGACTTGCAAGTTCGGCTCCTGTAACAATCAGCGGACTAGTAGTAGGAAAAATCACAAGTATTACACTTCGTGAAACTGACGCAAAACTTGTCGTCGAACTTCAAATAAAAAGCGAATTCCCGATTTCAAAATCAAGTTTGGTCAATATGTATGAGCCGGGAATTATCGGTGGCAAACAAATCCAGATAATCCCTAATCTTCAGGACAAAACAGAAGCGGAGTCGGGAGATACTTTGCAAGGACGTATTGTTCCGGGAATGTTGTCAGTAGTAGGCGAGCAGATCGCGCCGCTTCAGGCTAAGCTTGAAAGAACAATTGTCAGCGCCGATTCTGTGCTAAACAGTCTAAATAAAGTTCTTGATGCAAGAACGCGCGAGAACTTCAGAAACAGCATTGCAAACCTCAATGCTACATTATCTGAATTTAGCGAAGCATCAAGGAGCGTCAACGGAATGCTGGCTGAAAACCGTACCAAAATCAAAAGTACGATGACTAACATCGATCATGCATCAGCAAACTTTTCAAAGATCTCCGATACGATTGCAAAAGCCAATATTGGAAAATCTATTCGCAGCCTTGAAAATACACTTCAGAAAGTCAACAGTATGATTGCTGAAATGGAGTCTGGTAAAGGCACATTGGGCAAACTGATGAAAGATGAAGCATTGTATAACAATCTCAAGAAGTCATCGCGTGAACTTGAATTGCTTCTGCAGGATGTAAGGCTGAACCCAACGCGCTACATCAACATTTCGGTGTTTGGCAAGAAGAACAAGCCATACGTCGCCCCTAATAAAAACGATACCATTCCCAACGCGCAAAACTAAAGCGAATGAATTATCTCGATAATATTTTATTTGCGATGGTACTTATTGTTGGAGTCGCTTTTTTTGCTAGAAATATCAAAAAGATCATCCGCAACATCAAGCTTGGAACCGATGTAAATCGTTATGATCGGAAACCGCAACGCTGGGGGAACATGGCACGCATCGCTTTGGGTCAGTCCAAAATGGTGAGACGGCCTGTATCTGCAGGTTTGCACATAATTGTTTACCTTGGTTTCATCATCATCAATGTTGAAGTTCTTGAGATCATCATCGACGGACTTTTTGGTACTCACCGGGTTTTTGCATTCATGGGCGGCTTTTACAGTTTCTTGATCGGTACTTTCGAAATACTTGCTTTCTTGGTCCTTGTTGCAGTCCTAACTTTCTGGGCACGACGCAACATCATCCGCGTAAAGCGTCTTATTCACGGAGACTTAACTGGTTGGCCTAAAAATGACGCGAATATAATCCTGTATTTTGAAGTCGTTCTGATGTCGTTGTTCCTGTTAATGAATGCTGCAGATTATCACCTGCAAGGTGTTGGAGCCCAACATTATGCAATCGCCGGGGCGTTTCCAATCAGTCAATATTTGAGTTCTATTTTTGGTTCCATGCCAACTGAAACAGTGATAATATTTGAACGCGCTTTCTGGTGGATGCATATCATCGGGATCCTGATCTTCCTCAATTATCTTTACTTTTCAAAGCACTTACATATATTGTTGGCTTTTCCTAACACCTACTTCGCTGATTTAGATCCGAAAGGTAAATTTGTGAATCTTGCTTCTGTTACCAATGAAGTAAAACTAATGATGGATCCAAATGCTGATCCGTACGCAGCTCCTGATGCAAATGCGGCTCCGGCAAAATTTGGCGCAAGCGATGTCCAGGATTTAAATTGGGTACAACTTTTAAACGCTTATACCTGTACGGAATGCGGACGATGTACATCAGTTTGTCCTGCAAATATTACTGGGAAAAAATTATCCCCGCGTAAGATCATGATGGACACGCGCGACAGGATGGAAGAAGTCGGCAGAAATATCGATGCAAATAAGGGAGTTTTTGTACCCGATAATAAAATGCTGCTGCACGATTATATTACAGAAGAAGAACTTTGGGCATGTACAACCTGCAACCATTGCGTTGAGGAATGTCCGGTAAGCATCAGTCCGCTGTCCATAATAATGGATATGAGGCGTTATCTCGTGATGGAGCAAAGCGCGGCTCCGATGCCGCTCAATGCAATGATGACGAACGTCGAAAACAATGGCGCGCCATGGCAATACAGTCAGCAAGACAGATTAAACTGGGCGAACGAGAATTAAAGTGCTCTTATAAGTGAGGTTAAGGGTGTTTTTAATCATTTGTAACAACAATTAATTAGAAACAGATGGAAAGCAAAAAGACAGAGGATAACCTTCTTCAGGCAACAGAAAATGGACAGCAAGTAAGTCCGATCTTAGCACCCGGAATCAAAAATTACCTGATCGATATCGATGGGACAATTTGCGATGACATTCCGAACGAAGAACCGGAACGCATGGGAACGGCTGATGTTTATCCCGACGCGCTTGTAACGTTGAACAAATGGTATGATGAAGGACACATAATTTTCTTCTTTACCTCACGGACAGAAGCTCACCGTGAAATAACAGAATACTGGCTTAAGAAACACGGATTCAAATATCATGGGATGCTAATGGGAAAACCGCGAGGCGGAAACTACCACTGGATTGATAATCATCTTGTAAAGGCGACCCGATACAGAGGCAAATTTACTGATTTGGTCGACAAAGAAGTGACAATCCAGGTCTTCGATGACGGCAATCACGAATAACTATAACGACTATTTTGTCGAAAAATATAATATGTCAGAAAGTTTAAAAGTGCCTACAATGGCTGAAATGTTGGCATCCGGACAACAACCCGAAGTTCTATTCTGGGTTGGCTGCTCCGGAAGCTTTGACGACCGGGCCAAAAAGATCACAAAAGCATTTGTTCGGATCTTGAACCGTGCCGGAGTTTCATTTGCCGTCTTAGGAACGGAAGAGAGCTGCACAGGTGATCCCGCCAAACGGGCCGGAAACGAATTCCTGTTTCAGATGCAGGCAATGATGAACATCGAAGTCTTGAACGCTTACGAGGCAAAAAAGATCGTAACTGCATGTCCGCATTGCTTTAATACCATCAAAAACGAATATCCGGAGCTAGGAGGAACATACGAAGTTGTGCATCATACGCAATTTTTAAAATCGCTGCTGGACGAAGGCCGGCTAACAATTGAAGGCGGGCAATTCAAAGGCAAAAGAATCACGTTCCATGATCCGTGTTACCTTGGACGTGCAAACAGTATTTATGAAGCGCCGCGTGAATTGATTCAAAAATTGGATGCTGAACTGGTCGAAATGAAACGTTCGCGCTCAAACGGATTATGTTGCGGAGCAGGCGGCGCACAAATGTTCAAGGACGCGGAGCCCGGATTTAAAGAAATAAACGTGGAAAGAACGGAAGAGGCACTGGAACTTCAACCGCAGATTATTGCTGCCGGATGCCCGTTTTGCAACACAATGCTGACTGACGGAGTTAAACATAAAGAAAGCGTCGCAAAAGTGATGGATATCGCCGAGCTGATCGCAAATGCACAGGATCTATAAAATCGGTTCTACCGAGATAAAACAACAAAAAATGTACGTTCCATTTGAAACCTTGCCGGAAGAATCTAAAATCTGGATATATCAGTCAAATAGAAAATTCTCAGATGCAGAATTCGCTGAAATAGAAATTGAATTACGTGCTTTCCTTGAAAATTGGGCAGCGCACGGAACAGGACTCGAAGCTTCCTATCAACTTAAATACAACCGCTTTATAATTATCGCGGTAAATCAGGAAACACAGTCGGCAACTGGTTGTTCAATTGATGCTTCTGTTCAATTCATACAAAATCTAGAGAAGAAATACGATGTCGATCTACTCGACAAAATGAATGTTACTTTTAAGTTGGGCGAACATATTGCGCACAAGCCGCTGACCGAGTTCAAAAAGATGGCAAAAGAAAAAGCTGTCTCAGAAAATACGATCGTATTCAACAATCTTGTGAATACAGTTGGCGAATGGAATGAATATTGGGAGGTTCCCGCGAACGAAAGCTGGCATAGCCGATTTTTTTAAATTTCATTACATGCGCTACATTTCAATACTGCTATTGGTTACGCAATTGGGATTTGCCCAGTTCCATAAACCTGTACCTATAATTGACCGTACCAAAGAGAACGTCTGGGTCGACAGCATTTACAAAAAAATGTCTTTTGAACAGCGCGTAGGCCAGCTGTTTATGGTTGCGGCGTATTCAAATAAAGATTCCGCACATACCAATTCCATTGAGAAGCTTATTCGTGATTATCATATTGGCGGAGTGCTTTTCCTTCAAGGCGGACCTGGACGGCAGGCAAGGCTTACCAATAAATATCAATCTATTTCCAAAGTCCCGCTTTTCGTTGGAATTGACGCGGAATGGGGTTTGGCGATGCGGCTCGATTCAGTGAACCGCTTTCCATGGAACATGACTCTGGGCGCTATCCAGGATCTGAAGATGATTGAGAAAGTCGGGAAAGAGTACGGCAAGCAAAGCCGAAGGATGGGAATCCATTTTAATTTTGCGCCTGTGCTTGACATCAATACCAATCCACGAAATCCCATTATCGGGAACCGTTCATTCGGTGAAGACAAAAATAACGTGACCGACCGCGCTCTCGCGCTAATGAAAGGTGTTCAAAGCGAAGGCGTGTTTGCGACAGGAAAACACTTTCCCGGTCATGGTGATACGGAAACCGACTCGCATCATTCACTTCCTATGGTCAACTTCTCGGTTGAACGTCTAAATGATGTTGAATTTTATCCTTACAAGAAGTTGTTCAGCGAAGGACTTGCATCCGTTATGGTAGCGCATTTAAATGTTCCAAGCCTTGAGAACAGAGACAATTATCCTTCATCAATTTCGTATAATGTGGTCACAAATGTCCTTCAGAAGCAACTTGGATTCAACGGACTCATATTTACCGATGCACTCAATATGAAAGGCGCCAGTGATTTTAAAACGGCAGGCGAAATAGATCTGGCGGCGTTCCTGGCCGGAAATGATATTTTGCTCTTCCCCGAAAATGTACCATTGGCGATGGAAAAAATCTGCATGGCCTATCAGGATACGATAATAACGGAGGAGCGTTTGGCGTACTCTGTTAAAAAGATACTTGCTTACAAACATAAAGCGGGACTGGACATGTACAGGCCGATTAAAATGGAAAACCTGTACAAGGAACTCAATACTCCTGCAAATGACGCGCTGCAATACACGCTTTACGAAAATGCGGTCACAGTTATAAAAAACGAAGATGTTCTTCCAATAACAAATCTTGAAAATGAAAAAATCGCCTATGTAAAACTAGGTGATGATGTGCCGACACCATTTTTATATACACTTAAAAAATATACGGAAGTTACAGAAGTTGCCGACGACAATATCGACAGCTTAAACCTGAAGCTAAAAGAATACACCACCGTAATTGTCGGATTTCATAAACCCGACGGTGCCTGGAAAAACCATGAATTCAAGTCATCTGAACTCGCAAAGCTCGACTCACTCGCAAAATATAATAAAGTGATCCTCGATATTTTTGCAAAACCCTATTCGTTGCTTCCTGTAATGGATTATTCGAGTATTGAAGGCCTGATCATTTCGTACCAAAATACAGATGTTGCGCAGGTGGTTTCTGCGGAATTAATATTTGGCGCGGTCGAAGCAAAAGGAAAGTTGCCTGTTTCAATAAATGACCTGTTTAAGATCGGCTCGGGCTTGTATACAGAAAAAATCAACCGACTTGGTTTTGCTGCGCCTGAAAACGTGGGGATGAATTCGGCTGTGCTTGCCAATATCGATAAAATTGCGAACAAAGCTATTGCTGGTAAAATGACGCCGGGCCTTCAGGTACTTGTGGCTCGGAAAGGGAAAGTCATCTACCAAAAGTCGTTTGGTTTTCATACGTACGACAATGTGACAAAAGTCAATAACGGTGATATGTATGATGTTGCGTCGCTAACCAAGATTGTATCGACGCTTCCGCACGTGATCCAGCTTTACGATCAGCAGAAGATCATGATGAACACCACATTGGGCACAATGCTTCCGTACCTGCAAAACACGGATAAGAAGGATATCGAATTTAAAAACTTCATGGCGCATTATGCAAGGCTGCAGGCGTGGATCCCGTTCTATCAGGCAACTTTAGATTCAGTTAAAATGCCGATGGAAAAATACTACAGGAAAGCTTATGATCCTTGGTTTTCAAAACAAGTAGCCGAGAACCTGTATATGCGAAATGATTATCGGGATACAATTCTTCGCGCCATAGCCGACAGCAAGCTTGCACCGAAAAAGGAATATAAATACAGCGACTTCACGTTTATCTTGCTGAAAGAATATCTTGAAAAGACGACCGGAACGACGCTCGATGTACTGAGCTACAACAATTTCTACAAGCCGCTCGGAATGAACCTGACGATGTACAATCCGTTGCTCAAGTACGATATGAGCCGGATTCCACCAACTGAAGTCGATGATTATTTCAGGCATCAAACGATCCATGGTTATGTCCACGATATGGAAGCTGCGATGGAAGGTGGCGTTGGCGGGCATGCCGGAATATTTTCCAACGCGATGGATGTCGCTAAAATAATGCAGCTTTATCTTCAGCAAGGCAATTACGGAAATCGGCAGTTCTTTTCTGCAAAAGCGTTTAATGTTTTCAATACCTGCCATTTTTGTAAGGAAGGAAACAGGCGAGGCCTGGGGTTCGATAAACCGCAGATGCCAGGCAAACCAGGTCCGACATGTGGTTGCGTTTCACCACAGAGCTTCGGCCATACGGGATTTACCGGAACAATGGCCTGGGCCGATCCGGTAACGGAGATCGTTTACATTTTCATGTCGAACCGCACGTATCCTGATGCTGATATCAATACGCTTTCAAAAGAAAACATCCGCGAAGACATCCAGAAAATTATCCAGGACGCAATCATAAACTAATTTTTTTTATTTGAAGCTTTTCCCGCTGTCCGCTATATCTTTTTCTTGCTTCGCACGCTGCGCAAGAGAAAGGATACCGCTTCCATCGGGGCTAGAAATCCTGCTTTTATTGATGATTTTATTAAAGTTTGTGATCGTCAGTTACGGTGTGATGCAGTCAGTTGACGAATAACCCATAAACAATGAAAAACATCTTAACAACAGTAACCCTTCTACTATACACTAGATTTTAATAGGACATGCTCGTTATTTTGCCTTAACTATGCTACAAGCCACACGTTATTGGCTAGTTCATTTTAGGATTTCCGCCATCATTTATGTAAATTCGTACGGATTAAAATTCTAAAATGAAAATAGCAATTGTATGTTATCCAACGTTCGGCGGAAGCGGCGTAGTGGCAACAGAACTCGGCCTGGAACTGGCGAGACGCGGACATGAGATCCACTTTATCACCTATAGCCAACCGGTTCGATTGGCGCTTCTGAACCCGAATGTGCATTACCACGAAGTCAACGTTCCAGAATATCCGTTGTTTCATTATCAGCCATATGAACTAGCGTTATCAAGTAAACTCGTCGATATGGTGAAGCTGTACAAGATCGAGTTGCTGCACGTTCACTACGCAATTCCACATGCTTATGCCGGTTACATGGCAAAACAGATGCTAAAGGCGGAGGGAATCAAGATCCCGATGGTTACAACCCTGCACGGAACTGATATCACACTTGTCGGAAATCATCCTTTCTACAAACCTGCAGTAAGCTTTAGCATCAATAAATCAGATATTGTGACTTCTGTTTCGAACAGCCTCAAAGAAGATACGTATAAGCTTTTCAACATCAAGAACGAAATTCACGTTATTCCCAACTTTATCGAACTTGACAAAAATACTTCAGACCCCAACATTCCATGCCGCCGTTCTGTCATGGCAAATGCCGATGAACGAATAATAACACATATCAGTAACTTCCGAAAAGTAAAGAGAATTCCAGATATCATCAAGATATTCTATGAAATTCAAAAGGAAGTTCCTTCTAAATTAATGATGGTTGGCGATGGACCTGAAAAGGAGAAAGCGGAGCGCTTGTGCCATGAGTATGGAATAGCGAACAAAGTGATCTTCTTCGGGAACAGCAACGAAATCGACCGCATCTTAAGCAACACCGATTTATTCCTGCTTCCGTCTGAAACTGAAAGCTTCGGACTCGCAGCACTTGAAGCGATGGTTTGGAGCGTTCCTGTAATCTCAAGTAATTCAGGTGGATTACCGGAAGTCAACATCGACGGGTTTTCAGGATACTTAAGTGATGTTGGCAATACCAACGAAATGGCCGCAAACGCACTAAAGATCCTTAAGGACGACGATACATTGGCACAGTTTAAAGCAAATGCTTTCACTGTTGCACAGCGGTTCGACATCAAAGCAATATTACCTTTATACGAGGCGTTATACCTGCAGGCAATTAAAAAATATCAATGAAAAAGCTAGTAATTATTCCTGTTCTGTTAATCTTGGCATCTTGTGGATCATCGTCGGGAACAAAGACCGCGACAAAACCTTTATATGAAGTCCTGACGCAACAAAGCACTGGCGGTGCAAGTATCCGATTTTACGAAATCTTGACGGAGCAAAAGGAAATCAGAATGTTGTTGGGTGACGATAACCTTCGTAAAAAAATTGGGCCCGGAGATATTACATCAGCTAACTTTATTATCCTGAACATGGGCGAGAAGCCATCAGCAGGTTATTCGATAACAGTAGACGAGGTGGTCGAAACATCTGACAAAATTATTGTAACGGTAAAGGAGAAAGAGCCTTCTTCCGATTCAATGTCGGCCTCAGTGATGACAAACCCTTATACGATCGTAAAGATCAACTCGAAGAAACCGATCGAGATAAAATAAAAAATCCCGGACGAACCGGGATTTTTGTTTATATCATGAAAGATATTAGAATGTATACCTGATGCCAAGTGCGATATCCGATCCAAAACTATTGTAATCATCATCGAAATCGTTCCTGTCGTCACCGAAGTAAAATTCCGGTCTGAAATCCAGCGACAGTTGCAACGGAATGTCAAAAACGTATTCAATACCGATATCACCTGCAGCTAATAGGAAAGTTCCACTGTCGTCGCGATCCCATCCGTTCGGCTTATCCTGAAAACTCCATTGACCAAGTCCACCACCAACACCGGCATACCAGTTGAATCCGCCTTCGATGTTCCAAACCCATTGGTATAATCCAACAATTTTGATCGCATCATAATGCCTGCTGTCTCTCCAGCCCAAATCCAACTCCAAACGATTATCATCGCCTAATGCTCTTTGGTACGATATCTCGCCTCCAAAACCGTCATTGTCACCTAGTCTTAAACCCAAAGCATTCGGACGAATCTCCTGTGCCTGAGCAGTGAATGCCAATCCGATCAACATAATCGCTGATAAAATAACTCTTTTCATAAATCGTAATTTGTTTTTTTAGTATAAGCAAATTTACGCCTAATGCCGCTGCACGGGCGTAGCCTTATGCAAAAATTAACAAAAAATCTTAACGTTTAGTTTGCGTTTGCACTTGCTGTGACTGATGTGTCGAGGAATTCTTCCTGAACTTCCATTCCTGAAGAAGGGATCGGCAATTCAATTCCTGCCTGCGACAAATCCTCCAGATCGTAGCTGTATGTCGTTTGCGCGTAAACCATTCCGATGTTCTTAGCGAAATAGGTATTCGAAACAAGCACGTCCTGGCTTTGTAAAATTGGTATCGTTATAGGAAAACCAAAATCGTCGGTTGTGTATGAAATTTTCATATTCAATGTCTGCCGAACTACTTTTACATCGGTGTAAACATCTCCGTTTGGAGAAGTAAAGGAAGGAAGAGTCTGTGTTGCAGTACTTGAGAGCGTATAATCAAGGATCAGCGGATAACCTTCGAAAGTCTGTTCGATTTCCCCCGAAACACTACTTAATTCCTGGTTAGCCGAAGCATCATCACTTAAAATGACGAAATTGTTCAACGCTATATCAACAGGAAAAGTTTCGCCTAAATCCAATCCGAAAGCTCCCGAAACCATTAACGAACCGTTTGCATTCCGAATTCCATTGTTTTTCAATGCACCCGAATAAAATCCGAACGGTACATCCCCGGTTTCCATCCTTTTATGCGGCGTTCCATTGATGACCGTGTCGTTTGCTACGTAAAGCGAATCACGTCCTGAAACGGTCGCACCTTCAACATCGTACGTCCAATAATTTTCATCTGCCAAGGGCAGGTATTCCGACAAGGCCGGATTTGTGTCGGGCGGACTGTCATCTTCTGTTGAACAGGATACGAACAAAGCTGCAAAAACTGCCGAAAAGAGGATTTTTTTCATAATTAAATATTTTTAAAAAGCTAATATATCACAAATTCAGTTTTTAGAGGTACAAGTACCTAACTTTAAATCAGAATCTTCAAATCATTTAAACTTAAAAGCTATTTTTGTTTAAAATCATAATTAATGGCCGGAAACAGTTACGGGAACATTTTTAAGATTACAACCTTTGGAGAATCACACGGCTCTGCGATAGGCGGGATCATTGATGGTTGTCCGCCTGAAATAGATTTGGATCTCGAAGCGATCCGCTTTCAGATGCAACGCCGCAAACCGGGACAATCCGCGATCGTGTCGCAACGAAAGGAAGACGATGAAGTGGAATTCCTTTCAGGCATTTTCGAAGGAAAAACTACAGGCACGCCAATAGGTTTTATGATCCGGAATCAAAATCAGAAATCCGCCGATTATTCCCATCTTGAGAACGCATACCGCCCAAGCCACGCCGATTATGTCTATGAGAAAAAATACGGGATCCGCGATTATCGTGGCGGCGGCCGAAGTTCAGCCCGCGAAACCGCATCACGTGTCGTTGCCGGCGCCGTTGCGAGGCAGATTATTACAGGTATTAAGATTACTGCTTTTGTTTCATCGGTCGGCGAAATCTTCATCGATAAACCTTACCAGCAGCTCGACTTTTCAAAAATAGAATCCAACCCGGTACGTTGTCCCGACGAAGCCACAGCTGAAAAAATGGAAACATTGATCCGGCAGATCCGAAAGGATGGCGATACCGTTGGCGGAACAATTACTTGTGTCATCCAGAATGTGCCAATTGGTTTGGGCGAACCAGTCTTTGATAAACTGCATGCTGAACTCGGAAAAGCAATGCTTTCGATCAACGCAGTAAAAGGTTTCGAATTTGGCAGCGGATTCTGTGGCGCCAAAATGAAAGGAAGCGAACACAACGACCAGTATAATGGTGACGGAACGACAAAATCAAATTTGTCAGGCGGAATCCAGGGCGGAATCTCAAATGGAATGGATATTTATTTCCGTGTGGCATTTAAGCCCGTAGCGACGATAATGCAAGCCCAGCAAACTATTGATAGCAGCGGAAACAGCGTCGAAATGCAGGGAAAAGGCCGACATGATCCTTGCGTCGTGCCGCGTGCAGTACCAATTGTCGAGGCAATGGCGGCAATAGTGCTCGCAGATTTTTACCTTATCAATAAAATTTACAAGAAATAATTTTTGAACTTATGGAAGCATTATCCTGCTGTTCGTTTCAATCTTTTCCGCGCTAAAGAAGCGCAAAAAAGGATTTTCACTGCCATCAGGGCTAGGCATTCACCAAAATAATGAACCGATCTACAATATGAATACGACAGAAACAAAGAAAGCATCATTCTTTTCGGGCCTAACCGGACAAATATTGATTGCAATGGTTTTGGGCGCAGCACTCGGAATCTTCATCCACAACAATTACACACCTGAAGACGCGAAAGCGTTCAGCGGCTATATCAAATTGCTGGCTACGGTTTTCATCCGCTTGGTGCAAATGATCATTTCACCGCTCGTTTTCACAACGCTTGTTGTCGGTATCGCAAAACTGGGCGACATCAAAACGGTGGGACGAATAGGAGGTAAGGCACTCGGTTGGTTCTTTACTGCATCATTTATCTCATTGCTGATCGGATTGTTCTGGGTCAACATTCTTGAACCGGGTGTCGGATTGGAATTGGCTGGAACCGATATGTCCGCAGCAGCGGAAGTCACATCAAAAACCCAGGCTTTTTCTGCACAGAATTTCATCGAGCATATTATTCCTAAAAGTATAGTCGAGGCAATGGCAACCAATGAAATTTTGCAGATTGTAATATTCTCGATCTTCTTCGGACTTGCAGCTGCGTCAATAGGTGATTTTGCAAAGCCTGTCGTAAACGCGCTTGATAAGACTTCACACATCGTACTCAAAATGGTAAATTATGTGATGAAATTTGCTCCAATTGGAGTATTTGGTGCAATCGCCGGAGTTTTCGCGATTCGGGATTTCCAGGAATTGCTGTTTACGTACGCGAAATTCTTTGGTTCTTTTATGGTCGGAATCACGTCGTTGTGGATTGTTCTTCTGATCATAGGTTATTTGTTCCTCAAAGGCAGAATGACAGTCTTGCTTCGCCGGATCATGAATCCGCTGATTATCGCTTTCAGCACAACAAGTAGTGAAGCTGTTTTTCCTAAACTCACGGAAGAACTGGAGCGCTTCGGTATCAAAGACCGTATTGTTTCGTTCATGTTGCCGCTTGGCTATTCCTTCAATCTCGACGGAAGCATGATGTACATGACGTTCGCGAGTATTTTCATAGCACAGGCCTACAATCATCCGCTTGATATCCCGACTCAGATGACGATGCTGTTGGTGTTAATGTTAACAAGTAAAGGAATTGCCGGTGTTCCACGAGCTAGTTTGGTTGTTGTTGCAGCGACATGTGGAATGTTTGATATCCCAATAGAAGGAATTGCATTGATCTTACCGATCGACCACTTTTGCGACATGTTCCGAAGCGCTACAAATGTGTTGGGAAATGCACTGGCTACGTCTGTTGTCGGGAAATGGGAAAAAGATGATGAAATGGAAGAACTCACTGCCATATAATTGAAGAACAGTAGGTTTAAGATACGCTTAAATGGTTTTTTATGTAGCTTTGTTATAACTTAAAAACATAACAAATGAAAAAAACCTTACTCTTATTATCTGCTCTGCTTTCCGTCACCTTTGCAGGTGCTCAAGTTTTAGTTACTGAAAACGCGGAAGCACTTACTGTTGGTGACATCGGTACAGATATGACAGGCGCAACTCCTGGACAAGGAGGCTGGCGGACAACCGTTACGGCTGGTAACAATTCCGATTTCCAGGTTGTAAATGTTGGGGGTAACAATGTTATCCAGATTACGGGATCAAACACGTCGACCAATACACGGCGGATGTACAAGGATGTGTCAACCCTTTGGGCTGCACGCGACACCGGCAACAATGTGGCGCAGGTTCAATATAATTTCTTTACCGGCGCAGCAACGACATCCACAAATTCAATGCGGGTGGTGCTTTATGATCCTACCGGATTAAATTTTATCGCAGGTCTTACGTATAACTTGGCAACACGGGAACTGCGCGGACTTGGTTATTATAACAACGGGACGCAAACCGGAAACTTTTCATTTACCCTTGCCCAAACCGGCACTACGTTTACGCCGCTAATTCTCGCTGCAAATACCTGGTACACGCTTGGATTCAGTTTTAATAAGACTACGGGCGAGCTAATTTTTAAAGAAGCAACAGGTTTAATTACTGTACAACCAATAATGGGAGCTAGTACAGGAATTGATCTGGGTACATTAAATATTACCGCGCCGGCAATCTCGGCTACAGGACAAGTTAATACAGTTGCCGGAGTAGGATTGTTCGACAACATAGATTTGCGCGCATTGCCTGCAAGTGCACCACTATTAGCTGTTGAAACGCCGGTTATGGCTACGGAATTTTCGGTTTATCCAAATCCTGCCGATAATGTACTGCAAATTTCATCTCAAAATTCAGCGATAAAAGGGATCAGTATTGTTGACTTAAACGGACGTACAGTTAATCAGCAGGCTTTCGATCTTTCAACAGAAGTAGAAATGAATGTTTCAGGACTTTCTAAGGGAATGTATATTCTCAATGTAGATTCCGATCAAGGTTCATCTACACATAAGTTTTTAAAGCATTAGGATTTAACGCTGAAAGAATTAAAGCCGGAGTAATATCCGGCTTTTTGCTATAGGAATTTTTTATGTAGCTCCGGTGTTGGAATCCTGCACGACTCTTGCTTCCCATACCACTTATAGCGATTCTTTGCAATGTAGTCATAAACAGGATCGCGCAACGCTTTAGGGATAAACCTGAAGAGTCCCAATAAACTAAAAATACCGCCGATTTCTGAAGCGATTTCAAGCGCGGCAGACGATTTATGAAAGTATGCGACTCCGGGCTCATACAATATGATGCTGTCCGTTTTTTTTGCGTCTACGGCAATGTGGTGTAAGATCATTTGTCCAACTTCCGACTGCAGCGCCGCAAACCTAAAAAGATCTTTCTTATCATTGTCAATAACGTAGTTCACAAACGAATTGCACAAATTGCAAACACCATCAAACAAAATAATTTTCTTTCCTTGGGGCAGATCCTGGATATTCATTTTTTTATCTTTTTGCTTCTACGAGTTCAAGTTCATCAAGACTGACTTTTGAAGTAAACATACCGTAATTTACTGTCGCTTTATTTTTTTCGATATTGTCGATACTTCCAACGGCCTTGCCATCGTTCATCCTGACACGATCTCCCACTTTTAATACAGGCTTCGGTTTTTCTACTGGTGCAGCTTTAATTTTCTTTTCTTTTTTAGCAACTCGTATTTCTTCGACTTTAACCGTGACTTCCGCAATTGTTTCTTTCTTCTTTTCCTTTTCGACTTTTTCCTCTTTCGGAGTTGCCTTTTTACGTTTTGAATTTTCTATTTCAACAAGCTTCAGAAAATCACCGATCAGTTCTTTCTTATTTTTGCTGTTGAAATACTTTGCGGCCATATCGTCGACTTTCTGTCCGATGTAAATCACCTTTTGGTTGCTGTCGTACAATTCCTGATAACTCTCAAGTTTCTGCTGGATCTTGACATTTATATTTTCCATTTTCTTGCTTTCCACACGAGCCTTCGTTTCTTCCTCTTTCAGCGTTTGCGACGTCTTTTCGAGTTTGGAACGTTCTTTCTGTAAAGTTGCGATCGTCTTATCGAAACGTACTTTGCCAACTTCTATCTTTTTTTTCGCACGGTTTATCAATCCGAATGGGATGCCATTTTTAAGTGCCACCTCGAACGTAAATGAACTTCCTGCCTGACCTAAAATCAGTTTATATAATGGTTCAAGCGATTTTTCGTCAAATAGCATATTCGCATTCATTGCATAAGGCAGTTCGTTTGCCAGTATCTTCAGATTTGAGTAATGCGTAGTAATGATCCCAAAAGCTTCACGATGATAGAACTCCTCCAGAAAGATTTCCGCCAAGGCGCCACCAAGCTCAGGATCGGAACCAGTTCCAAATTCATCAATGAGGAACAATGTTCTCGCATTGCACTTTTTGAGGAAATAATTCATGTTCTTGAGTCGGTAGCTGTACGTGCTTAGATGGTTTTCGATTGATTGATTATCTCCAATATCCGTCAAGATCCGATCAAACAAAAACGTTTCACTCCGTTCATGAACAGGAATCAGCATTCCGCTTTGAAGCATTAACTGCAGCAAACCGACCGTTTTCAAAGAAATTGTTTTACCGCCCGCATTTGGTCCTGAGATCACGATTATGCGGTTTTGCTGATTCAATTCGATGGTTTGCGGATATGTGACCTCTTTCTTTGGGAGGTTTGTCAGATATAAAATCGGGTGATAGGCGTCACGGAAAAACATGCGACGTTCGTCGGTTATCTGCGGAAGCACGCCATTGATCCTGCTTGCATATTTTGCTTTCGCTGCCGTCACGTCAATATCACTAAGAAATTCTTGGTACGTCTTAAGTAATTCAAGATGCGGCCGAATCTTATCGGTAAGCTGCTTCAAAATACGCGTGATTTCTTCCTTTTCTTCGTATTCAAGGTTTCCGAGTTCGCGCGAGTATCTTAAAGTTGCTTCGGGTTCAATATAAGCAATGCTTCCTGTCTTGGAACTTCCAAGGATTGAACCTTTGACTTTCCTGCGATACATCGCCAGAACAGCAAGTACGCGACGGTTTTGCACAAAACTTTCTTTGATATCGTCAAGATATCCCAAACCATGATATTGTGTCATCGCAGAGCCGAAACTTTGGTTTACTTGTCCGCGTACAACATTCATCTTCTTTCGGATTTCCTGTAGTTCGGCAGAAGCGGTATCTTTAATTTCGCCGTACTTATCAACTATATCATCAATTGTTTTAACAATTTCCTTGTTCAGTTCAACCTTTGAAGCTTTGTCATGCAGATGTGGATAATAATCATGGAACTTTTTAAAATACTGCAAAAGAACATTTGTTGTATCTGAAATGGTTGCTATTTTTCGAAAGCTGCCTGTCTCGAGAAAGCTTCCTTCAATGGCAAGATATTTTATTTCATGTGCGATCGATTCAAATCCATGGTTGGGAATTGCATTATTATTTTGAAATGACGATAAATATTCGGACGTCATCATCAGTGAATCCATCAACTGCGTTCTGTCGCGGAATGGAACTATTAAGATTGCTTTTTCTTTTCCCAGATCGGTGTTGCAGATGTCGGAGATTGTTTCCAAAATCGTCGGAAACTGTAAGTCCTGCAACGTTTTATCAGTAATGCTGATCATTTTAATTAGTAGCGGTTTAACATGCAAATTTAGATAAAAAAGACGAGCTATGTCGTTACTTGAGGAGGCGGAATTACTATATTTGGGAAAACTTTATATGGAAATAAATCTCCCAGCTTCCTGGCGCCAGGCACTTTCATCCGAGTTCGGAAAACCATATTTCCACGAGTTAATTCAATTCGTTAAATCAGAATACGATAATCATACCTGTTATCCGCCATCTGATCAAATATTTTCCGCTTTTAGCTACTGTGATTTTGATGACGTAAAGGTTGTGATCATCGGGCAAGATCCTTATCATGGGGCTAATCAGGCACACGGACTCTGTTTTTCTGTAAATGATACGATAGCGTTTCCGCCGTCATTGCGGAACATTTTCAAAGAGATCGAGATTAATTTGGGAAAGGAAGCACCCAGTAGCGGAAAACTTGAGCATTGGGCACGGCAAGGAGTTCTATTGTTGAATGCGACGCTGACCGTACGTGAAGGTGAAGCCGGAAGCCATCAAAAAAAAGGTTGGGAAAAGTTTACTGATACTGTCATTCAAATCTTATCTGATGAAAAAGAAAATGTTGTCTTTCTTCTCTGGGGCGGATATGCTAAGAAAAAGGGCGCCAAAATTGACAAGCAGAAACATCTGGTTTTAGAATCGGGACATCCGTCACCGCTAAGTGCCAATAGCGGACATTGGTTTGGGAATAAACATTTCAGTAAGACAAACGAGTATTTAGAATCCCAGGGGAAAATTCCAATACATTGGTGATCAATTTGTCGTAAATAAATAATATCCTTCGGAATTTAAAAAGTGCGAATCGGAATTTATGTTTAGGAACAAACTGTTTCCAATACTTGCAGATCGAAATTCTACATCATCAACCGAGTCGCTATTAATTCCAAAACTCAGCCGATATTCTCCTGCTGATGGAAGTTGAATGCCCGCACGATAGTTATAACTTTGATTTTCATATGTAGCGTGCGCAATGACGAAAAAGCCACTTTCTGCGGTACCAAGTTCTACATTGATCATATTGCTCCTGATCTCCACAACCTCCCATTGATCTGCAGCAATTCTTTTTTCGATAAAATAATTGAAATCAAATGAGGCAGCACCGTTTGTCGATGAATAAAGATCGAGCGGAGTCGTTTGTCCAGGTTCGTTCTGGTATCTTGAAAAACTTGTTGTCACAAAAATGAAGTTGCCTGCTTCATTGTCCACTTCGTGAATAGATACAAGATCTGGGATGTCAACGTATTTTTCGTTGTAAAATCCATCATCGTTCGAATCACAACTGGCCAAAATAAGTCCAGTCAATAGAAGTATAAAAAATATTTTTATATAGTTTTTCATCGTAGTATTTTATTAAAATCTGTAACCGACACTTAATCCAACGCGTGACATAACATCAGGGCTTTTATCCTTTTCCAGAAGATTTCTTCCGAAACCAACCAACAGTTCAAAACCAAATTTTTGTTTGATGTAAATTTTATACCCAAGTCCGCCACCGATGGCAATATCAAAATAGTCGCTCTGCTGAATTGTATAATAACCGGTTCCATTGTTTTCGAGTCGGACGATTTCGCGGTAATCACCGCCGTTTGCCGAAATGAAAGCCTCTGCAAAATAAAAGCTTCTAGTACTTTTTGACAATGCGTAACGTATGAAAGGAGTAACTTCATATTTTGGCAAAGTACTTCTGTATCCCTTGACGAAATCCTGATATATTTTGTCGCTATCCGAATAGCCGCCCGTAACCCCGATTGAGAAATCCCTGTTCAGAAACCGCTCGTAAGTCAGGTTGAACTTGCCGTCGGCAATCAGCGAAAGCAAATCAACACGGACTTCGTTCTTTCCGCGGACAGTGTCAGTTGCCTGAGCGTTTCCAAGTTGGCTACAAACCAGCAATACAAACAATAATTTCTTCATAAAGACAATATTTATCGAAGCTAAGATAATCAAAAAGTGGTTGCTTTAATCGGGGATTTTAATTCAGCGTCAACGCGCCGAGAATTTCAGCATGCATGAAAGGGCCGCCAGGATATGTTGCCGTATAGTCCAGATTCAGCCAGACCTGACCACGTTCATCGATATGATAGTGCAGCGTTTTTCCTTTGCTTTCATCAACAAAGAGAATTTTTTTGACCAGGTAATTTATTGTTTCAAGATCGGCCTTTGTACCAACCAATACTTCAGGATAGATGTGGCCGCCGGTGTGAATTAGACGCGGCGTGGCGCCTATTGCTTTGACTGCGGCAACCATTAAGATTGCGTGATCATCACAATCGCCGGAGAAATAGGGCAGCGATTCTGTTGCTGTTGCTATGTATTCGCGGCCTTTGGGATCGCTGACATAATTCCACCTGCTGTTGATATCCTTGAAGACGGCGAACGATTGAACAAGTGTGCGGTAATCATCGTAGCCCTTAACGTCGGCAAAATATTTTGTGGTGGTCATCACGGCATAGTTCCTGACTTTCGGACTGTCATATTGAATGGCGTTCAGGATTTTCGACTTATTGGGAAATGGTAACAGCTTTGAAATAATCAGATCTTGCGGATTTGGGCTGTCGGACATCGCATAGATCATGTACCGATAATCTTCGTAAACCATGCTGAAACCATAGCTTCCGAACAAACTTCCGTAGCCTAATGCTATAAGGTAGAGAAATATAGCGAATATAATTACGTGGCGAAGAAGCCGCAAAATTAGTTGAATCAAAACGACCAACGCAATAAAGATCAGTATTCGGTCGATCTGATAGTACCAATCCGGATCGATCAAATTTTGATGGATGATTATAAAAACAGGAATAGCTATCAGTATATTCAGTATGAAAATAATTACCGTATCCCATGGCTTTTTGACCTGAAGGGCAGTTCTTATTTTTCTAAAGGGAATTTCACTGAATTTCATCATAGGAGAACCAAAAGGCAGCAGCCATCAGAGTTGCACCATTTCAGCAAAAGTACCCATTTTATCCATAACAGATAATTCGACCAACTGATTTTGAATTTTGTTTAACATTGTTTCATCGAGTTGTTTTTGAGACCATTGTGTGAGCGACATCCATTCTCGGATATCTTCGATCTTCTGGCCGTACCGTTCGGCTAAAACAGCGTCAATTCCATGGATTTCTTGGAAAAATTTAGTTTTATTATTAATGACCTCAAGTATTGTTTTAATTGCATCAGGATGGTTTTCCAATACTTCATTTCTGACAGCAATTACAAAACAGGGCCATGGAGTAGGACAATCCAAGATTCGGCGGAAAATGCCCTTGTCGACGAGCGGCTTTGTCATAAATCGCTCCCACATGAAATAATCGGCTGTTCCGGTTGTGAGTGCTTCGACTGCGCCGTCAATTGTATGGATGGTTTCGAACTGAAGATCTTTACTCCAACCATTATTTGCTGCATTGACGTAAGCCATTAATTGTGATCCTGAACCAGGCCGACTGATAGCAACTTTTTTTCCTTCAAGGTCGGGAAGTGTTTGATATGATGAATTTGCAGCAACGTGAATTCCCCATACTAAAGGAGATTTTACATATATCTGAACAATTTTAGACGGATTGCCGGCAACGATATCTTTAATTATTCCTTCCGTAAGGATTACTGCGATGTCAGTTTCGTTGTTGCGCAACATCTGGCAGAGTTTTCCGGTTCCTTCGGGAACATCGGTCCATTCTACATTTATTCCTTTATCCGCGAAGTCGTTATTTTCGAGGCACAAATGCCAAGGCAGGTTGAAATGTTCGGGAACGCCTGCGATTCTGATTGTTTCCATAGTAGATGAATGTGTTTTAGCCCCGACTGGAATGGCATCCTTTTGATCCGCTTCTTTAGCGGGCAAAAGATATAATGTAAGACGGGATTGGCTTCTAAGGCTGCAACGACAGTTTTTCTAAAGTGTAAGATATCAACTCGTCAACCGCTTTATAGGCATCAAGGCTGAACGTTCCGGTTGCCCGATTTGCAATAATAGCGTTGAGCGAAAGCGCGTTGTGACCGAGAAGTGCCGAAAGTCCGTATATCGCCGCCGTTTCCATCTCTAGATTAGTGATCCGGTTACCTTCAAAAGCAAAGTTATCCATTTTTGAATTGAGTTCCGGATCCTGGATGCTCAATCTTAAAACGCGTCCCTGCGGACCGTAAAATCCGCCTGCAGTTGCTGTAATTCCTTCATGCATGCGGTCGCTTTTAATGATGTCCGCAAGCTTTTCAGAGCATGGGATCACGTAGGGGCGGCCTTTTTTCAGATCCCAACTTGTGTGGCTGATAAAGGCATCTTCAATAGCGGAAACCGAAAATTCATCTATAAGGTAGGAGCGGAGCATATTGTCGAGTCCGAGGCCAAATTTAGACATGACGAAACTGTCGGTCGGAATGTCTTCGTGAAGCGATCCTGAAGTCCCGATTCTGATGATGTTGAGCGAGGTAAGTTCTTCTTTTGGCTGACGTGTGGTCAGATCGATGTTCACCAACGCATCGAGTTCGTTCATGACAATATCAATATTGTCGGGCCCGATCCCAGTTGACATTACGGTTAATCGTTTGCCGCGATACGTTCCTGTTTGGGTTTTGAATTCACGCTTTTGTGCCGAAAATTCGATATGGTCGAAAAACATCGTGATCTTTTCTACGCGATTCTGGTCGCCCACAAATATAATGTCGTTCGCAATATGTTCTGGACGCAGGTTTAAGTGGTAAACGCTGCCATCGGGGTTCAGGATGAGTTCGGAGTTTTGAATCATGGAAGGGTATAGGGTTTAGGGTTTAGGGTGTAAGGATATTGTTATTGATATTGATATTGATATTGCAATTGTTATTGATATTGACCGCGACTGCGACCGAAGACTGAGACTGCAAACTATCCTCCAACACGCTTCACGTTATAACCTTCGCTCTTTAAAATCTCCATGATCTTGTCGCGGAAATTTCCCTGGATGATGATCTCGTTGTCTTTGACCGCGCCGCCGACACCGCATTTGCTTTTGAGCATTTTTCCGAGTGACTTCAGGTCTTCTTCATTGCCTTCAAATCCTTTTATTATTGTTGCTACTTTTCCGCCACGGTTTTTCTTATCGAGATGCGCCTCGAGGCGCTGTTTTCCGGCGGGAACGATTTCGCCTGAATTTGATTCGTTTTCAAACTCAAAGTCTTTATTGGTTGAAAATACGAATCCGCCCAGGTCGTTAAGATTGTTTGATTTTTTTGCCATTTTGTTCTTCTGCCACGAATACTCGGATTATTTTTTGACCGGATAAAAAACAAAAGACATCAAGCATCACTCAATGTCTTTCATTAAATTAAAATGTAATTATTTTTTGATCAACCCCAAATCAACCAGACGTTCATGAAGGAATTCACCAGCAGTGATGTCTTCGTATAATTTTGGGTTTTCCGAATCAATGCAGCTTTCTAGGCAATCGAGCTTCATATCGCTGACCGGGTGCATGAAAAACGGGATTGAGTACCTCGAAGTTCCCCATAATTCACGCGGTGGATTTACAACCTGGTGAATTGTAGATTTCAATTTATTGTTGGTATGGCGTGATAACATATCTCCAACATTAATAACAAGTTCGTCTGGTTCTGCGATCGCGTCAATCCATTCGCCATTGTGGTTCATCACTTGGAGTCCGCGTCCCTGCGCGCCCATCAACAATGTTATCAGGTTGATATCGCCATGTGCAGCGGCGCGAATTGCGTTTTCAGGTTCAGAAGTAATTGGAGGATAATGTATAGGACGAAGGATCGAATTCCCTTCTTTAGCATAATCATCAAAGTAAAATTCGTCGAGTCTGAGGTGCAGTGCAAGTGCACGAAGTACATATACGCCAGTCTTTTCAAGCATTTGGTACGCTTCTTTTCCAACCTCATTAAAACGTGGAAGTTCCTCAACCGCTACATTATCAGGATATTCTGAAGCATATTTGGAATCTTTATCAACGTATTGACCGAAGTGCCAGAATTCTTTCAAATCGCCTTCTTTTCGACCTTTGGCATGTTCCTTCCCAAATGACACATAGCCGCGTTGGCCGCCGATTCCTGGAATTTCATATTTATACTTGGTTTCAACTGGAAGCGAAAAGAAGTTTCTGATTTCGCCGTACAATTCTTCCACAAGCTTGTCATCCAAAAAATGACCTTTTAAGGCTACAAAGCCAATGTCTTCAAAAGCCTTTCCGATTTCATTTACAAATTTTTGTTTACGTTCCGGGTCGCCCGAAAGGAAATCACGCAAGTCAACACTGGGAATGTTCTGCATACTAGAAATTTTTGTTAATAACTTAAAACTAAAACGTATCAACACAAATGTATAGAATAAAATTCTATTGCTATTTCTGTTGGCGGACACAATCTAAAAAAACAGCCTAAAAAAAGTGCAACCTGTTTATTTTTTATACTTTTGAGCTGTTTTTACACCCAAAAAATACCGAAAAATAATGAATTTCGAAAGACGAAACCTTACTGATGACCAACTTCTTGATTTGTACAGAAGGCTTATAAAACCAAGATTGATAGAGGAGAAGATGCTGATTTTGATTCGGCAGGGAAAAGTCTCTAAGTGGTTTTCGGGAATCGGGCAGGAAGCGATTTCAGTTGGCGTTACCGCTGTTCTTCAACAAGACGAATATATTTTGCCGATGCACCGGAATCTTGGTGTTTTTACAGGTCGCGATATCCCATTATACCGACTCTTCTCGCAATGGCAAGGCAAGGCAAGCGGCTTTACCAAAGGCCGGGACCGATCGTTTCATTTTGGAACGCAGGAGTATAAGATTATCGGGATGATCTCGCATCTTGGACCGCAGTTAGGCGTGGCCGACGGAATTGCACTAGCCGACAAACTCAAGAAGAACGGCAAAGTAACAGCAGTATTTACAGGAGAAGGCGCAACCAGCGAAGGCGATTTTCATGAAGCCTTAAACATTGCCGCAGTTTGGGATCTACCTGTTCTGTTCATAATTGAGAACAACGGATACGGATTATCGACACCAACCAACGAACAATATCGTTGCGAGAATCTTGCTGATAAAGGCGCCGGATACGGAATGGAATCGCATATCCTGGACGGAAACAACATCCTTGAAGTTTATAATGAGCTTTCGGAAATAGTTGAGTCGATGCGTGAAAATCCACGGCCGGTCTTAATAGAGTTTAAAACTTTCAGGATGCGCGGACATGAGGAAGCTTCGGGAACGAAATATGTTCCGAAAGAGCTTATGGACATGTGGGCTGAGAAAGACCCTGTTGACAATTTCAAAAAATATTTAATAAAGCAAAACATACTTCGTGCTGATAAGGATGACCAATGGCGCGACGAAATCCGAAAGGAAATTGACGACAACCTTCTTATTGCCAATACGGAAGCAGAAATAAAGGCAAGTTATGATGAAGAGTTAAATGATCTGTACCAAAACTATGATTTTGAGGAGTTTGCTCCTTCATCAACAACTGAAAATATTAGATATATCGATGCTATTTCTGCAGGGCTCCGGCAGTCAATGGAACGCCATGAGAACCTTGTAATCATGGGTCAGGATATCGCGGAATATGGAGGTGCATTTAAAATTACGGACGGTTTTGTTGAGAAGTTCGGTAAAGAACGCGTTATCAATACGCCAATATGTGAAAGCGCTGTCGTTTCAGCCGGAATGGGATTATCAATTAATGGATATAAAGCAATTGTAGAGATGCAATTTGCCGATTTTGTTTCTACCGGTTTCAATCCGATCGTGAATTACCTTGCCAAAGTCCATTATCGATGGAACGAAAAAGCCGACGTTGTCATCCGGATGCCTTGCGGCGGCGGAACACAGGCAGGGCCTTTCCATTCTCAGACAAATGAAGCGTGGTTCACTAAGACTCCAGGATTAAAGGTGGTTTATCCTGCCTTTCCGTACGATGCAAAAGGACTGCTTAATACAGCAATCAATGATCCGAACCCGGTGATGTTTTTTGAACACAAAATGTTGTACAGAAGCGTTTATCAGGATGTTCCATCCGATTATTATACAATTCCACTCGGGCAGGCCGCTGTTCTTAAAGAAGGCAATGACGTTACAATTATTGCATTTGGAGCTGCTGTTCATTGGGCATTGGAAACCTTGGAGAAAAACCCGGATATTTCTGCCGATCTGATTGACTTGCGAACGTTGCAACCTCTTGACAAAAAGACAATCTACAGCAGTGTGAGAAAAACGAACAAGGTAATTATTTTGCAGGAAGACAGTATGTTCGGCGGAATCGCGAGTGATCTATCAGCAATGATAATGGAAGATTGCTTTGAATATCTTGACGGACCTGTGAAACGTGTCGCCAGTCTCGATACGCCGATTCCTTTTACAAAAGCGCTTGAAGATCAATATCTGCCGAAAGGACGCTTTGAAACCGCCCTTAAAGAACTAATGGCTTATTAAACAAAAAAGCCTCAAACGAGGCTTTTTTCATATATTGATGTTGCCATCGTATTTTCCGATATCATCTACAATATTGGTTGCATTTTTATCGTAAGTGCGGATGAACGTCGGCCGTTCATTTTCGCTGTTCGCATTCAGTGACTCATTGCTTTTCGAAATTTCATCATCAATATCGACGTTGGCTTTATCGACATCGTCATATTTGTGAAAGTCATCTGATTCCTCAAATTCTCCTTCATCTTTTCCTTCTGTATCCTGATTTAAACCAGGATTGTCTATTCCACGTGGTTCCTCATCGTCAGGACTCATGAAGAATTTTTCGGGTTGGTTCAATTCGCTGTCCGATTTATATGGTTGGTTCATGGCTCTTTATTTACAGGTTAGGATTTCGTTTAAAAGAAGGCTTGTCTTCTACTTCATTAGGATCGGTACTGGCCGATTCGTCGGGAGTTCTTGACTCTAAAGTGTCGATATCCTCGAAGTCAGTATTGGCTGAAGAATCCACATCTTCTGGATGGTCAATAACTTGTGCTGCAAGGTCATCATCATTTGGCGGATTATCATGATGATTTGATTCCACGTGATTTACGTTATCCGGATTCTGTTCGTCGTATTGGCGCTGATGCGGGGTGCTCATACTTTCTGATCCGCGTGAGCCTTCAAAATGCGTTTCCATATCTATAAGTTTTTAATTATTGGCATTGGTCTTTTACAAATATCCTTTCTTTTGAAACCTAATTTGTTACAGTTTCTGCGGCAACTTTTGCAGGATTCCTTGCAAAAAAAAAAGCTGCCCGAAAGCAGCTTGTGGTTTGACCAAGCAGTTAAAACATACCCAAAAGCCAATAGATTATTATAAATACTACGATTGTCCCGATGCATCCGCCACCGAGTTTCTTTGCGCCATAACCGGCAATAAGTGTTTTAAAAAGTCCGTTCATATCGTGGGTTTTAAATTTTTAGTTAAGGCGCGTCGTCATTTGCTTTGTCGCGGTGAGCATTCTGGTTCTTGTCGCTGAAATCCGGATCACCTTTAATCTTATCATTGTACAGATTGTAATTTTCGTCGTTCGTTAGCGTTTCATCAAACTCTTTGTACTCATGATCTCGTGTGTTATCCCGGATGTTGTCGCGGCGACGTTCATTCGAGTGTGCGTAGTTTTTCCGATTGTCATTGTGCTGTTGGCTACCATGGTCTGAATTTCCCGGATTGCCGTTGTTAATTGCTCCCATAATATCAGATTTAAAGATTCTTAAATTTACTTCTTGATATCTTCTTCGGGTTATGCAGTTTCAATCGATATTTATATAATTTCCCGACAAAAAAAAAGCTGAAATTAATCAGCTTAGTTTTTTTCGTTATTCAGGGCATAATACATTTCGTTGGGATCGTAATCGAAATCAAAGTCCTGTAGATCTTCTGATTCATCATAATTGTTGATTCTGATGATATTGTCAAAATCGTTGTCCGCTTGGAACTGGTCGTTGTTGTTGTACTGTGATTCCATAATTGAAGTGAATTTGGTTGCTGTTGTGTTTTACAAATTTCACTAAAACGTACTTGTTACTGCTTACATCGTTTTTCCGGAATGTTACATAATTCAAATATTAGTAAAAGCCTGATAATAACTCACCTCCAATTGGAGCCTTTGCATCTATTCCGATCTTCTTCATCATTTCATACGCTGTACAAACCGCTGCCGAGGTAACGGGAATCCCGATTTCCTGCTGAATTCTGTCAATTGCTTCGAGCGAAGGCATTTGCACACAGGCAGAAGCCACAAGCACATCGACGCCCGTGAGATCAAGACGTTTGTATATATCAAGCAGGTTCAATGGGTTTTGCGCGGCGACTTCCAGGTTATCCGGTATTTCGAGCGCAATTGAATCAATAACTTTAAAACCCTGGTGTTCGATATAATCTACAACCATATCTGTGAGTGGCCTCATATAAGGTGTTATCAGCGATACTTTCCTGGCTCCTAAGACTTTCAAACCGTTTATCAAAGCCCCGGCACTTGTTACAATTGGAGTAGGGAAGGCATTCTTTATCGTTTCCTGATGCAGGTTTGTTTCCGACACGCAATGATAACCGCGGCCCATGCTCATGATCGCAACCAGACAGGCGTAGCCCATGACGTCAACATGCGCGTCTGAAAGCTCGAGTGCGCACTTATGGCTCATCGCGTCCATTGCTTCAAGCTCTTCCTTTGTGACCTTCTTCATCCGCATGCGGCTTGAATGGAACGTGAACTTTTCAGAAAGTATTGTTTCGCGGGCTCGGAAGATTGCAGGTATCTCCGTTTCCATTGTTATATTGGATGATGGGACTATTTGGCCGATTCTGTATGTTTTCATTTTTTTAAGAGGTTCAGGGTTCAGGGTGCAAGGTGCAAGGTTCAGGGTTCAGGGTTCAGGGTTTCCTATTAGAATTTCGGATCTCGGAATTGGTTATTGAATTTATAATTGATATTGTAATTTCTATTGTTATGGCGTTGCCTTCGGCCCGGGCTATCAGCTTCACGCGGCGCCTGCTTCACACCAGCGAAGCGAACTGACGAAGTAATCCCTAACGCAAATCGCTCTTTTTAACATGTGCTTTCTATTGCGTAACATGTTCACGAGTTCTTTTGCTACATCATGACAAACCCACATATTTGATTTAAAAATTGATCTAAGAAGTCTGTTGCCTCTTCTTATCTCAAAATCTCCCTAACTGTATTCACCAAAGTCCCAATTCCTTCTACAGTCGCTTCTACAACATCGCCATCCCACATAAATTCCTGCGGATTTCGTCCGGCGCCAACTCCGGCTGGAGTTCCTGTTGCGATGATGTCGCCAGGTTCCAATGTGAAAACGGTGCTTAAGTCTTCAATCAGGTCGTTGATGTTGAACAACATGAATTTCGTGTTTGAATTTTGCTTTTCGACTCCATTGACAGTTAATGAAAGGTTCAGGTTGTGCGGATCGGCGATTTCATCTTTTGTAACAAGAAACGGACCCATTGGGGCAAATGTATCCTGGCCTTTGGAAACAATCCATTGTCCGGCACGGCGGCAGTCACGCGCAGAAATGTCGTTGATCACCGTATAACCAAAGACATGATCCATTGCGTCTTCTTTCGGGACATATTTTCCTTTTTTGCCGATTATCACAGCCAGTTCAACTTCCCAATCGAGTTGTTGTGTCAGCTTCGGATTATGGAGAATATTTTCGTCTGTTCCGATCACTGTTGTTGGAGGCTTCGAAAATATCACGGGTTTCTGCGGAAGCTCATTTGAGGTATCCAATGTTCGTGAGCTCTCAGCTACATGTTCAGTGTAATTTAATCCGATCCCGATTATATTTTTACGCGGCCGCGGAATAGGAGCAAGCAGTTTTACATCCTTTAAAGCAACAGTTGCGGCTTTGAGATTTTCTGTATCTGTTTGGGCTATGACTTCCGATATTCTTTTAACTTCAGAAAGACCCGCGTCAATCAGATCAAGCATTGTCTTCGGAAAAGTATCGTGAGCAATTGCGCTCAATAATTCAACATCGATAATAGTATCATTTCGGACTATGCCAAGTTTAGGATGCGAATTGTTTATTGTAAAAGTGACTAATTTCATTAATTGTTGTTTATGATGTTGCACAAGCCTAGCCCTGATAGAAGCGGCATCCTTTTTATCCGCTTCTTTAGCGGGAAAAAGATACAGCGGATAGCAGGGAAAATGCTTCTAATAAATTACAGTTTGATGACCATTATTCTCTAGATATTCCTTTTCCTGATAAAGTCCGAGTTTCTCAATAACAGGCAAATCGTTGAACGAGAATAAAACTGCATCGTCGGTATCCGACAGATTCACATGTTCGTGCCATGCCCATGATGGAATACAGAAGATATCGCGTTCCTTCCAATCGAAACGCTTGCCGTTGATCACGCTGTAGCCTTGGCCTTTCGCACATTGGTAGACAAACGATCCTGTATGTTTATGGGCTTTGGTATCTTCGCCAGCCCGTAATAACTGAATTGAAGCGCCCATTGTTTGCATTACATGCCCGCCGGTAAGCGGATTCGAATATTGCATCATGATCCCGTCAAATGCAGAACCTTTATTTACTTCGGCTGCTTTTAGAAGTGCCGGATAAACCTTGCTCCATGAATATTTAAAAAGCGGCGAATAAGGCTTGTCCCACACGACATCAGCAGGAACAATTCCTGATTCACTGAAAGTTAACGGAGAGTAATTAACTGGATTGATCAACTGTTGTTTTCCGTCATAAACCGCGTAATCATTTGCTTCAAGAGCATTGACTAATGGAATATCGAGCCCGTCTTGCCAGATGCATGTTTTGCCGCCTTCAGCGACTCCATGCTCGTGCCAGGTCGAATTAGGAGTGATCACGAAATCGTTGACTTCAAACGTGATCTTATTTCCGTCGACCACAGTGTAACCGCCTTCGCCTTCCATAATGAACCGCAGCGCTGACGCTTTGTGCCGATGCGCTGAAGTGCTTTCGCCCGGGCGCGTAACCTGAATTCCGGTGTACAGCCAACCAACGGCAGCGCTGACATCTTTGCGATTATCGTTAACAAGATAAACGACACGGCGGCCTGCTTGCTCCGGAGTAACCAGTTCGGATGATTTGATGACAAGCTCCCGCAGATCATCGTAGCGCCACAACATTGGAACAGATGAGCTCCGGGGCTCCCATGGTTCGATATCGTTGGCAACGGTCCACAAAGCTCCTGCACCTAAAGTGGCTAGTTCTTTGTAATACGCTTCAAGCTCCGGCGTATCCTGAACGCGGGCTCTTCCGATTTGGTCATCGCTGTATTTTCCTTCCATATTTCATTCAAATTCCAATAATTAAATAACAAAATTCCAATAGCAGGGTAGCCGCTATTTTAAATCTTGGTTCCGCCGTTAAATTCTTCATGGTTATCTATAAAAGTAATCTTTCGCGTTGGAGCCACATTTACGCGAAGATCGAAGATATCAAATCGGTTATAATGCCCCAAAATGTCGTGCATTTGCTTTGGCTGGATGCATTTCGCAAGATCAATATCCGCATAAACGATCCCTTCATCATCAATTAAAGGTTCGCCAACAACAGCTCCATTTGGCCCAATTATTCCCGAAAAAGCGGAATTTTTGCGAGTAAGCAGTTCTTCAACATTGGGGACATCAGGTCTTAATGCTTCCATGATCTCTTTGGATATTGTCGAACACGAAACAATCGTAAACAATTTTCCTTCAAACGAATGTGCGGCTGCGCGGATTTTGATTGCTTCGGCCATATCATAATCTGGTGGAGCGACCGGAAGCGAGATATAATTGGCTATGTGAATTAACTCTCCCTGAGCCAATAATGCAAACCTTGCTAAAGTATTTGTATTCTCCCCGCATGCCAGTGTTCCGATAGGGCCAATCACTGTTTTATACACTTTCAGTGAAGATCCGTCGCCTGAGGTCCACGTGAGTTTTTCAGCCCACGTTGGAACCAACTTTCTGTGTTTGCCGACAATTGTACCGGTATTGTCAATAATTAGATTGGAGTTGTAAATTTCTCCATAACTAGCGCCGCGTTCATTGATCCCGATCACAACATGGCAATCATTGTCTTTTGCCGCTTTACAGATTCGTTCAATTTCGGGCGAATCCGCAGTAACCGAATTGCGATAAAGCTGCTCGTACCATTTGCTGCCCTGAACTGGAGTCATGATCCAATTCCAATATGGATAACCGGCTATAAAAACCTCGGGAAATGCGACTAGGTTAGCGCCGTTGGAAGCGGCTTCTTTTATTATAGAAACAGCTTTGGCAACAGTCTTATCGACATCAAGAAAAACTGGAGAGGTTTGGACTGCAGCTGCTTTAAATTTCGGGAAATCCATTAAAGGTAGGTTTTTTCAAAGTTAATGATTTCGCATTCAATTGGAATTTGAAATTTTGAATTTCTGTATTCGCACTCTTGTATCATCCGAAAAAGGTTCTGCTTTAAGTTCCGAACCACCTTTATTGAGCGCAACATTTACAAGCGTGACTTCGCCTTCGAGGCATGTTTGTTCGTTCTCATCAGAGAATTTAAATCCGCATATAACTGAAGCACCGCCGAGTTTTGTTACCCATAGCTTCTTTGTCAGTTGGTCACCGATCCTGGCCGCTTTTTTGAATTGAACTTTTAAATCGACGGTCGGAATTCCATTCGTCTCGTGGATCTTCGAAAACGGCCTGTCAAGCGCTTCTTCAAACCAATCTTCCACCAGATCATTGAGCATTTCGAGGAAACGCGGATAAAACACGATTCCGGCGAAATCAACATGCTTAAAACGGACAGTTTCTTTCTTTGTGAATAGTTCGTTCATTATTTACTCTTTAATTTAAATCGTTGGATTTTACCTGTTTCTGTTTTTGGCAAGGTTTCCACAAAACGTACTTCGCGTGGATATTTATAAGGTGCGGCCTTTGCCTTAAACCATTCTTGTATTTCTTTGGCTTTTTCGGCGCATGCTGCTGATGGATCTTTGAGCACGATATTGGCGCAAACGAGCATTCCCCGTTCTTCATTTGGAAGTCCGACAACTGCGCATTCGGCTATCTCATCATGCATCAAAAGCACGTTTTCAACTTCGATCGCCGCGATATTATATCCCGAAGAGATAATCATATCGTCTCCACGAGCTACAAACCAAAAGTATCCATCTTCATCCTTTCGGAAGATATCGCCTGTGATGTTCCATTTGCTTTCAACATACTCAAGCTGTTTTTCAGGGGAATTAAGATATTTACAGCCTGTTATTCCGCGAACAGCCAGTCGGCCGGGTTCATTTACTTTAGTTTCATTTCCATCTTTGTCTACAATTTTAGCTTCATAACCTCGAACTGGCAATCCTGTTGCGCCTTTACGCATATTTTCCTCGTTTGATGAGATGAAAATATGCAGAATTTCAGTTGAACCGATTCCGTCGATGATCTTTAGGCCTGTAGCTTCGTACCAATCTTCCCAGACTTTCAGAGGCAATGTTTCGCCGGCCGACACACATTTCCGCAAAGAAGAAATATCATAATCTTTAACTAATGCAGTGATTACCCGCCAAGCCGTCGGAGCTGTAAAACAGATTGTAACCTTGTGTTCCGAAATAGCTTTCAGCAGCAGATCGGGTGATGCTTTTTCGATCAAGAATGTCGATGCGCCGTAGTAAAACGGAAATAATACCATTCCGCCCAGACCGAAAGTAAATCCGAGTGGCGGACTTCCGGTAAAAATATCAGCCTCGGTTGGATTTAAGGCATATTTGGGAAATGCCTCGCAAATAAGCAGGATATCTTTGTGGTAGTGCGCGGTCATTTTTGGTTTTCCGGTTGTTCCCGATGTAAACCCAATCAGTGCAATTGTATCTGATTTTGATTTGAAGTTCCCGAATGTTGTCGGTTTGTTGTGCATCAAAACTTCCAATTTTGAGATAGTTTCGCCAGTTCCATCAAACGTGATCATCTGCTTTAGAAATGGAGATTCAACTGCTGCAAGCGCTTCTTCTAATCGGTGATCACAGAATGCATGGGAGATTTCAGCGCATTCTATGATGGTTGCAAGTTCTTTTTCACGAAGCAAAGGCATTGTCGCTACCACAATTCCGCCTGCTTTTATAATTGCAAACCAACATGCGACAAACATTGGGTTGTTTGCAGATCGGATCAGCACGCGGTTACCTGATTTTAATTCCAATTCATCAATAAGAACGTGCGCAATCTGATTTGATTTCTCATACAAATCATTAAAGGTCCAGGTCGTTCCAAATGTTCGAATTGCAATTCGGCCGCCATTTCCTTTAACAATATGCCGGTCTAACAAAGCATCGACGCAATTTAGGTCATAGGGAAATTCGAAATCCGGATGATCAAATAAATAATCCGGCTGCATTTCTTCCGAAGGCAAATGGTGGTGCGCAAAATTATCGTCGTGGTGCGACATATCAGATTGTATTTAATTTAAGCCGTCTATAAATCATCCTTTCTTATGTGTTTCAGGTTTTAAAGCTTTCTTCATCGCTTCTTTTTCTTTTCGTTCAGACGCTTGGAGCGGATAAAGATGCGAAGTTCCCTGGAAATATTGCTTCGGAATATCATCAGGCCTGAAGTTTTCATATGCTTGCGCACTTCTGACAAAACCCGGATCGAGAAGCAATGGCCTTCCCAAAGCCACTAAGTCGGCGCGGCCGTTTAGCAGGATTGTGTTGATCTGGTCGATATTTTGGATGTAGCCGGTCGTAATCGTCGGAATCTCAACTGTATTGCGGACAAAATCGGAAAACGGCGTTTGCCACATTCTTCCGGTTTGCGGCTTCTGACCCGAAACGGTATTACCTGTTGAAACATTTATAATATCAGCACCCGCGTTTTTGAATGCTTCGCAGATTGCAATAACATCTTGTTCTGAAATTCCATTTTCAGCCCAGTCTGCTGCGGAAATTCGAATTGAGATCGGTTTGTGTTGTGGAAAGGCCTCCCGAATCGTAGTAAAGATCCGGATTGGAAACTTTATTCGATTTTCGATGCTTCCGCCGAACTCGTCTATTCTACTGTTGGTCAATGGCGATAAGAAAGAAGCTAATAGAAATCCGTGATGTGCCTGAAGTTCGATCATGTCGAATCCTGCGGTTTCTGCATTTACTGCAGCCGTTCTAAATTGCTTCGTGATCACGTCCATATCAGCAACCGACAATTCTTTGGGAATAGGCATTTTGTCATTGAATGGAATCGCTGAAGCTGAAATCAAATCCCAGCCATTTTCCAATTTTGCGCCGCCTTCAAATGGCGTTTTCACAGCTCCTTTACGTCCTGAATGACCAATCTGGATCGCCATTTTTGCAGCGCTGTTTTTGTGGACGAAATCTGTAACTCTTTGCCACGCACTGACTTGATTTTCAGAGTAAATTCCAGGGCAACCTAAAGTTATCCGTCCCGTGTCTGAAATTGCCGTCGCTTCGGTAATTATTAGTCCGATGCCGCCTGTTGCACGAGCTCCGTAATGAACCAGATGCCAATCTGATACAAGACCATTTTGAGCGCAATATTGTCCCATTGCCGACATCACAATTCTATTTTCAAGCTGCATGTCGCGCAGTTTAAAACTTGTAAAAGCAGCTGGCCTACTTTCTTCAGTTCCGAGATTTTTGTTGTATTCAGCAAGTACTTTGTTAGTAAAACTCTCATCACGGATAGCAAGATTTTCGAACGTGACTTTTTTAGCTCGCGTCATGACGCCAAATGCGAATTGCATAAAATCGTGCTTCATATGGCGATCCATATTTTCAAACCACTCCAATGAGACATTTGCAGCGTGCTGGATCATTTCGACTCGCGTTCTACGGAGTAGATCGTATTTTGCAAAGGCTTTTGCGTTATCAGTTCCGAATTCAATTATACTGTCGGCAAGCGCGATCGCCGATTCCATTGCGAGTTTCGTTCCTGACCCGATAGAATAGTGGGCCGTCGCTTTAGCATCGCCAAGCAAGACTATATTTCCATGATGCCATCGCTCGTTTGTGATTGTCGGGAACTGACGCCAGTGCGATCTGTTTGAAATCAGTTGATGTCCATCAAGTTCTTCAGAAAAAATCTGCGATAGCTTTTGAATTGTTTGTTCTTCATTGGTAGTCTCAAACCCGAACCTTTCCCATGTTTGCGGCGTACATTCAAAAATCATAGTGCTCATTCCTTGTTGGTATTGATAGGAATGAGCGACAAAAGCGCCGTGAGGCGTCGAGCGGAAGAAGTACGTGAACGCGTCGAGCGGCTTTGTGGTTCCAAGCCAGACAAATTTGTTTTTCTGTAATTTTATCTGTGTTCCGAACTCTGCTTGGAATTTGTCGCGGATGACACTGTTTAATCCGTCGCAGGCTATGATGTAGTCGGAGTCCTGCAGTTCAGATATATCTGATATTACTGTTTCGAATTGGAGTTTTACTCCTTCTTCCGCGCAGCGCTGTTGTAGCAGTCTAAGCAACGTCTTTCTGGAACAGCCGCAGAAGCCGTTTCCGGTAATGCGGACTGTTTCTCCATCACGAGCAACGTCAAGATCATCCCAATAAGCAAATTCGGTTCGAATCAGTTCGTATGATTTTGGATCGCGTGTCAGGAATTCACTCAGCGTTTCATCTGAAAAGACAACGCCAAATCCGAACGAGTCGTCGGCTTTGTTGCGCTCGTAGACTGTGATGTCGCATGTTGGCAGCGCCTTTTTAAGGAGGATCGAGAAATATAGTCCGCCCGGCCCGCCGCCTATAACTGTAATTTTCATATTTGCAGGTTTTGCAGAAGGGATAGAAGTGGAAATCCTGCCGTTTTTCGGCAGATTGCAACGAATAGCCCGACCCGGTTTTTCGCCGGGACTGCCCAAATTTAATTTCTTTTTATTGAAAATATATTTCCGAGAGTCGAATAATTCGATCCCGCCAATCTTGCGACCGGTTTGTATGTTTCGAGGTTTATCTTGTGGTTTTCGAGCAGCACGCTTTCGTCGATATGCATCATGACTATGCGTCCGACGATCATTGTGGCACCTCCAAACTTATGATTTTCGAGCGAATAATGATGAACGAGTTCGCATTCGAATGTAATCGGACTTTCTTTAACGCGCATCGGCTTAATTTTTACCGAAGCAATGGGAGTAAGGCCGGCAAGTTCGAATTCGTCAACATCGGGCGAAACGGTTTGCGAAGTCATATTCATGCGTTCGACAGTATCTTCGGTAACCATGTTTACAACAAATTGTTTTGTTGCGAGTACGTTGTTGAGCGTGTCTTTATTGGAATTTCCGCCGCGCGTTGTCGAGAACATTACATGTGGCGGATCTTCACCGATCGCGTTGAAGTATGAGAATGGAGCGAGATTGTTGATTCCGTGTTCGCTGATGCTGGAAATCCAACCGATTGGCCTCGGAATCACAGCTCCTGTCAACAGTTTGTAAATGGCTGACTGCTCCAGATCATCAGGGTCGAATTGCATTTTTTTGATTTTGTACAAATTAAGTGAAAATTTGCAATAAAACATGGATTTTTGTATGTTTCACAGAGATGCGCAAAGCGGCCACAAAGCTCCACAGAGGATTTTGTCTTTGTGGCTCTCTGTGAGCCTCTGCGTGCCTCTGTGTAACCAATCAACAACATAGGGATTCACTATGAAAACTTTGAATCAGAATTAAGTAACTTTGTAGGAACAGCATCAAAATATTTACAATGAGCAACTACAAGATCAGCAACCTCGAGCAGTATTTCAAGCACTATAAAAAGTCGATTCGGCAGCCTCGCAAGTTTTGGGCAAAGATCGCTGAAGAAAACTTTACATGGTATCAGCATTGGGATAAAGTGTTGGAGTTCAATATGGGCGACGCCGATGTAAAGTGGTTTCTGGGAGCCAAAGTCAACATTGTCAAGAACTGCATCGACCGGCATCTGGCCAAGCGTGGAAGCAAAACTGCAATTATTTTTGAACCGAATGATCCTGGTGAAGAAGCACAGCATATTACGTATGATGAGCTTTACATCCGGGTAAATAAAATGGCCAATGTCTTGCGTGAACGCGGAATCAAAAAAGGCGACCGCGTGTGTATTTATCTTCCGATGATTCCCGAGCTTGCAGTTTCAATCTTGGCCTGTGCGCGAATTGGCGCGGTTCACTCGGTTGTTTTTGCCGGGTTTTCAGCCAATGCAATTGCTGCGCGAATCAATGATTCTGATTGTAAATTAGTAATTACTGCGGATGGCGGCTATCGCGGAAACAAGACCATTGATCTGAAAGGTATTGTCGATGAAGCGTTAGCAAGCTGCCCGTCAGTTGAGTCCGTCCTCGTAGCAAAAAGGATCAACAGCGACATCAACATGGTTGCCGGACGCGATTCATGGCTGCAGGAACTTCTGGACGAAGCATCGGATAACAATGTTGCTGAAATTATGGATGCAGAAGATCCGCTGTTTATACTTTATACATCGGGCTCCACCGGAAAACCAAAAGGAATGGTTCACACCACGGCAGGTTATATGGTTTATACGGCTTACACTTTCAGGAATGTGTTCAACTACGAAGAGAATGACGTTTTTTGGTGTACGGCTGATATTGGCTGGATTACTGGTCATTCATACATTTTATATGGTCCACTTTTGAATGGTGCGACGACGGTAATTTTTGAAGGCGTCCCATCATTTCCTGATTTCAGCCGTTTTTGGGAAGTAATTGAAAAGCATCAGGTAAACCAATTTTATACGGCGCCAACAGCGATCCGATCACTTGCAAAGGAAAGCCTCGGATTCGTACAGCGTTTTCCGATGAAATCCCTGAAAGTTATCGGATCTGTAGGCGAACCGATAAATGAAGAAGCATGGCATTGGTACAATGACCACGTCGGCGGAAAAAGATGTCCGCTCGTAGATACATGGTGGCAAACCGAAACAGGCGGAATCATGATTTCACCGCTTCCTTTTGTAACGCCAACAAAACCGACTTATGCAACGTTGCCACTTCCCGGAATCCAACCTGTTCTAATGGATGAGAGGCGAAATGAAATCGAAGGCAACCAGGTTGATGGCAGTTTGTGCATCAAGTTTCCATGGCCGGGAATGGCACGAACGATCTGGCGCGATCATCAACGATATAAAGAGACGTACTTTTCGGCTTTTCCGGGAAAATATTTTAGTGGCGATGGTGCTTTGCGCGATGAAGTCGGTTATTACCGAATTACAGGCCGCGTTGATGATGTCATAATTGTTTCGGGCCATAACCTCGGAACGGCGCCGATTGAAGATGCGATCAATGAACATCCGGCTGTTGCCGAAAGTG
>DASVRQ010000043.1:0-8972 GCA_036388535.1 Flavobacterium sp. | reverse complement strand
AATTGTCGTCGATACCGTTGTAGTAGATTTCGGCTGCGCCAGGATTTAAAGCAGAATTTGTATCATCACAATCAGTTCCGGATGTAGTTAGTGAATGGCCTGCAGGTACATTCCCGTCGAAACATACACTTTCGGAACCAGCATCATAACCGTCGCCATCATTATCGATATAAAGTACCGTGCTTTCGTGTGCATTGGGATCTTCGTCATCACAATCAGTATCATTTACCGAGTAACCTGCAGGAGCAGTTTCGGCATCTTCGGCACACACCATTTCAGATGTAGACGAACCATAAGAATCGCCATCAGCATCTACGTAAAATGCGAACGCTGCATGGATGTCTGGGTCTACATCGTTACAATCTGTCCCACTTGTAGTAGTTGAATATCCGGTTGGAGTTGTACTTCCGAAGCACACTGTTTCGGAGCCATTATTGTATCCGTCATTATCGTTATCGACGTAAAGCATAGCCGATTGGAAAATTGTTGGATCGGAATCATCGCAGTCGGTGTTCACAAGTGAATAACCTGCAGGTGGAGTCTCGGCATCTTCAGACGGAACACTTACAAGCTGCCCTGCGCCATAAGTATCACCATCAGCGTCGACGTAAAACATTCCTTCCGTTTCGTTGATCGTGACTTCAACAGCAGTTCGGGCACTTTCGCATCCGTTAAGGGTTTGGGTGACATAATAAGTTCCGGTTGAAAGCATTGTTGCATCTGAAAGTGGGCTTCCACCAGCGGAATTCTGATACCATTGAATATTTGTTCCTGTCGCTTCAAGGTCGGAAACAGTGGCGCCACTATTGAACTGCTGGTCTTCAGCAGCCGGAGCCGGAGTTGTAGTTACGGTAACCTGTACTTCTGTACGGTCGCTTTCCAGTCCATTTATTGTTTGTGAAGCATAGTAACTTCCGGACTGCAAAAGTACAGCGTCATCAAGCGGAGTGCCGCCTGTTGCCGCCGGATACCATTGTATATCAGTTCCATATGCAGCAAGATCGGCTACTGTCGCTCCGGAGCAAAACGTCTGTGCATCAGCCATCGGAGGAACAGCTTCAATGTTGATCACCGTCAAAACGACTTTATTGTTATCAGTACATGCAATGCTGAATGTATATTCAAGATCCTCACGGATTACAGAAGTAGAAGCCTCCAATCCGCATGTTGTAATGGGCGAAGTTGTGGTTGCTATAGTAAATTGGTTGTTCAACATCGGCGCAAAGCCCAGGTCAATAGCGACGTCACCGATGAAGATCGCACTTCCTTGTATCACCAGTACATCATATTGCGCCTGCGGCGTTAATCCGTCTAAGTCGACAGCAATGGTTGAAGTTGATTCCGATTCATAATTCCCGACAACCGTTAAAGTTCCCGGTTCGCCTCCAGGTGCGAAAGTTCCATGGTTTGTCAGTAGTGCTGCCGACGGTAAAACTACTGAGCCAGTTCCGGTTATAGTTCCTGTAATTTCATTTGTAAATGGGAAAACTGCGAATTCGATGGATCCGATTTCTGCGTCAATTGTGCCATAATTGCGGGTTTGTACCTCAAGTCGGGTGATTCCGGTACCTGCCGATTTTTTAATCAATCCGTAGTTGTTCAACACGTGCGAGGCAGAACCTGAATAACTGATGTTACCAGCGTCGGCCTGCAAATCGATTGTTCCCGAGGAGGCATTATGGATTATACCATCAGAAATGTATATATCGCCAGTATCGATTATCGCTATTGTACCTTCATTGCTGAGCGTGGTCAGTCCGATAATTTGTTTATTGGCTGTAGATGTAAGTGCAATCCTAGTGCTGTTTGTCAAGGTTCCTCCACCTGAGAGCGCGCCATTTGCCCAATTTATGCTTCCGGAGCCGTTCATGTCGAAAGTTGAAGAAGATGGAACTGTAACTGTTCCGTTCCACATGATCATTCCGTCAACAGTTCCTGCAAGTGTTCCGGTGCATGTGATGATGTTCTGCCAGTCTAAAATTGCGCCGGACCAGACATTGTAAATTCCGCCATTTAGATGTATCGGATTAGTTGAAAGCCGGAGAGAACCAGTTTCAACCTGCAGTGTTCCTGTATTGTGCAACTCACATTCAATAGCTGCCATTCCTAAAGAAGTGCTTTTTTTTATCAGGCCTTGATTGTTCAATAAATGTGAAGCCGGTGAAGAGTAGCTCAAATTTCCGGCATCGATCCGCATATCGATCGTTCCCGATATAAGGTTATTTAAAATCCCATCTGTTATATATAAATCCCCCGAATTTATAAATGCGATCAAAGCGGCGTTATTAAGAATGGTCGACCCTGTAATTTGCTTATTAGCAGTTCCCTCTAGATTTATCAAAAAGCTGTTTGTTAATGTTCCGCCTCCAACCAGACTGCCGTTATTCCAATTGACAGCTCCCGTACCTGTAAATATGAAATTGGCAGATGAAGTGACAGCAACATTTCCATTCCAATTAATTGATCCGTTTACAGCACCCGTCAAAATGCCCTCACATGTGATAACGTTTTGCCAATCCAACGATGTTCCTGTTGCAACGTTGTAGATGCCGCCGTGCAGAAAAATGGGATTTGTTCTAAGAGAGAGGATTCCGCTTTGGACGGTGATTGTTGCATAATTATGGAATTCGCATTCAATTGCGGCGGTTCCGGTAGAAGTTGTTCTTTTGATCAATCCTAAGTTGTTCAAAAGGTGCGATCCGGATCCCGAGTAACTAAAGTTGGCATCATCCGATCGCAGGTCAATTACACCATTCGCGAGATTATTGAAAATGCCATCCGTAATATAAAGATCTCCAGAACTTTGAAAGTAAACCAACGCTTGATTGTTGAATGTAGTGTCGCCCGTAAGTATTTTGTTGGCAGTACCCGTAATCCGCATTGTAGAATCGTTGGTAAGTATCCCGCCGCCATTTAGCGTTCCATTTTGCCAATTTGTGTTGCCATTGCCGGTGTTTGTAAATGCGAAGACGGCGCTTTGTGCCGAAGGAACGGTTACGGTTCCGAGCCAGAGGATTTCGCCGGCAATGACTCCACTTAATACTCCTGATATAGTCACGGTCTGGTTGAGCTGCAGGAATGTACCCGCCGATACATTATAGGTACCTCCATTTAGTTCAATAGTTGGAAAACTGAGCGAGAGATTTCCGCTTAGGACAGCAATTGTCCCGAAATTATGAAGATCGCATTCAATTGTAGCGACACTTGCAGATGTGGTACGTTTTATTGTCCCATAGTTATTGAGAACATGTGAGCCACCGCCTGAATAGCTGAGATCACCCGCTATTACCTGCATGTCGATTACTCCAGTAGCCGTGTTGTTGAAGATTGCATCAGCAATATATATGTCGCCCGAGTCGATAAACGTCATTACGTTGTTATTGTTAAACGTGATATCTCCAAATAATGGTTTGTTTGCTGTGGTTGACATGGAGATCTTTGCATTGTTGTTCAATGTTCCTCCGCCAGTCATTTGCCCGGTTGTCCAGTTGATGCCGCCACTTCCGCTAAAGTTCCATTGTGCTAATTGCGATGTCGGAATTGTCACTAATCCCGCCCAAATGATCTGTCCGTCGACAAGTCCGGACATATCTCCTGTCATCGAAAGTCCGTTAGTCCAAACCAACGAACTACCTGCAACCACATTGTAAGTTCCGCCGCTAAGCACAATTTGAGAATTTGCAAAAGTCAGTGTTCCGGTTTCAACCGAAATTGTTCCCGTATTTTGAAGTGTACATTCAATTGTGGCCGTAATTGCCGACCCGCTGGTTTTGATCGTTCCTATATTGTTTAAGACATGTGAGGCACTTCCTGAATAGCTGAGGTTGCCATCTTGCGCCTGCATGTTGATGATTCCGGATGCATTATTGTTCAAAATTCCGTCAGTGATGTACAGATCTCCACTTGTAGTGATATTTATGGTTCCTTCGTTGTTCAGCACAGTTGCACCGGCGATTTGTTTGTTAGCAGTGGTAGTGAGGTTAATTGTGCCATAATTATGCAAAGTTCCACCGCCTGTAAAAACTCCGTTCGACCATATCACGGTCGAAGCTGGGTCAAATGTCGATGGCTCTACAAAATCGAGATCTCCGTTAACCGTTAAGTTTGAATTTCCCTGAAGCCAAATGGAATTTACTATTGCGGTAGTGTTTAATGTGACGGTGCTTCCGGTCGGAATTACCACATCATGTAAATCGGTCGGAACCAGTAAGAGGTCCCAATTGCCAGCATTGTTCCATAAGTTGTTGACAGAACCTGTCCAGGTGTTTGTTTGCGCCGATGTTGTTACTGCCAGCAGCAGGCAAAAGAGTAAGAGGATTTTTTTCATAAGAAAACATTTTGAGTTACGGAATCGGGACCATAACAAATTGGACCAATAAACATTGGTGTCCGAGGCTTTGAGAAAAAGTTTGAGTGAAGTTTTGGGATGGCTAAAGTACCATCAGAGGTGGTGGTGCGGGTGCCAAAAATTGTGCAATGTCAATTATCAGGACTAATTGGAACGTTGCTTTTAAATTCGGATGGAGTTGTTCCGGTTATTTTTTTGAACGCACTGTTGAATGTGGTTTTCGAATTGAACCCTGCTTCAAGCCCGATGGCGACTAGCGTATAATTCGCAAAGTCAGGATTTGTCAGATAACGTTTGGCCTCCTGAACCCGAAGTCCATTTATATAATCGGGGAAACCCGTCCCCAGTTCTGAATTGATTATCCTCGATAAATGGCTTTTGCTGACGTTGAGCATGTCTGCAACTTTATCAAGCGTCAGATTCGGATCGAGGAACATCCGATCATCTACAATCAGTTTTTCCAATAATGCAATATGTTCGTTTTTCGGCTTCTCTCGAATGGGATGCGTTTCGTTTTTTACCGAGTAGTTCCGAATCCGCTTACGCTCTTCGTACACACCATATTTATAAATCCCGACGTGTCCCATCCAATAAATCACCGCCGACATCCCGATGTAAACAAAGTACCAATACTCTGTATCGTATACAAAGTCAAGTATGGTTACTGCGACCCAGATGATGCTTAAGGCGAAAAGCCAGATAAGCACGATTTTAAACCAACGCAACTGTGGAAGCTGCTTTATTTTTTCCGGATCAGTTAGAAATTGATACTTGTTGATCTTATAGTAGAGATAAATCAACATTGAAATATCAAATACAATAGAAAAATACTCGAGTGCTGCCTCCAATAAATCGAAGAAGTTTTCAAATTTTTTGCTCTCGTATCCAACGTAATAGGCGAATTTATAAATTGAATTGATAATAAATGTTATAACAAAAGGTGCAAAAAGCCATAAATGTGTCCGCCTGAATCTCCGCTCCGGATTTATCACAAACAATCCGTACAACAGAAACAACGGGCCCGATAATAACTGGAACGGCAGGAAGTAAGTGGTCCATAGTTGCTCTTCAGTTATAATTCCGACATCTTCTAAGTAGTATTGCAGGTTATCGAGGGAAAACGACATAATGAACGCTGCGAGGATTAACGTGCCCCAATGTCTGTATCTTTTGGATAAACCTACAACAATGGCGAATACCAAGCCTTGTACAATTCCTGTAAGGACTAAGCTGTTGTAAATGTTGAAGTTCAATTTGCTGCTGTTTGGTAGGCAAATATACTGATTAACCGCATGTTAGCAAATGTGTGTTGGAAGTTTCGCGTGGCATTTGAAACGAATTCCATTTCACACTGATGAACTTATTGTTTCACAGAGACACACAGAGACACACAGAGAGTCACAAAGAGCCACAAAGAAAATTAACTTCTCTGTGAACCTCTGCGAAAGCTTTGTGCCATCTCTGTGAAATTTACACTTATAAACTTTTGTTTCACAGAGCCGCGCGAAGACACGCAGAGAGCCGCAAAGAATAGTTACTCGGTGAGCCTCTGTGAAAGCTTTGTGCATCCTGTGAAATCCACACGTTTAAATTTTTTCTTTCACAGATACACGCAAAGAACCACAAAGAAAATTAACTTCTCTGTGAACCTCTGCGAAAGCTTTGTGCATCTCTGTGAGATTTTTAAGAGTGGTACAATCTTAAGATGCAGCCTCTTCCAAACCTTTAATGTCGATTTTCTTCATCTGCATCATTGCCTGCATGACGCGCTGTGATTTTTGCGGATCTTCATTTTTGAGCAGTTGCATCAATTGCACCGGAACGACCTGCCATGATAATCCGAATTTGTCTTTAAGCCAGCCACACTGGCTTTCCTTACCACCATTTTCAGTCAATTTTTCCCAATAATGGTCGACTTCCTGCTGATTATCACATTTAATTACGAAAGAAACCGCTTCAGTAAATTGGTACATCGGACCGCCGTTGAGCATCGCGAATTCCTGCCCGTTGATCAAAATGCTTGCGGTCATCAAGGTTCCTTCCGGTCCCGGACCGCCTTTTCCCCAGCGCTGCGTTTGCTTTACTTCGACATTCGTAAATACTTTCGTATAAAGTTCGATTGCTTCCTCGGCATTGTCATTAAACCATAAAAATGGGATGATGGGTTGATTAGCTGCTGTCATACTCTTTTATTTTATTCAAAGATAAACAGTGATTCTGTAAGCGAGGCAACCCAAAACAGACATTCAAAGGGTTGATTACAGACAACAGCATTAGAAAGCTTTATAAATTAAAGCCCATATTTCCAGACCAGTTCAAAACTGATGACATGTTCGTAGTGCAAAGGATTGTCCTTGTTGATGCTTATAAAGGACGGCCTGTAAGTAGCGCCAAAGTGAAATCTTCTGCCCATTTGATAAAACGCCGGGAAAACAAAACCGAACCCAAAGTTATTTTCAGCAGACCGTGTTACATCGGTATCATCATGTCGGGGTCGGTCTTCCGTATACGTATAAAATGAATTTGCTGAATAAGAAAGTCCGTATCCAATCGAGAGTTTCTGCATCCGAAAGTTGTCAGATACGTGCAGATACAAAGAAGTTGCCCGGTGAGAACTATAACCAATTAACGGAAGCGGAACAGGAAAGGGAAAATCCATTGCAGCTCCAGCAGTAAGATTCACAAATTTGTTGGTGCGATACTTATAATCGGCACCTAATCCAAAACCTAAAAATCCTATAGTCGAAACCGGTCGTTTGCCTTCCGGATGCACGTAAAAGGTATTGCCTTCCGGAAATGAAACATTTATGGTGAACTTGGAAGGTATTCCAAAAGGGTCATAGTAATAGTGCTTATTGACTGTATCGGCCGAATTCAGATAAATCAATTTTGGATAGGTAAAGCGCTTCGGATTCGTAAGGTCGACTATCATTCCCGGTACGCCATATCCCAAAAGATTTCCGAAAAATGCGCCCGAAAGCCGTGATCTGACAGTAATGTCTTTTTTTGTTAAGCTATCGGTAATAGCAGTGAAGACAAAAGGTTTTCTGCTTCTCGTAACAATTAAACTTGCCGAGTTCTCTTTCGTTGCTATTGTATCAGATTCATGTACGATTCGTGTTGGCTTCGTGGTTTTGATCTGCACAATCGTTTCCGGCCCATTGATAATTGTCGCGCACGATAATAACGACAGCGTGAACAGCAACAAAATCGCACTTCTAAAAATCCTGTAATTGTTCATCTACTATACTTAATTGCTCCTGTAAGATGCGATAATACGAAATAGTTGCTTCACGAGCTGATTTTATACATGTTAAATTATTATTTATATCAAAAGGGGTTAAGAAGCAATTATCCTATATTTGCCAACCCTTTTAACAGGCGAAAAAAACGCTTATGAAGTTCGAATTATTACAGAAAGATCCGCAGTCAAAAGCACGTGCGGGATCCATTACAACCGATCATGGTGTAATAGAAACCCCTATTTTTATGCCTGTTGGAACAGTGGCTTCCGTAAAGGGCGTTCACCAACGTGAATTAAAAGAAGAAATCAACCCCGATATCATCCTTGGAAATACCTACCATTTATATCTTAGGCCACAGCCTGAAATTCTTGAAAAAGCAGGCGGACTCCACAAATTCATGAATTGGGATCGTAATATCCTGACCGATTCTGGTGGATATCAGGTTTATTCATTGTCAGCCAACAGGAAAATCAAGGAAGAAGGCGTTAAGTTCAAATCGCATATCAATGGTTCGTATCATGTGTTTACGCCTGAAAATGTGATGGAAATCCAACGCACGATTGGCGCCGACATCATAATGGCATTTGATGAATGTACCCCTTATCCATGCGATTATCATTACGCAAGGCGATCGATGATGATGACGCACCGTTGGCTTGACCGTTGCATCAACCACCTTGAAAAGCTGCCATTCAAATACGGACATGAGCAGGCATTTTTTCCGATTGTTCAAGGAAGTACATATAAAGATTTACGGCAGCAATCAGCTGAATATATAGCAAATTCCAATCAGGTCGGAAATGCGATCGGCGGATTATCAGTTGGCGAACCAGCCGAAGAAATGTACGCAATGACCGAAGTCGTTACCGAAATTCTTCCCGAAGACAAGCCGCGTTATCTGATGGGCGTTGGAACACCGATCAATATCCTTGAAAATATCGCGCTTGGAATTGACATGTTTGACTGTGTGATGCCAACACGTAACGCACGAAATGGAATGTTGTTCACCGCGCATGGTACGATCAACATCAAAAACAAAAAATGGGAAGATGATTTTTCGCCGGTAGATGAAATGGCACATACATTCGTTGATACGGAGTACTCAAAAGCATACCTTCGACACTTGTTTGCTGCCAATGAATATCTTGGCAAACAAATCGCTACAATACATAACCTCGGCTTTTACATGTGGTTGGTTCGCGAAGCCAGAAAGCATATATTAGCTGGTGATTTTAGAAGTTGGAAAGAAATGATGGTAAAACAAATGGATCAACGACTTTAAAGTGGTGCAGGGTTCAGGGTTCAAGGTGCAGGGAAGTCATCCTGCTAATAGGTGAACTCTGAAGTCTTGGATTGAAAATCAATAACATCGGCAATAG
>DASVRQ010000042.1:0-59329 GCA_036388535.1 Flavobacterium sp. | reverse complement strand
GTATTGCCATGGCTATGAGATTCAAAATGCCAAAACAGGAATTTTCGCAAATGGAGAATCGGGTTATGATGTAGTAAAATTGATCTCGAATTGGACTGCCGGCCTTACATTGTTTACCAATGGTGCTTCTCAGTTGTCAGAAGAACAAACCATCAAACTGCAGGAGCATAAGATCGGGATCATACAAAAAGAGATTACCCGATTGGAGCATCGCAATGGATATGCTGAAAGGATCCATTTCACAGACCGGACTTCGATGCCGATCAGCGCCATCTATGCACCACGTCCATTTGAACAGCATTGCAAACTACCTGAATTGATCGGATGTGATCTAACCGATGAAGGTTATCTGAAAATAGATGCTTCGAATGAAACTACGGTAACAGGAGTATTTGCATGTGGCGACAACGCAACGCGGATGAGAACCCTGGCGAATGCCATTGCAATGGGAACTGTAACAGGAATGATGGTAAGCAAGAAAATGATACTCGGGTAATTTTAGGTTAATAACGAAAAATAAATATTAGATGAAAATTATTATTGTGGGTGCCACAGGCACTATGGGAAAACATCTTGCAAACGCCTTCGGCAACGAACACGAAATAATCAAGGTAGCTTCAAAAGGCGGCGACATCAATGCCGATTTCACGTCGACGGAATCGATCGAGAACATGTATAAGCAAGTTGGCGCATTTGACGCACTGATCTCCACTGCCGGACCAACCTTTGTAGGGCCGTGGAACAAGCTTACAGACATCACTTTCCGACAAGGTGTTGAAGGAAAGATGATGGGGCAGATAAATCTGGTGTTGATCGGACAGCACTACATCAATCCGAAAGGGTCATTTACACTGATAACGGGCGCACTGACGACTGAGCCACAACGCAATTTCGCAAATGCATCTGCAGCAAACGGCGCGGTTGAAGGATTTGTCGGCGGAGCGGCAATTGAGCTTCAAAACGGCATCCGGATCAATGCTGTGAGTCCGACTGTCATTGAAGACTCGCCGCAATACTTCCCTTACTTTCCGGGAGAAATTCCGACCACGATGCGTGAGCTTGAATTTGCTTTCCGCAAAAGCATATTTGGATCGGGTACAGGCCATATTATCAGGACCTGATCATATACTACTTATTTTGAACGACCTATTTTGATTAACTTGCGGCGTTCAGGCTGCATTTAACAATGACTAAACAATTAATTTCGGAAGGCGACGCAGTTCAGGACTTCGTTGATTAGTTTGTCCATTTATAATAATTATCTTGCGGAGCGGCAGCGAATGAGCGAAAGTAAAGTTCGCAATTGCTTTGGCCCTGCGTTCATGTCGCAGCAACGCGTAATCGGCTGCCCTAATTTGCGGAATGAACCGTAATAACACAAAAAAACAATGAAGAAAATAATTTATTTTACCGTTTTATTCGCGATTCTTTCCTGCAACAACAATTCACCCGCGAGTGAAATATCTCCAGAGGATAAAACAACTACAATAACTGAGCCTGCAGCGACTTCAGCCGAACCTGTTCGTGAACTACAGAGCGTCGAGGATATTAAAGGCGAGTATTCCTATATTACCGGAAAGGTTGGATCGGGAAGCATGGATTCGGTCTCTTTCAAGTACAACTGTAATAATGAGAAAAATGGCAAGGTTGTGTATTTTACTGAAAATGGCAAGGTGCGAAGAATAACGCATACGTATAATGAATACAGCCACTTCTCGGCGACAGATGATTACTTCGTAAAAGATGGTGCGGTCTTTTTTGTTCACAAAAGACAAGTGGTCTGGAGCTTTGTTGATCAGGATCAAACTAAAGACGATATCACAGAAAAGCGATTTTACGTGATCAACAGCAAACTTACAGAGTGCACCGAAAATAAGTCGACGGTTATTTCCAGTTCAGGTAAAGTTGGTAAACCCACTAACATTTCGACTAAGAAAACTGAATGCCCATCATTCGAACCTTTATCGAAAGAATTTGATAAGCTATATAATTTAAGTACTCAAAGAAAAGACCTTAAGTGCCTGTAGCAATTTGAATTAATAACATTTGCAAAAGCACTCCGTAAACGCGGCTGTAACGCAGCTGTACCTGCGGAAATTATTCGTGGAAAATAAAATTATCATGTACAGTTGTTTTTCCGAATTTCTGACACGCGAATACCTAAAATTTTAAAACTTCGCGTATCTCTGTGACACTTTGCGTATCTGTGTTGAAGTTTTTTACGTCCCCGGCCTAAACAGAGATACGCAGAGTAACCGCAAACACTCGCCACCTAATCTTAAGTTAACATACCCTGTCCGTCCAAACAGCAATTAAACATTTGTTGTCCTTAACTTAATTTACGTTTTGTAACGTAATGTGACATTTGCAGGATTAAACTCTATACAATGTCAAACAACTACAAACACCACGGATCAGTTATCGGGCTGATCCTGTTTTTAACCACGATTTGCCAGGCACAGCCTTTGGTGCACTACTGGAATTTCAACGACAACACTTCCGCTGTCACAATTACAACGCCGTCTCAATCCGCGGTTGCGGGAGCGGGAATCTCTGCTGTTGCCGGCGGAATAAGTACCATCGACTTTGCAGGCGGAACCGGCCAAAACTTTAATATCTTAAATCTCAATTCGCAGAATGGAGATGTATCCGGCACTCACTTACGATTTAACGATCCTATTGGAGGCGCGTTAGTTTTTTCTCTGCCGACAACAGGTTACGAAAATGTTACCGTAAAATTCGCCACCCGTCGTTCGGGTTCCGGCGCTGGAACACAAAAATGGTCCTACTCTGCTGATGGCACAACGTTTTTGCCTCTTGTCAGCATTCTTCCGAATAACGGCGACCCAGCATTGGCTACTTTGGATCTTACAGCAATTGCGGCTGCCGATAACAATACGAACTTTAAATTAAAGGTCGAGTTTGAAGCCGGAAGCGGAGGAACAGTCGGCAACAACCGCTTTGATAACTTTACGCTCAATGCAACGCCGATTCCGCTTCCTGTCTTACTTCATTACTGGAACTTCAACGACAATTCATCGGTTAGCGCCATTACAACTCCTTCCTTTTCCGCAATAAGCGGAAGTTCAATCAGTGCTTTGCCGGGCGGCATCAGTACTATTGATGCTGCAGGCGGAACTGGGCAAAGTTTCAACGTGCAGAATCTTAATGCCAGAAATGGAGCTCCATCGGGATCACATTTACGTTTTAATGATCCTATCGGTGGTGCACTGTTGTTTGCAGTTCCTACAACAGGTTATGAAAATATTATCGTCACTTTTGCTACCCGACGATCCGGATCTGGCGCAGGAACGCAGTTGTGGTCGTACTCAATTGACGGAATCAATTTCATCGCGCTCAACACAATACTGCCAAACAACGGCGATCCGCTTCTTGAAACGTTGGATCTTACCGGTATCGCCGCGGCGGATAACAATCCTAATCTTAAACTGAAAGTTGAATTTGCGCCCGGAAGCGGCGGAACAGTCGGTAATAACCGTTTCGATAATTTTGCTGTGGACGGTAATGCAATTGGCGGTGGCGACGCGATCGCTCCCGTTGCTGTAGTTTCTCCTTCAAATTCGAGCAGCAATGTTGCTGTTACATCGGCAGTAACGATTTCGTTCAACGAAAATGTAAGGCTGATAAATAACTCTGCCATAAACAACACAAATGTTGATGCACTGGTTGAACTCCGCCTAAACAATGCTGGCGGAACAGTTGTTCCATTCGACGCTACTTTCACAGCCAATGCTATTACAATTACACCGACAGTTTCACTGGCAAACAATCAGGTTTATTATGCTGTGTTGTTGCCGAATGCTGTTGAAGATCTAAGTGATAATGCTGTTGCAAATGGAATTTCTTCAACATTTACAACCATTGCTGTGCAGACGCAATTCGCACCTGGCGATCTTGCGTTTGTAGCTTACAGGATGAACGCAATTGCGACTGAAGATGAAATCGCGTTCATCACTTTCGTGGATATCATTCCGGGAACTTTTATTACTTTCACCGACTCAAAATTTACTACCAATGTACCTGCTCAGTGTGCTAACGGGATAATTTGGACAGCAGCTGCCAACGAATGTGTTCCAGCCGGAACCGTTGTTACGATACAAACAAGCGCACTCCTTGCAAGCACGGGAACGGTCACAGGCTCAGGCTTCGGATTAAGTTCAGGTGGCGATCAGGTTATTGCCTACACCGGATCCAATACAGCACCGAATTATATTACTGCATTATCATCTAACGGTTGGGTTGCTTCCAATACAAGTTGTAGCGGAAGTGCATCAATGCTTCCTGCCGGATTGTCGGATGGCATCAGCGCTTTAAACACGAGTACAGCTCCCGGAAGTACAGCAGGAAACACCGTGAACGCTTATTATAACGGATCACAAACCGGAACATTCGCACAATTAAAAGCTGCAATTTTAAATCCGCAGAATTGGACCGGTGTTGCAGGTGGAACTGCGGCGCAAACATGGCCAACGTGGAATTTCCCATCGTCATTACAGGTTCAGAGCGGAGTTGTACTGAATAATACGACAATTCAACTCACGTTTAATAATAACCTGAACGCTGCTTCAGCAACAAACCTTGCGAACTATTCAGGTCTAAGCGGATTATCGTCGGTGGCAATCAGTAACAATGTTGCAACGCTTACGTTTTCAACGGCATTCACTCCGTCAGTCACCTATAACCTTATAGTCAGCAACCTTATGGATGCATCCGGAAGCACAATGGCGTGTCCGTACACCTTTACGTTCAGCTTCAATACAACTGTAGGTTTCGCATCAAGCTTTGTAACGGTTCAGGAATCAGCCGGAACTTTAAACTTCACGATCAACCTTGCAAGTCCGGCGACGGGATCAGTTAACCTTGTGGTTAAAGGAGCGCCGTTCAGTACGGCAGATAACAATGATTTTACATTGGCTACACAAACGCTTTCATTTACAGGTTCGAGCGCTCTGACCCAAACAGTAACAATTCCGGTTCTTGATGACATGCTTGAAGAGCAGCAGGCAGAATATTTTGTACTAAGCCTTGAAAATCCCGTCGGATTATCGATTACCGGAAATCCGAATGCTACAATCTATATTAAGGATAATGACCGGCTGGCGCCAGTAGCATCCCAACAGATAGAGTTGAACTACATCGGCAGTTTTGACCCTTCCGGAAGCAGCTCAAGCACGTGTGAGATCGTAGTACATGATCCGGCATCACAACGGTTATTTACCACAAGTGCAATTGCAGGTTTCCTTGACATCATCAACTTCAGCGATCCTAGTGCGCCGGCGCTTATTTCGTCGATAGATATGAATTCATATGGCGGCGTCACGAGTGTTGCAGTGAAAAACGGAATAGTCGCCGTAGCATCTCCAAATAATGATGAAACCCTTGCGGGCTCTGTAGTCTTTTTTACCACAAATGGTGTTTTCCAGAAACAGGTCACTGTTGGGTCCTTACCTGATATGATTACATTTTCACCTGACGGAACCAAAGTGATAACGGCAAATGAAGGTCAGCCAAATGCCAATTATTCAGTAGATCCAGAAGGTTCTGTCAGCATCATTGACATTTCAGGTGGTGTTGCTTCGCTTACTCAGGCCAATGTCACAACCTTACTCTTTACTGCCTACAATAGTCAGGAAGCTGCACTTGTAGCTTCAGGAGTTAGAAAGCTGAAATCAACAAGTACTTTATCGCAGGATTTCGAACCGGAATACGTCACAATAGCGGCAAATTCGCAGACCGCCTGGGTTTCTTTACAAGAAAATAATGCGATTGCGGAAATCAATTTAACTACCAACACCATTACTGATGTTTGGGCGTTAGGAACGAAGGACATTCGACTGGCGGGCAACGGTTTTGATATATCCGATAATAACAATGATATCTTGATCGCGAACTGGCCTATCGATGCCTTTTATCTACCCGATGGTATTGCTACCTATAGCGTTGGAGGTACAAATTACATTGTGACCGCCAACGAAGGCGATGAAAAAGAATATGCAGGCCTAACTGAAAGGACCACGGTTGGAGCCGCTACTTACGCATTGGATCCTGCAATTTTTCCGAATGCCTCAGTTTTGAAGGAAACTTTCAATATGGGAAGATTCAGAGTATCGAATTTGAGTGGCAACCTCGATGCCGATACAGAATTTGAAAAGATCAATGCTGTGGGAACGCGGTCTTTCTCCATCTTCAATGCTACTACAAAGCAAATTGTTTTTGACAGTGGAGATGATTTTGAGATGTATACCGCAGCAAACTTGCCTGCTCTTTTTAATGCCGATCATGAAGACAACACACCAAAAGGCCGCAGCCGCGCAAAAGGTCCGGAACCTGAAGGTGTGACAACAGCTGTGATCGGAACTGAAACATTCGCGTTTATATCGCTTGAACGTGTTGGCGGAGTAATGGTATACAACATTACAGATCCTGCAAATGCAACACTTGTTGATTACAAAAACAGTCGCTCCAGTTCCTCTTACGCTGGTGACCATGGTCCTGAGGGAATTACATACGTCTCGCCCCAAAACAGCCCGACAGGTATTCCATACATCTTGGTTGCCAACGAGATTAGCGGTACGATCACGATTTTTGAAGTCGACACCAATTCCCTGTCAGCACCCGGATTTGCTGCCACGCCAACATTTGCACTGTTCCCGAATCCGTCAACGCCCGGCCTTGTTTATTTTAACCGCCCAGCCAATATTGAAATATTTGACATGACCGGAAAACGGCTTTATCAGGCAGCAGATGTATCAACAATAAATACGGCTACATTTTCAGCAGGAATATATCTGGTAAAAACTTCTGAAGGTATCGTAAAGCGAATGGTTATTAACTAAAATAAGCTACATAATAATTGAGCCGCCCCTGATAAGGCGGCTTTTTTATTTTATACCGACTGATAATAATTACATAATAATAGCTTCATCTCGAAGAAGCCTGTTTGGTTGTTATTTGTAAAAACTTCCAATATGAAACGTATCCGCATTAAGCTTTTATCTTGGTTTCGGGAATGGCTATTTCTTCGGGCGATGCAATCAACCTTCCTTCATTAATGACATTTAAAATCATAAACGTTGCTTGCGTATACCAATGGATCCAATAGAGAACATACTTTCCAGAAGGTCTTTTGGTGATGATTTCAATTGGGGTGTTTCAACGGCCGCATTCCAGATCGAAGGGGCCCATGAAGCTGACGGCAAAGGCTTGTCTATTTGGGATGTCTTTGCCGCGAGAAAAGGCAAAATAAAGAACGGCGACCACGCGCAGAGCGCCTGCAACTTCTACAATACCTATAAAACTGATATTGCGCTGCTGCAGCAACTGAAGATCCCAAACTTCCGGTTTTCGATCAGCTGGCCGCGCCTGATGCCGTATGGCCGCATTTACAACAATCCTGCCGGAATAGATTACTATGACCGACTGGTTGACCACTTGTTAGAATGCGGAATAAACCCATGGGTAACATTGTACCATTGGGATCTGCCACAGGATCTGGAAGCGAAAGGTGGCTGGACAAACCGCGACATCGTCTCGTGGTTCTCCGATTATGCAGCTTTATGTGCAAATAAGTTTGGCGACAGGGTAAAAGATTGGATGGTGATGAATGAACCATCGGTGTTTACGGGAGCAGGATATTTCCTGGGTATCCATGCACCGGGCCGAAGAGGTTTGTCGAACTATCTAAGTGCTATTCATCATGCGACGATGTCGACTTCAGCCGCTGCAAATATTATGCGCGATAATGTTCCGAATGCTAATATAGGAACTACGTTCTCGTTCACTGACATTGAGCCATTTTCCTCCAAAGAAAAAGATATTGCTGCTGCTAAAAGGGTTGATACGCTGCTGAACAGGACATTCCTTGAGCCCATTTTGGGAATGGGTTATCCGAAACAGGACCTTCCCGTTCTTCGAAAAATGGAAAAATATATTGTGCCGGGTGATGAGGATAAACTTGCGTTCGATTTTGATTACATCGGAATTCAATGTTACACCCGTGAGATAGTGAAAGCTTCGAGGATCGTTCCGTACATAGGTGCAACGCTTATAAAAGCAGCAGACCGCAATGTTGAAACAACTGAAATGGGTTGGGAAGTATACCCTCCATCAATCTACAACCTTATCCATAAGATCAATAAATATAACGGGGTACGGAAGATTATCATTACTGAGAACGGTGCGGCCTTTCCTGATACAGTCTGCTTTGGAAGAGTAATTGACACATCACGCATTCAATATCTGCAGGACCATCTGCAGCAAGTTCTAAAGGCAAAAAATGAAGGCTGCAGGGTTGATGGCTATTTCGTATGGAGCTTGACCGACAATTTCGAATGGGCTGAAGGTTATCATGCAAGGTTCGGGTTGATCTATGTTGATTTCGAAACCCAGGAGCGGATAATTAAACAGTCAGGGCATTGGTATAAAGAATTCCTCACTAAGTAAAAACTCTTACAGATTATGAAGATCCTCTATGCGATCCAAGGTACAGGAAATGGGCATTTAAGCCGCGCAATGGATATTATCCCATGCCTTCAAAAACGTGGTGAAGTTGACATATTAGTAAGCGGCATTCAAGGTGACCTGCAGCTTCCTTATGAGGTTAAGTACCGCGAAATGGGCCTAAGCTTCATTTTTGGCAAAAGCGGCGGCGTCGATCTTTGGAAGACATTCACCCGAAGCAACCTGAGAAAACTGGCAGGAAGTATTTACAGATTACCTGTACAGGATTATGATATTGTGATCAATGACTTTGAGCCCGTCTCGGCTTGGGCATGCCGAATTAAACGCAAGCCATGTATTGCATTGAGCCATCAGGCGGCTGTACTACTAAAAAATTATCCACAACCTGAAAAGCCGGATAAACTGGGGCGATACATTCTTAAGAATTACGCTCCGGCGAGCACTGTCTACGGATTCCATTTTTCGTCTATAGTGGACACGGTTTCAACGCCCGTGATCCGTCAGCAGGTTCGTCAGCTTGAGATATCGGACAAAGGCCATTATACTGTTTACCTGCCTTCATACGATGACAAAAAACTGATCAAGAAGTTGTCGGTTTATACGGACACCAAATGGGACATCTTTTCGAAGTACAACAAAAAGAAGATGATCTTTGGGAACATCACCATCCAACCAATAAATAATTCACTATTTACCGCAAGCATGGCCTCTGCAACAGGAATATTGTGCGGCGCCGGCTTTGAAACACCTGCTGAGGCGCTTTATCTTGGAAAGAAGCTGCTTGTAATACCGATGAAGAACCAGTACGAGCAACAGCTCAACGCTGCGGCTTTACAATCTATGAATGTTCCCGTGCTAAAAAATCTGAATCGGACGTCGGAACCTGTAATCAGCGACTGGATAGCTAACGGCGTGCCTCTTCAGATACATTTTCCTGATATTACGCAGCAGGTTGTTGACCGGGTAATTTTAAATCACGCACCAACTGCCATTCTGTAAATCCGCTTATATTTTACTCTTTACCTGCTCCAGGATCACCTTGATATCAAGCATCGCGTTTAAGTTTGCGAGATCAGACGGATCAGAAGATTCCGCCTGATTTTGGAAAAGCGTTTCCTCATGTTTATATATCTTCCACGTCCCTTCATGGTATTCCAATGAGGTCAGGTTCTCAACCCAATCGCCGGAGTTAAGGTAGGTGACACTTCCTTTATCGGTTGTGATCTGCCGGATCTCCGGTTGATGGATATGCCCACAAATGACATAGGTATATCCGTTTTCGATCGCCAGCTCCGCCGCTGTGATCTCAAACTTGTTGATGAATTTTACGGCATCTTTAAAACTTGCTTTGATTCGTTTAGAGAAGCTCATCTTTTCACGGCCCATCAGTTGCAGGCACCAGTTCGCAAAACGGTTGATGAGTATCAGTAAGTCGTAACCCGTGGCTCCTAATTTTGCAAGCCATTTTGAATTTTGCATCGTCACATCAAACACGTCGCCGTGAAAGATCCAAGCTTTTTCGCCATGGAGCTCAAGCACAAGTTTATTTTGAAGCTGGAAGCTGCCAATATTCATGTCGGCAAACTTCCGCAGCATCTCATCGTGATTGCCTGTGAGGTAATATACGGGAGTACTTTCGGTTACAAATTTCATAATTTTCCGAAGCACCTTCATATGGGATTCTGGCCAATAATTCTTGCTGAACTGCCAGATGTCTATGATGTCGCCATTAAGAACAATTGCTTTTGGATTTATGCTTTGCAGGTAATGAAGAAGTTCTTTAGCATGGCATCCATAAGTTCCGAGGTGTACGTCTGAAATGATAACGAGGTCTACGTCGCGTTTTGCCATGTGCAAATTTTAAAAAGTAACTTTAAAAGTATGTTATGTTGCCGTAATGATTAGATGAAGTTAACTGTTTTAATGCAGATCGCTCCGAGATTGCGGAAGTATATGCTCAAAAGGCAATTGCTGCTGAATAATTTTCAAACCTGTTTCAGAAACCTGCCTGTGGATGGCTGCCTTCTGTTTTTGCTGTTGGATCCATTGCACCAATGATCCAAAGTCGTTTTGAGAAGTTCACGCATCCCTTCCAAAGTTGTCGGTTTTACGAAAATACCATGAATTAATTGTGACGCAACGTCGGTAAAATATTTCTGTTTTAAGTTGGTGGTAAACAGGATGAAAGGCGTTGCCATCGACAACAGGTTGCCTTTCTGATGGAGCTTTCGCCGATACTCCAGTCCATCCAGATTGGACAGTACGATAAGTGGTTTGATGGGAGTCTGTATCAGGAAGTTAAATGCAATTTCGGGATCATCAAAGAAAACGGCGGTAATTTGATGTTGCAGACTTTCCAGCGCTGTTTTTATAAGCAGCTTGTGATCAAGGTCGTCTTCAATAATTATAAGTGGCGTTGTTGGTATCATATTTGGCTAGCAGATAGCCAAAAGTACCACAGGCATTAAACATTCAGATTATGCACATATTAAGGAATTGCTAATTGAGAGAGTCTGCGGGATGACCGAATAGTGGTAGCTTAATTTCTTACGTGCTAAATTTTGAGGTATTGCAGCAATGCTTAACCCGAGGTAACGGCAACGGTGTCTTCAGCTGGTGGAACCGATCAAATTTACCTTATTATATCTTTCCTTATATTCTGCGGGCGAAAATCCCGTGTACTTTCGGAAAACTTCCCGGAAGGCCTTTACATCGGAATAACCGACTTCAAACATCACCTCGCTGATATTTTTGCGGTTGGTTTCAAATGCTTTCTTAGCCGCCTCTATTTTTACTCTTTGCGAATACTCTATTGGTGTATTACCGGTTGCCTTTATAAACCGCCGATCGAAGTTCCTGCGCCCTACATTGAACCTTGTGGCAAGGTCTTCGGTCGAAATCCGATCGTTGATTGTACTCTCGATATACAGTTGCGCTTTGTGTACTATGTCATCATCATGCTTTTTTTGTCCCGTGAAAATGCTGAACGCCGACTGTGTGCTTCTGTCTATCTCTATCTGGAATACTTTTGAGCAGTATATTGCCGTACTTCGGTCATAGTACTTTTCGATCAGGTAAAGCATAAGGTTCAGGAAGGAGTATGCTCCGCCATTGGTGTAGATCCCGCTGTCATCGGTAATCAACCTGTCGGTTTGTAAGTTCACCTTCGGGAACATCAACCTGAAATTCTCGGCTACCGACCAATGTGTTGAGCAAACCCTGCCATCTAATAGCCCCGAAGCAGCCAGCAGGAATGTCCCGGTGCAGATCGACGCGATTTCTGCCCCAGCTCTATATTGGTGACGCAGCCAATCTATGAGTGCTTCATTGCCTTTTACAGCCTCATCATAATTGTGGCTCAGCGATGGAATGATGATAAGATCCGATTTAAAGATTCTCGTAATATTTGTGTGTGGCCTCACCGAAAATAATCCGCCTGTAAAGTCAACTTTCTCTGAAATGCCCGCTAGCTTAATAGTAAAGAGCTCAACTCCGGTGTTCTGCTTCCAATACAAATTCGCCTTTGTAAATATTTCATAAGCGCCCGTTATACTGCTAATATTATTCTCTCCGTCGGGTACGATTATCGTCAGCTGCATCATTTTTTTTTGTAAAGCTAATGATTATGTTTGTCTAAATCAACCCGCTACAATGTCTAATTTGCACCGTTTACAAATCAAAATCAGTCTGTTACTTTGCGATATATTAAAAGTTGGAACAGCAAACAAGATGAAAAAGCCATTATTAATCTCAGTACTTTTCTTTGTACTCTTCTCAGGTTGCAAGGTCGCATCACAAAATGATACACTAAACGAAATCAAACTCAAAAACATCGAAATGAAAAACACCGATTACACAGCAAGCTTCACGACAGGCCAGAGCCTATCCACCAGTTTCAACGCGATTATGAATTTTCGGGGCTGGTGGTCAGAGGAAATTGAGGGAACCACTGACCAGCTCAATGAAACTTTTTTCTACCATTACAAAGACGTCCATTTGTGTAAAATCAGGCTTGTCGAGAAAGTGACGGATACTAAACTGGTGTATCAGGTACTCGAAAATGAGTTCAGCTTTACAAAAGACAAAAGCGAATGGGTGAACACGAAACTGATTTTTGAACTTAAGCCTGAAGGAAACACAACCCGCGTCACGTTTACACATCAGGGCTTAGTGCCTGAATATGAATGTTACGAAATCTGTCATGATGCGTGGACAAGTTATATACAGGGTAGCCTGCAAAGTTTAATAACAAGTGGAAAAGGAAATCCCAATGGTAAAGAAGGCGGACTTAATGCTGAACTTGTAGAAAAATGGAAGTTGCCCACCCACCATCTGAATCATAATCAAACGGCGGAAAAAGATTATACCACATCGATCTTGGTCGACAAATCGCTAGCAGACGTGTTCACCGCGATAAACAATGTACGCGGCTGGTGGCAAGGCGAAATCACGGGAAATGCTGAACACCTTCATGACGAGTTTGTTTACAAGATGGGCGACGTGCATTTTTCAAAACATAGGGTCATTGAGTGTATACCCAATAAAAAAGTCGTCTGGCTGGTTACCGACAGTAATTTGAGTTTTGTTGAAAAGCACGATGAATGGACAAACACCCAACTGCAGTTTGACATTACCGAGGAAGGTGGTAAAACGAGACTGACTTTTACGCATAATGGCTTAGTCCCAGCTTTTGAGTGCTTTCAGAATTGTTCCGGGGCATGGGCGTCATTAATTGAAAAAAGTTTGCTTAATTTCATCAACACCGGCAAGGGAGTAAAAGTTTTTAATTAAAGTGTATTTATGGATCCTTGTCTATTGAAGCTGGGCACTACCCGAGAGCAAGCAACTGGCGAAGCAATACATGATTTTATAATCGCCTGAATGTAATGTTCCAGATTGCAATGCACGGAATTACTGGCACTGATTTTATTTAAAATCTCAGAAGCCACTGAGCGATGTCGGTACCTAAACAGCCAATACCCAACGCACATCAAAACTATCTACAAATTCAATAAGCTTCAAATCTTTATCTTCGCTGATACTGCTGCCCGAAACCAAATTTTCCATCAGCGCCTTCCTTTCGTCCACATTTTCGCAATGCATAAAGACGGCCAGATGATTTCCTGCAATTCTGCCTTCATCATGGCGCAGGTCCGAACCATGAATCGTGATATTCTCCGAAACCAGCGAACCCAACACAACAACCGGCCGTTCTATTGAGATATCGAAAGCCTGGATCTGCAGTCGGCCACCAAAGCATTTTTGATAAAACTCAAGCGCCTCCCTGCAGTTGCCAGAAAACGTTATGAAAAATCCGCTTTTCATCAGGTAAAAGATCAAGATTCAATGTCACGCAGTTACGCATCCGGAATAACGGGCTCAACAAGTTTTATCAGTTTTTCGAGCGATTCCTGCCAGCCCAGGTAGCACATTTCAACGGGGATCACTTCCGGTATGCCCTCTTGCAGAACTTTAAGTTCAGTAAATCCGAAGACTTCGCGAAAAGTAACGGTGGTGGTCATCTCGCCCGGCATATTAGGGTCGTCAAACCTGTCGCTGTACCTGATCAGTTCATTGGGTTTAATCTCGAGATACTCGCCACCAAAGGATTGGCTGCTACCGGTACTGAAATTCATAAAAGTCATCTTAAATTTACCACCTGCGTTAAAGTCCATTTGCTGTACGGTGCAAACAAACCCATAAGGAGGGAACCAACTTGCATTTGCTGCCGGATCTGAAAATGCGCGAAATACTTTGTCCGGACTTGCCTTGATGATCCTGTGTAGTGAAACTGAATTATTTTTCATGGGAATAGAGTTTTAATTAGTGAATGGGTAGTGGTTTAGGGTTTAAAGTTTGAGTTAGAAATCGTGATTTCATACTTCCGAATTTTGACTTTCAACTTTCGACTTTCGACCTTAGACTTTTATGTCAGTGAGTGATAGGTCGTACGAATTCCCTGTTCAGCCGTTCATCACGACGATCGCAAAGCCTGTTGCTATAAATATACGAAATAGCAAGGATAAAAAGTACCACAAGAGGCATCAGCATAAACCCAACATTTTTATCTACAAACGCATGGCTGATGAACGCAAAGACCAGGTTAAAGGTTAATCCGGCATATGCCCATTCCCTTAACTTGTTCGGAATACCGGGAGCGGATATAGCTACTACGCCCAAAATTTTGCAAACAGCTAGAGAATAGGCAAAATAGTCGGGATAACCCAGCGCTTTTGTGCCGACGTTAAAATACTCCGGCGCAACTGCCATTGTGACAAGCGGCATCATGCCTTCCCACAATATCAGGATGCCTGTTGCGATCCAGAAGATGATTTTGTTCTTTTTCATGATTAAATTATTTGGTTTGTTAAGTTATAATTGGATTCGGTAAATTTTGCGAAATTGTTCACGATAGCCTGCCATCCTTGTTTCTGCATCTCCACATCATTTTGGGTTTCAGCATCAAAAGTAGTTGCGACGTGCGTGCGGTTTCCTTCTTCCGTAAAAATCGTGGTGGCTCTTCTGCCATCGTCCATGGTGTACGAAATCTCTTGATATAAGTCGACCGTGTCATATACGCCTTCAAAGTCAAACCCAAAGCTGCCGTCTTTTGCCTCCATCCTGTGGCGGAACCTACCTCCTACCCTTAGGTCGTTTTTACTGGCTGGGGTATGCCAACCCGGATCGGCTGTGTTCCATTTTATAATGTCGTCTGGTGTATTCCATACTTTCCACACTGTTGCTACGGGAGCATCTATCGTTGCCTGCACCGTAATTTTTGATTGTGACATATAAGTTGATTAAAATTATATTTCAAATTTACCACGATACACATAAAGCTGCGTAGTGTAAAAACGACAACTTTGCGGGGTAATAATGACAAAACTATTTTATAGCTTTATAACTTAATCCCTAGCTATGCAAATATCCGTTTACGTACCTGAACATGGTGCGATCGAAGCTGTTACGCCGCCGTTCAGAAGCTTTAACACGGCAAATGAATTTCTTTCGGCTTTTGGCAAAGCACCGATTTTCAATGTGGAGTATGTCGGCTTAAAAGAATACATTTCGGCCAACGATGGAGAATATACAATTAAGACCAACAGGCTTTTAAAGGACGTTGCTGCAACCGACTTGCTGATTATTCCGCCCACATTTGGCGATACCACCAAGGGAATAGTGGCAAACGCGGAAGCGATTCCGCACTTCAAAAGATTGCATAAAAATGGAACGAGCCTTGCGAGCTTATGCATCGGTGCATTCTTATTGGCTGAAACCGGTTTGCTCGATGGCAAAAAATGTTCTACGCATTGGGCCTATATCAATGAGTTCAGGGAAAAATATCCGGATGTCGAAGTCGAAGACGGATCGATCATTACCGAACATGAAACTATTTACAGCAGTGGCGGCGCCAACAGTTTGTGGAATTTGCTTTTATACCTGATCGAGAAATATTCCGATAGGGAAACAGCGGTTATGATCTCGAAATATTTTGCATTGGACATCGGTCGCGAAAGCCAGTCACAGTTTGCAATTTTCAGGGGTCAGCGAAACCACGATGATGCTGCTGTCAAAACGGTACAGGACTATATCGAAAGCCATTATGAGGATAAGCTGACCATTGAGGCACTGGCTGCACTTATCAATATGGGCCGCCGTACTTTTGAACGAAGGTTTAAGCTTGCAACCAATAACACGCCTGTCGAGTATATCCAGCGTGTGCGAATAGAAGCCGCCAAACTCTTATTCGAAGCTTCCCGAAAGAATGTGTCGGAGATCATGTACAACGTAGGCTACACAGATAGCAAGGCATTCCGCGACATCTTTAAAAAGAGAACGGGCCTTACACCAATTGAATACAGGAATAAGTTCGCACGGGTAACCTATCAGGTATGATTTATTTGGGCGTTGCCTGCGGCCCGGGCTCTCGGCTGCACGCGGTGCCCGCCTCCATCCCTAACGCGGATCGTCTTCACGGGATGGTTGCGGTGTAATTGATAATGGTATTACACAGAGCATTACAAAGAAAACGCGGAGACGCACAGATTTTTAATAAACTCTGTGACCCATTTCGCATTTTTGTGGAATTGCCGGAAACCTTGCGCATCCCTGCAAACCTTTACGCCAAGCCATCCTCGTAAGTTGGTCCATACAAGCCAGGCACTTTATTCCCCGTAGCTCGCAAGTAAACTATCATTTCGCCTCTATGGTGGTAGAAGTGGTTGAAAAGAAAACTACGTGCTACTGTTCCGCGTGGCATCGGACCAAGTACAGTATGATCACCGACTTTCATTGTCCAATCCTGCTGCAGATCTTCTTCTGTAATAGAATGCAATGCCGAGCGTGCCAGGTCAACATTTTTCCCGAAGAGTTCAATAGTCGCTTGGATGTCGGCTGGTTCGCCACGTTCAAGATTATCGGCGGCAATGTCATAGACATCTGTGGTAAGCGTACCAACATACCAATAGTAAATTGTAGCTATATGCTGGGCAAGTTCACCCATTGTCCATGAAGTTGGCGAGGGTTTGTAATTGATGTCTTTTTCGGGTACCGCCTGCAATAGCTTTCGGGTGCTGGTGGCTTCTTGCTCAAATTCGGATATAAGAGATTGGAGTATCATGATTTTTTATTACAATTTACAAAACATTGGTTTTTTGGCCACAGATTAACAGATTTTTTTGCCTGCGTGCCCGTGGAAATTCCAATGATGCGGCCAAAACTTGGTCTTTCGGGTTTGGACTTATCATGATTGAAAACAAGCTTACCACGAGCTGATAGGGAACGACTGGCGAAGCATACCTATAATTATGAAGCTATAACAATAGTGGCACTGACTGCGGGCTCACACACTATTGAACGATCCTGTTCTGGTTCTGATCAACTCCTGCCATAGTTTAAAAAATGCCTTCCCCATCATTTTGAGGTCGGGATAAAGAAGATCTGATTCCGCAAAGAAAACCCGCTCTTGTGGAGCGGGCTTAAATGTTTAAATGTTCTATCTCTTTATGACACGAAGTGTTTCAACTGCATCGGCTTGTGAAACAACTATGTTATAAACCCCAGAAGGTAAATTCAGTCCAAACTGCTCGCTTTCAAGAGTCCCGAGATCTACATCGCGCACTTCTACAGTACGCCCCAACATGTCATATATCTTCACCTGTATGTCGGAATCAACGCCTGAAATGAGCTTTAACCCAAATGCTGAAGAGTAAGGGCTTGGGTACGCCACTGCCGTAAAACCAGATACTGCCTTTACATTTTCCTTAGCCGGATTTCCTTGTTGTTGCTGTCCGGGTGTGTTTAGAATACATGCGTTCCCAAAAGCGGACCAGTCGCCCGTTGTTTTAACCGATACCCGAATGCTATACGCTTCTCCGGCAGCATAAAAAGGGATCTGGTTGAAGGTGAAATAATGAGCACCGTTACAGACAACCAGCGCTTGCCCCGTCGTAAGACGTGTAACTTCAAATCTATAACCGGTGATGTTTTGCTTCACCTGACTGAAGATAAAAACACCCTTTGCAGCTATCGTTCCGCCACAATTCTGCAATTGCGGAACTGCAGGGGAAGTGACCATACAGGCTGCTCCGTAATATCCAAGCCAATTTCCGTTGATCTGGAGCTGCGTTTCGATTTTATAAAGTGTCCCGTAATCATACCGCGCAAAATCAGTCAGTTTGAAGCTTGACCAGCTACGCTCCAAATATTGAACAGGCTCGACAGGATTCGTAACATTGGTTAAACGGAACCTGTAAGCGGTAACATTTGGAATCATATAATTGACCGCAATTCCCTGATAGATCTGATTTAGTATAATACCGCAATATTGCGAATAAACCTGCGTCGTCATCTGGAAGCCCTCATCAAGCTGCCCGTCGCAATTATCATCGATGCCATTGTATAAAATCTCTTCATGAGCCTGGTTCACAGCCGCATTCGAGTCATTACAATCCGCTTCAGTCGGATGAGCAATGTATCCCGAAGGAACTTGTGCACCGTAGCAGATCTGCATTGAAGAACCACTGGAAAAGCCGTCGTTGTCGGCATCCACATAAAGCATGGCACTTTGGAAAACCTGTATGTTAGCATCGTCGCAGTCGGTTCCGAAGGTAGTCAATGAATATCCCGCTGGAACCGTAGCGCCTTGGCAGGCCAGTTCAAAGCCGTTATCGTAGCCATCGCCATCATTGTCGACATAGTAGGTTGTTAAAGCGCGTACGGTCACTGACGCAGTTCCTGAAGTTGCAAAGGTATAATTTGGACTACTTACAGAAACTAAAGTATAATCTGAATCTGCGGTAGGAGAAACTGAAACAGCTGTTCCGCTGACATAATTTTGAATAATATAATTTGAATTGCCATCCGAATAAATTACGGAGAACGGACCGGCACCGCCCGCAATTGTGATAATGAAGAATTCTGATTCACCGACGCAAATCTCGCCACCGCCGGATAAGACTGCTGAAGTACCAGCCGGAGTAATATTCGCTGTAAGTCCGGATGGCTGTACCAACTGATAATTCAACGCGTTCGCTCCGCCCAAGGTTAAACTCGCAGCGACAGGTTTATTTGTGCCTACTGCAGCCGAATTGAATGTACCCGCATTTGAACTAATAGTAACAACATCGGGAGAAATCACACCATTTAAAGTTGTTCCCGATATCGTCGCTGAAGTTGTCCCATCGTAAATTTTATCATTGGCCATCGAACCGGAGGTTGTAAGCGGCTTCGGAGTAATATCTGCCGAAAGGCCGGTTGGTTGCTGTAAAATGTAATGGCCGGCATGCGGACCAGTCAATGATAATGATGGTGTCACTGCAATTTCACTCCCGGCATTCATCGTTGCAAATGTTCCATTTCCCGCAAAGCCAACACTTTCACCGGCAACAATTCCGGAAAGGTCGCCGATGATTATTGCAGAGGTAGTCCGGTCATATACTTTATCGGCCGCGGCGGCATTCGCAACAGTGATTTCCTTCGGAGTAACAGTTAAAAGTTGGGATGCAAATGCCTCATTATAAAAAGCATTTCCGTTTTGCATTGCAGTAATTTGAGTAATTCCGATTCCTGTAACTGTTACAGTGCCGCCGGAAACCGTGGCTACAGCCGGATCGGAACTTTGATAGGCCACCGCCAATCCCGATGATGCTGTCGCACCCGGATTAAAACTTCCTGACCCGTACTGAACATCTGCAAGCGCGTTAAAGGTTATGGTCTGGTCAAGTGTGACCTGGCCTTCAACCCAATTACTGGTTTGTCCGTTTAACGCAAAATTATTTAAATGACCGTGGTAGGTACTAAATGGAGCGTCAGAGGATAAAATTGTCACTGTTGGATTTGAACCTCCGGCAATCCCTTCATTAAAGCCGTAACGAACAATTCCGGGCAGTCCGTACCGCGGCGCAAATGCCATCATGTCGTCTGCAAAAGCAACCGCACTAATGCTCAAATCGTCCATTGAACCCTGAAATAAGGTGTTTTCACCATCATTCTTACCGAGTGTGATGAAGTTTGTTGAGTGGTTGAATAGCACTGCATTTCCGGAGTAAGAACCTGTTTGGATCAGGTTGCCATTCGCATATATTTTGTAAAATCCTGGAGTGACAACATAGGCTATGTGCATCCAGGTGTTTGGCTGGTACGTAAAATTCGCATCAGCGGCAGTCGTAAGCCACGAAGCACCGTTTCCTATATCGCCGTGAATCTTATTTCCATTGGTAATCTGGATGTCGAACGTATTTCCATTGGCACCGTTTCTCGTGCTGAAGACATGCATCGTCTTTGTTGGGTGCGACGGTTTTACCCATACAGCGACAGTAAAAGCTCCGCTAATGGCTTCGGGTTGTACAGGTATGTTCACAAAATCGTCAATACCGTCAAAATCCAACGCGTTATCAGTCAACGACTGTTGCGGCAGAACATATATTGTTACACTTGCAGGAATAGTACAAGGCCCACCCGACACCGTATAAGTTGTGGTTGCAGTTGGCATTGCCGTTACAATTTCGCCAGAGATACTGCTTAATCCTACAGACGGTGACCAGCTATAATTACCCATGCCGTTTGCCCCAATGAGCTGCACGCTTCCACCTGACGGAATGTACTGTTGGCTGGCGCTGATCTCCAGCTGTCTTGTGATCGTAGGTTGTACGGGTACCGAATAAGTATTTGTACAACCGTTAGCAGATGTTCCCGTTACGGTATAAAGGGTGAAAACAGTCGGACTTGCATGAACCACATTACCTGTAGTTGTGTCTAGTCCGCTTGCTGGGCTCCATGTATACATTTCTGCGCCACTTGCAGTTAAAGTTACAGCAGGTCCATCGCTGCAATAAAATCCTGACGAGGCTTGAACCGTAACCGGAGGCATATCAAGTACAGCCGAAACCGTATTGCTCGAATTTGCGCAGTTGCCATTATAAGCTGTCAGTGAATAATTGCCTGTTTGCGAAACTGTAATCGTTCGTGTTTGTGCGCCATTCGACCAAAAATAAGCGTCATAATACGCATTAGCCTGGCGGGTTGCACTCACTACTCCGTTAAGCATTGGTTTGATCATGCCGGTAACTTCCTCAACTGTTCCCGTTCCGGATGTTTCATTGAACGAATGGCTCAGACCTAACTGTTGCGTATTGGTAATTGCCTGGTCGGCAGCAGAAGCCTGTATTTCCTGATCACTCAAGATCCTGTTCCATAAGCGGACATTATCGATTCCACCTTGAAAAAATGTATTTCCGGACGGGCTGGTTCCAATATAAACTTCATAGACACCCAGCGCGATATTCATGAATGTTCCAGGAGTCGCGCTGGCATCGAGGACACCATTTATAAACATTTTGACCTCCGTCGTCTGGGAATTTGTTGTAATCGTTACGTGGATCCATTCGCCCGTATTCACTACAGCATTAGACAAAAGCAGAAGATCGCCTTCTGAGCCAATTCTATCCATTCCGAATGCTACTTTGTTTCCGAACAGCGATGCGCCGAAACTTTGTTGATCATATTTCGCTTCAACGATACCTTTACCCGAATGCCATTGTATTCCCGTTGGCGCTGTATTTGTTGTTTTCATCCAAAATTCCATTGTCATATGAGAATAGACGTCATAAGCTCCCAAAGTAGTGATGTGGTCGTCAATACCGTCAAATTGCCTTGAAGGTGAAGCAACGGTCGGAGTTAAAGTGACTGAGCCGCCGCCGCAAAATGTTGTTGGTCCCGAAGGTTTGAGTGTCAATGGTTGACCGCCAACAGTCAGTGTTGCCAGCGCCGACGTAGCCGGACAGACTCCGCCAGTACCTGTTACCACTACATCGAATGTGCCAGCCTCAGCTGGTGGCGGATTGGTAAAATTCAAAGTTGCGGATGTCACATTGCTGTACACGGCATTGTTTGTGAGATTTACACCATTTCGTCTCCATTGGTACAATGTTCCGCCCGTTGCGGTAACCGACATTGTCGTACTCTGGGTTGAACAAATCGTGCGGTTTTGTGGCTGCAGCGTTATAACCGGAGTCTGGAACACGTTAATATTTGTAGTTCCGACGGTGGTTCCAGCCGGGTTCGTCAATGTCAGCACGCCTGATGCGGCCATCGTTGGATATACTACCAATATCCCGACGCCATCACCTGCATCAATGATTTGGTCGATAGGAAAAACGGTATTGCCTATTTTGAATTCGGTCACATCGAGCATCGATGTGCCGGAAACTGTGATTCCGCCCGCGCCTGTACAGGAAGGCGATGGCACATTAAGAGACTGAACGACTGGCGCTGTCAATTGCGTAAAATTACCTTCGTCGGCACCAATATCGCTAGTGTTTAGGTTCAGGCGCACCTGCTGATCAAAATCGTCCACCGGCGGCTGGAATGCCCTACCTTCGACTATCGTCACGAGTGTGGGATTGATATGCAGATTTGGCGTTGTACCGGCTGGATCAACAAATTTCGGATTGGCAGAAAAGCCGTAATCCGAGGCTGGGTTTGACCACGAATTCCACTGTGCCAAAGTGCTTTTCGGAGTATCAAAGACATATCCCAAAATATAGCCAATTCCCGTTCCGTAGTAAACATTGGCCCTGAAGTATGGATTTTCATTACCGGGTCCTACCTTAATAGCTATGTTTGCTCCCGATGCATTTCCGCTGTTTGATCGGTTATTGACAAATATGTTGCTGTTGATCATATTGGACCTGTTACGCGAATGATTGAACGCGGAAGTGTTTCCGTTACCGGACGTTGGTGAACCACCTATATAAATACTATTATTGGATATGTTGAGATAACCAGGATTGCTGGTGTAAGTGTAACTTGTTCGGATTCCGTCAATGCGTATGCCCTGCGTAACAGAACTGCCCAAAGCAATCATGTTGTTGATAATATCCGCACCCGAATTAGCAGCCGCTATTCCTTCAACATGGGAAGCGGGATTTGTTGACAGGCTATTTAGTGAATGCACAAAATTACGTTCAATCGTATTGCCATCCCGCGTGTCGTTAAATATTCCGCTAACCGTAGACATGACGGTAGTATTGGCGTTTGCTAGATATGAAATCGTATTATCCGAAATGCGGTTATTGATGCCTCCAAGCCGTTCTCTGTAGTGAATTCCAACAACGCCATACGGAGAAAATTCTGAGAAATCGCCTCCATAACCGGTTAGGTTTCGAACTGTATTGTTGCGGACGTCGCCATTTATTTCGTCATAAGAGATTCCTGTTATACCGGCACCGCTTGCCGTAGAATTGGTTGTGATTGAATTGGCAACATGTCCGCCAACAGTGTTCCCGCTGCACAAAACTGTTGGGTTGCTGTAATCGCCACCGTTGCCGACATAAATACCATAAATCCGCAAGTTTGCATTCACAGAGGACACAGCTGTAATTCCGCCGATATTATTTTCCAATATTTCTGTATCTCCCTTATAAATTTTGTAGATAGCGTAGATATTCTTTTGGAGTGGTGATACCGACGAATACAAGATGGAACCAGTACCTGCCATGCTTCCGACTAGGTTCCCCCTTATCTGCGATTTTCCTTTATTTACATTAATGGCATAAAAATGCGCATAACTCCCATCGCCGCTGGCGGATTCAGAAATCGAAATATTCTTGATGGTATTGTAGTTGATGTAACAGGTACTCGCCTCTTCCCTCATGTTCAGGAAGATCCCTGTAAAGTTGCCGATTACGCCATACATACCGGTTCCTGCACTATTTGCGCCACCGATGACGTTACCTGTAATAAACCTGTCCAGGCCATTGATATCCTCATCATTAACTGCACTGATCGCAATATTATTTGCGACTAGCCGAACAGCTGTCTGATAAAATCGATTGTTTTCGATTGTAAAGCTTCTGACACGTGTTCCTGCCTTAACACCAGCCGATGAATATATAGTTGAAGTATAGTCATATATGTTATTATCGCGTATAAGCGCGTTTGTAATGGCGCCATTTGCCCCGTTCATATGAATGCCGATACGCGGAAGGTTGGAATTGTAAGGGCCAACATCGCAACCGATGACCGAATTGTTGTTGTTGTTCTTGATAGGCGTACTGTCAAAAAAAATGACGCCATTTGTTCCGCTGCCTAAAACGCGGCAGTTTGTGACCATGTTATTGGATGCACCAAGAAATCTTACAGTTGTTGAAAACCCCGAATCGCTGGCAAGTGTAAGACTGTTACCTAGCGTGTTGAGACCATCAAAAGTTACATTTTCGCATCCAAAAAATATTATTTCCGAATCATTTGTCAGTAAGATTGTACGGGCAGCGCCTCCCGAAGGAGATACCTTTATCGAGTTGTAGTTTGCTGCGTTCAGTCCGCTTGGATTAATGTAAATTTCTTGTGTCTCTGTCGTATTGCCGGTTATGGAAACCGTGATTGTTCCGGTGTGCGATCCGTTATTGATGGCGTCGACAGCACTTTTCAGGGTTGGATAGTTGGAACTTCCGATCTGCACCTGAGCGCTTGAAATCGTGAAAAAAGCAATTGCAAATAGAAACGTGTAGAATTTTCTCATAAGAAGGCATTAAAATAGGGGCATGATAAGCATCGTGCAAATAAAATTAATATCGGTTCAAAACGAGAATTTATGTGATGTACGGCTGCGCACGTGATGTGAACGCACGATTCTGAGTGACCAAAAATAAAAATGTTTAAAGAATGTTAAGACGGCGGAACAGTTCGTCGCTGTAGATTTTGGAGATCGGGATCTTTTCAGTTCCGATTATGACGTGGCTAGCTTCGATGCGGTTTAAATGCTGAAGGTTGATGATGTAGGATTTGTGGCAACGTAAAAAATCGTTGTGAAGCCTTTCCAATATATTCGACATCGATGCACGGATCAGTGCCGGCTTTGCGTCGGACGTATAAATCTCAAGGTAATTGCCATCCGATTTTATCCACTTTATATCCGCGACAACCAATTTTGTGTAAGCAAATTTATCTTTGATGAACAAAACGCCTTTGATCAGGATCGGGCCGTCACTTTCAGCACTTTCTTTAGATCGATCCTTTTCGCCTGCGTTGCTCAACCCCATCTCAATTGCAGTATAAAGTTGTTCCTGCTTGAACGGCTTTACCAGATAATTCACTGGATTGGTTTCTCGCGCACGTTGTAATGTTGCCGGGTCTGAATGCGATGTTGTAAATATGAACGGAATCTGAAAACGCCGATTGATCTCGGTCGCCAGGTCGATACCGTCACGCCTTCCGTTAAGGTTGATGTCCAGCAGGATCAAATCGGGAGTCTGCTTTTCAAGGAGTGAAATTGCCTCATCGTAATCCATTGCATCCCCAATAACGTCATATCCCATTTTAATGAGCATGCTGCACATGTCATGCGAAATGATAAGTTCGTCTTCAACAACCAGGATGCTAACCATAATACTTTGTAGAATCCAAATATAGGATTTAATTTAGGGCCTGCCAAGCTTTGACATCCTTGAAAATCACCCTGAAAGCGGTAATTCCGCCAGTACATGAAACGGTAAAGCTGCCGCGGAGTTGCCTGCTCAACATCGAAACAAGTTTTAGTCCGAGCGACTTTGATCTGTGAAGATCAAAATCAGCGGGCAGCGGCGTTCCGTTATTGCTCACTATAAGTTCGTACTCAAATTCGTTTATTGCGTGGATATTGATTTCCAATCTGCCCGTTGTATGTGTATCAAATGCATATTTGAATGCATTCGAAACGAGTTCATTGACAATCAGTCCCATCGGAATTGCAGTATCGACGTCGAAACGCAGTCCGTTGGTGAAAATAGCAATATCGATATTTTGCTCCTTGCCATGATACATTTTGACCAGATACTGCACAAGCTCTTTAATGTAATTCTCAATATCAACATGCGTAAGATGCTCCGACTGGTAAAGGTTCTGGTGGATCAGGCTCATTGCTTCTACCCTCGATTGCCCTTCCTGGATCGACAGCAACACTTTCGTATCCTGAATATCTTCGGATTGTATGTTCAGAAGGCTCGATATGATCTGCAAGTTATTTTTCACGCGATGGTGAATTTCGCGCAGCAACGTTTCTTTCTCCAAAAGTGACATCTGAATCTGACCGTTTTGCTCTTCGATCAGCTTTTTTTGCAGCTTGTTCTTATTCAAGTTCCGGTTGATCGAAAATGCGACTGCGCTAACAATTAGCAGCGCAGCAACAATCAAAAAACTGATATTGCGTTGTTTGTTCGCCGCCTGCAAGTTGGCAGTATCTTTTTCTTTTTGAATGGCTTTTAGATCAGCTTGTTTCTTGTCGAACTCGTAATTCATCTGCAGTTCCGTTAGCTTCTTATCTTTTTCGATATTAAAGATGGAGTCGGTCGTCTGTTTGAAGAAGGTCTGGTATTCATACGCCAAACGATAGTTGCCTAGTGATTTGTGGACTTCCGCAAGATATTGATAGGCTCTTTGTGCGAGCTCTAGTTCGCCCGATTTTTTTACAAGTTGAAGCCCTTTTCGCAGATTTTTATCTGCTTCCGTAAATTCTGCTGCAGCCAAATATACCTCACCTATAGTTATATATGAATCTGCAATACCATACGTGCTATTGATGCCGGTTCTAATTTTTAGCGCCTTTTCTAAATTTATAATAGCTTTGTCGAACTTTTTCTGCTGCAGATACACTCGGCCTATCCCATGGTAATTATTCGATTCAGCTTGCAGATTTTTAGCACGTTCCGACAATTTCAAACCATCTTCATAATACTGCAGCGCCTTTGGATAGTTGTTTTTCAATAAATAAATGTCGCCTATATTTTGGCTTATAACCTCTATGTAAGATAGTTGATCGTGTTTTTTTAGTAATTCAAGTGCGTTCAGAAAGCTTCCTAGAGCATCATCGTACTTTCCCTGCTCGATATAGAATACGCCAATGTTGTTGAAGCCACTGATTATTCCCTGCTCATCGTTTTCAGCCTTTGCCATTTCAAGGCCTTTGAGCATGTGCTTTAATGCTTCCGGATAATTAGCCTGTTTTCCGTAAACTACACCAATGTTGAAATATGTATCTACTTCACCGATCCTGTTGCCGATCTCACGGTATTGCTGCTGCGCGAGATGATAATAATGAAGTGCATTTTTGTAGTCGCTGTTCGAATCATTGATGGATCCCATGAGGTTATAAGCAACACCAACCCGTCGTCTGTATTTAATTTTATGAGCAAGCGCTACGGATTGCTGCAGATATAGCATCGCCTGCTCCGAATTATATAAATTTATTTCATTCGCGAGATCAATGAGGATATTAACCTTGGCAGAGTCTTTTATTGTAGGGGCTCGTCCCGTATCGTCAGCATTATAATCCCGCAGTTCATTTTGTAATTTCTGCACTGTATTCCGCTCCTGAGGAAAACTCTCTGTACTTGTGAAAATGCAAAAAATGATCAGCAGCGAACTTCGGAGCATTATTGTAGTTTTTTTTTAAATGTAAATAAAATTTTGCTGTTATTGTACTAAGGCAATTATTTGGAGATGGGCCATAGAGCTACTTGCAATTGTATTTCATACAGCGAGGTGCAAAGACTGGCGAGACGCCGGGAAATCAATAGAAACCAGGCACAGTTTTGTATATGTATCCCGAAATTCAAAAGCCCTATCTTACAATCAACAAATTAGGCAAAATTCACATTCGCTTAGTATCAGGTGGTTTTAAGTGTGTTTTAATCCTTCACGAACTTCCTGTATAAATTTCCATTATTGGTGTTGATGACAATGGCGTAAATTCCACGATTTAAATTCGATGTGTCTGCTTCTTGTTCATTGTTTGAACCCGTGCCGACCAATTGTCCTAACAGTGTGTAAATGCAGTATCCCGTTATTTCTAAGCCCGATGCGTCTCCTATTTTCATATGCAAGGTCTCTCGCACCGGATTTGGATACAAAATCACTGTTGAAGGATCAACTGCATTGTCCTCGACTCCCAGAATTACGTTATTGTAGCGGGTGAGTGCGAAATCATAATTGATACTGTTATGTGTTGTGCCGCCAATCACGACCTTATTATCCGACTGCAACCCAACAGAAAAAGCTTCGTCATAACCGCCGTAAAATGATGTTAGGACACCATTTGAACCGCCAAAAGCAACGTCCGCAGTTCCGTCAGGATTGAACCTCCTCAGGTTAAAATCATAATTGCCCGGGATGCCGTTTTGCAAGGTAAGCACGGCCATAAGTTTGCCATCAGGTTGAAGAAAAACTGTGTTGATGTCTTTGTAGTCTGCCCACAAACCTCCGGACGAAATGCCATTTGTGCCATATGTTATATCAACTGATCCGTCAGAATTATATCGGATCGACGAAAATTCTGGACCGCCAAATTGGTTGAACGTTTTTCCCGCTATTATAATTTTACCACTTGGTTGAATAAATCCTGCGTAGGCATACGCAACATTACCGATCGACGTCTTAACTATTCCGTTTTCTCCAAATGAACTATCAAGGCTGCCATTTATATTATACCTCGCGGTAGCGAACTGAATGGTTTGCTCATCGGAGGACAATGTTGTTCCCGATAAAACGATTTTGTTATCGCTCTGAAGCATGACCGTTGCTCTTCCAAAACTAGTAGCACTAAAAGAAAGCAATGTCGAACCGTCGCCGTCATAGCTTGTATCGGGAGCGCCATTGCTATTGTAACGGGCTATGGCATATCCGCTGGCAGATGCATTGACATTCGCGTTTCCGCCAACAATAATCTTTCCATCGGGCTGGAAAGCTATTGATTCAGCGTAATATGCAATGGGCTGTTTTCCGTTTGTCCCGAATGTATTATCTAAACTTCCATCGGCATTGTATCTGATAATTTCATAAGAATTGCTGACATCACCAAAATTATAAAACATATTTCCAACTACTATTTTTCCGTCTGACTGTAAAGCTGCCGTTGAAACCGTATTTAACTGTCCTCCGAGCAGGGATACAATTTTTCCTGCGTTTCCAAATGATGCGTCCAGGCTTCCATCACTATTGTACCTGGACAGGATTATATTACTTGCGGTGGAATTATTTGCGTTTCTGTGATCAGAAATCCCTACTGCAAGAATTTTGTCGTTCGGCAGTACAAGCAATTTCTTCATGCGGTCATTTCCTTTTTCAAAAGCAGTGGTCAGTTCTCCGTCTCCGTCCAAGGTTAGATCCGGAGCGCCATTGCTGCTATAGCGCGTGACTGCGAAATCGACATGACCATATAGTAAAGGCACTGATCTCCCAACAACAACTATTTTCCCGTCAGGCGCAATCGCAGCGGACTGAGCCTCATTGAGGCCTGTATCAAATGTGGTCGCAACTTCCCCATCAGTACCGAAACCCGTATCAGCCGACGTATCACTATTATACCTCCTGATTACAAAATCTGTAGTTGTTAACATATAGTTCGACACATCGCAAACTACCAGGAACTTTCCGTCAGGCTGTCGCGTCATTGAATTTACTAGTGAATAGTCACCTTCGAGATCAAAAGGAGTCAGCGCTTTGCCGTCGCCATCAAACGTTGTATCCAAACTGCCATCGGCGTTGTATTGAACAACTCCGATGTTTCTCGAGGTTTGATTAATCACATTTCCCACGAGAATTATTTTACCATTTTCATTTACCGATACGTGCATGCCTTCTCCGGAAGCGCCCGCACCAAATGTCGTGGTCACTTTGCCATCGCCACTGAAACTCGTGTCGAGCGTGCCATTGACCGTAAATCGCATAACAGCAAAAATTGGAATATTATTCTGAATGTACCTTCCTGCTACAACCATTTTTCCGTCGGCCTGCATTAGCATTGTAGAAGGGTAACTTTTACCGGTTCCATATGAAGTAACCGTTTGTCCGTTTGTTCCGTAGGTCATATCCAAAGCTCCATCTTCAGTATAGCGCTCCATTCCGATATAATAACTAGGATCAGAATTATAAAATTTGGTGCCTGCAATGACAAATTTTCCGTCGGTCTGAAAAACCAGTTTTGTACCGTAGTAATCCATTGGTGTCAACAGACTGATAAGTTTGCCGTTGTTGCCAAAAGTTGTATCAACCGTGCCATTTTGATTATACCTCACTACCGCAATTTCTGGCGTAAATGCTACTGACGCACTACCAAAAGCCATTATTTTGCCGTTCGGCAAAACGTGCAAAGAAAGAATTGAATTTGTGACGTGGTTAATTTCCAGGAAATTGGTTGCGACTTTTCCTCCAACGCCAAATGTCGTATCTAACGTCCCGTCATTGTTATACCGCGCTAAGGCAAAATCATTGTCGCCCCGGCTGCTGACATAATCACCACCAACGATAAATTTACCATCAGGCTGGAATGCGACGCACCTTGCCACATTAGTGTTTGACCCGAAACCCGTTGTAACTTTCCCGTCTATTCCAAACGAAGAATCGATTTCACCAGATTGGGAAAAGGCATTGAGTGTAAACAGAATGACAAGTAATAGTAATTTTTTATTCATAACTGTGGTTTTCGACGTTAACGAAGATACCGAAAAGAACATTCAAAACATAACCCTTTTATTATCTGATCCTTATCAGTTATTATTCTTCCTTACAGTGTTGTTCCACAGAGACGCAGAGGATAAATGATCCCCTCATTTACTGTACTGCGTACTTTAATTTTGAGTTAAACGTTTTAGAGAGCAGGCGAAGTATTCTAGCTTGAAATATGCCGATTATCTGGAGAATGAACAGCTCAATACAGGAACAAAGTCAATAGCTAATACGTAAATGTCACACCTGCTCCAATTCCCATGTCGCTGTCATAGTGGACAGATGGAGAAAAATATTGCCCGAGCGCGTACCTGAAGCCGGCCATATATTCCCTATCCGAATTGACCATCAGATTCATCCGCAAATGCCTTGTAAGCGGTATGTCTTCCCGTCGCAGTGACAATCTCACATTTCCATCAGTGTAAACTTCTGCACTGGCTTTGATCAACATCGGCAATAAATATTCAACACCAACTGAAAACGCTGCGCGTCTGTCTTTCGAGTTCGTTTGTCCGAACAGGTTTTCCTCATGTTCGTCCTTTCCCATCTTGCGATAGCGCCAATCAAATCCGATAAAAGGCATCAGCCACTGGTTCTGGCCAAAGTATCGCCCAATATGCGTTTCGAGTTCGTAACCGTGCATATCGTTATAACCAAGTCGCCATTCCGATGAGAGCTGCCATCTCGTGTTGGCATACATAGCCATCCCATCATTACCATTTGTGGCAAAATCATTTTCAAACATTAAATGGAACTGTCGGTCATCCGACATTAGTGTTCTGTATGCCGCGTGCGGATCAGCTATAAAAGGATTTGGCGGTGACTCTTCATAAGAGAAGATCCGACCCATTCCGCTCATCATATGATATAAGATATGACAATGAAAAAACCAATCGCCTGATTCGGTTGCGGCAAATTCGATGGTATCGGTTTCCATTGGCATGATATCAATCGTATTTTTCATAGGCGCATAATCGCCTTGCCCATTAATCACCCGAAAATCATGACCGTGCAAGTGCATCGGATGCCGCATCATCGAATTGTTATACATCGTAATGCGGATGTTTTCGCCTTTTTTGATTAATATTTTATCAGATTCCGATACCGTTTTGTTATCCAATGTCCACACATATCGGTTCATATTTCCTGTTAATTCAAACCGAAGTTCCCGAAAAGGTTTATCGGGTAGCGTGGTTTTTTCCGGCGCGCGAAGCATACCATAATTGAGCGTTACAATCTCTTTATCGGCGAAAGCCATCGTTGCCATGTCATGGCCTTCGTTCCCATCTGTTACATTTGCCACGGCTTGTTGACCGTCAGGATCTTCAGCACCTGTAATTTCAGGATACATGACCGAGTTCATATCCATCGTCTGGTTGCTCATCACCATTCCCATAGGTTTCATGTCGCCGTTCATGTCCATCATCTCATTCATCATTTTCATTCCGGCAAAATATTTTAACCGCGGCAACTTTTGAGCAGGCATCTTCATTCCGCTTCCGAGCCACAAAGATGCCGATTTGGTCCTGTCTTCAGGAGTTACTAAAAATTCGTAGCTCATATCTTCAGGAATTGTTACTATCACATCGTAGGTTTCTGCAGTGGCAATTATCAATCGGTCTACGTCAACCGGCTCGACATCGTTACCATCATTTGCAACAACAGTAATTTTTCCGCCCGCATAGGTAAGCCAGAAATAGGATGATGCACCGCCATTTACAATACGTAGTTTGACTTTATCGCCAGATTTAAATTTGGGGTATTGTTTTTCCGTTGCACCATTCACCAGAAACGCGTCATAAGCGACATCGCTCACGTCCATCGCATTCATACGCTTCCACTCATTATTGACCTTTGTTTTAAAGTGGCCTGCGTTAATTGCTTCCCCGTAGCTTTGCACCGTATTTTTCTTAATGCCGGGCCAGTCGTTGGCAGTGTGCAACATCCTGTGGATTTCCTCCGGATTTATATCCGACCACTCGCTTAACACAACCGGAATAGCAGGAATTTCAGGTTCGTTGGGTTTGTTGAATATAAGCGCACCATACATTCCGCTTTGTTCCTGAAGGCCTGTATGACTGTGATACCAATAGGTTCCATTTTGAATTACTTTGAATTTATAAATGAACGTCGATCTTGAGGCAATCGGCATTTGCGTCAGATACGGAACCCCGTCATAATGATTCGGTAGGAACACGCCATGCCAGTGAATCGAGGTCTCCTTTTCCATCATGTTGTGGACGTGGATTTCAGCAGTATCACCTTCGGTAAATGTCAGTGTTGGCGCCGGAATCGATCCGTTGATTGCGATTGCCATTCGTTTCTTTCCACTATAGTTTACAACAGTATCACGAACAAACAGGTCATAGCGAACTCGTTTGGGCGTATATGTGACTCCTGGTTTTTCAGGAGTTCTGCCGGCTTTTTCTACCGTTGCTTCAGAAAGTGCTGCTTTTGCTTCCTGCTTTTTTTCCAATATCGGTTCTGCAGCAGGTTGCGCTTTAGGTTTTGGTGGAGTTTTAGGAGCTGGTTTCGCAGCTTTGGGCGTGGGCTTTTTCACCGCTTTGACCTGCTGTTTCACCAGTTTCATTCCGCACTTTGAACAGTTGCCTGGCTTTGGTGACCGCACTTCAGGATGCATCGGACAAACATAAAGGTCTTGCTGAAAAGCGATGCTTCCTGCAGTGCTTTCATGCGCATGTTGTTGGTGTTGACCGTATGCGTTACTTATACCTATGGAAAATAAAAAAATCAAAAATATATGTTTCATTGCATTATAATTTATTACTCCTCAATCGAAGTGAATTCAGAATAACCGATACCGAACTCACACTCATTGCCGCACCGGCTATCATCGGCGAAAGCAGGATCCCGAACATCGGATAAAGTATTCCGGCAGCTATCGGTATTCCGATAATGTTGTAGATAAACGCAAAAAACAGGTTCTGCTTGATATTTATCATCACCTTTTTGCTCAACGAGATTGCTTTCACAATGCCTTGCAAATCACCTTTTACCAATGTTATGGATGCGCTTTCAATCGCGACATCAGTTCCGGTTCCCATTGCAATACCAACGTTTGCCTGTGCAAGTGCCGGAGCATCGTTGATTCCGTCGCCCGCCATCGCCACAATTTTACCTTGCTGTTGCAGTCTTTTGATTTCATTGAGTTTATCTTCCGGCAGGAAATCTGCTTTGAAATCGGTCAGGTTCAATTCGGCCGCAACCGCTTTTGCAGTGTTTGAGTTGTCGCCTGTTAGCATAATTACTGAGATCTTGTTAACCAACAATTCTCTGATCGCTGCTTTGCTTGTTGCTTTAATTTTGTCGGTGATTGTAATAAATCCTGCGGCCATGCCGTCTATTGCTATATAAGAAACCGTCTTGCCTGCTTGTTGCTGAGCAAGGGCTTTCCCCAGGATTGCCTCAGAAATTACCACGTTTTCGTGATCGAGAAGTTTCTTATTGCCAAGCGCAATTCTTTTACCTGATATCACACCTACAACCCCTTTTCCTGTAACCGAATTAAAATTGGATACATCAAAAATTTTAACTCCTTTTTCTCTGCCATAGTTCACAATCGCCTGCGCCAGCGGATGCTCGCTGTGTTGGTTCAACGATGCGATCATTGGAAGGACGTCGGCTTCGTAGAAATTTTGTTCTGTTACCAATTCACCAACTGATGGTTTTCCTTCCGTGATTGTTCCGGTTTTATCAATAATGAGCGTGTCGATTTTGTTCAGGCGTTCGAGTGCCTCCGCGTTTTTTATGAGTACGCCATTTTGTGCTCCGCGCCCAACACCAACCATGATTGACATTGGAGTCGCAAGGCCAAGGGCACACGGACAAGCGATAATTAGAACTGCAATGGCATTTGTGAGTGCGAAAACGATATTGGACTCGCTACCAAGGATCAGCCATGCGATAAACGTTATAACTGAAATTGCGATGACGATCGGGACAAAATAACCCGCAACGCGATCTACCATTTTTTGGATGGGCGCACGGGACCGACTCGCATCATTTACCATTTTTATTATCTGCGAAAGCAAGGTTTCGGCACCAACTTTCTCCGCCGTCATTACGAACGATGTTGTTCCGTTAATAGTTCCGGCAGTCAGTTGGTCGCCGGCCTTTTTCCCGACCGGCATAGGCTCGCCGGTAATCATCGACTCATCGATATTGGCTTCACCTTCGGTTAATTTACCGTCAACAGGAATTCTGTCGCCTGGTTTAACACGCAAAAGATCGCGTTTTTTGATTTCATCAACAGCTATAACATTTTCGACACCATTAACAACAATATTTGCTGTCGCTGGAACAAGTTTTATCAGTTCTTTGATGGCGGTGTTTGTTCTTCCATGGGCTCGGGCTTCGAGAAGTTGGCCCAGAAGAACCAGTGTCAAAATTACGGCTGCCGCTTCGAAGTATACATGGACGGCTCCCATACCATCTTTGAACTGTGCCGGAAAAATGTCGGGAAAAAGCAATGCGATGATACTGAAAGTAAGCGCCACGCCTGTACCTAATCCGATCAGCGTAAACATATTTAATTTTCTGGTGACTACCGATTTCCATGCGCGCTCGAAGAACATCCACGTTACCACAACAACCGGGATAGTAAGGATGAGCTCGATCCACTTCCACGTTTGCATCGGTTGAATGTGCATCAGCGGATTGTTCGGAATCATAACGATCATCGCAATGAGGAATACTGGTATTGTAAATCCGACAGCAATCATAAACTTCTTTCCCAATTGTCGATAGTTATCGTCATCTTCTTCATTACGCTGCATCGGGACGAGGTCCATTCCGCAGATCGGACACGCACCGGGAGCGTCTTTTAAGACTTCAGGATGCATCGGACAAGTATACGGCAATGGTTTTGGCTGAAGTGTCGGCACTTTCTCCAGGTTCATTCCGCATACGGGACAGCTTCCCGGCTTATTGTACACTTTTTCGCCTTCGCAATGCATCGGGCAATAATAGATACCCGGCGAGCTGTCAGGCGTGGAAGCCGTTTTTGTTGTGTGATGCTGATGATCTTCAGAAACAGGACTTTTATGATGTCCTTCAGGTGCAATTTGATATTTGCTTTGTGGTCCGCCAAGAGCGGTTTGAAGAATATCGGCCGGAACATGTTCAGACATTGTAATTACAGCCGTCTGATTCTCTTTTGAGACTTCGGCTTCGGAAACTTCAGGAATGGAAAGTAATTTCGATTTTACTGCGGCTTCACATCCGGAACAGGTCATCCCGGTTAGTTGATAGGTATGCTTCATAATATAAATTATTAGTACCCGACAAAGTTCCTGATTTTAATGCCTTCCGAATTGTACAATTATTGAATCTATCTGCAAGATTTATAGCTGATCGAGCGGATTGCGTTTTTGCTCTTTAAGCTGCTTAAAAAAGGTTGGTGTGAGCCCGGTTATTTTCTTGAACTGCTTGGTCAGGTGCGACGCGCTGCTATAATTTAAAAGTGACGCAATCTCGTTGAGGTTCATCTCGTCATAAACGAGCAATTCTTTTACGCGTTCAATTTTCTGCAGAATGTAGAACTGCTCAATGGTAATGGATTCCTGCTGCGAAAATAAACTGCTGATGTAGCTGTAGTCGTGGCCTATTTCGTGTGCAAGGTACTCTGATAGATTGGATTTAAGCACATTGTCTTTTGAATGGACCAACTCGATAATTAGGTTCTTAATTTTCTCAATCATGCGGCTTTTGCGGTCATCGATAATTTCAAAACCGTGTTGCTGCAATTGGTTGTTCAATCGATCCAGTTCCGGTTTATCAAGCATTTCAGCAATTTGAACATCTCCGAGCTCTACCACAAGCGGCTTGAGGCCGAAGTTTTCAAGCTCCGACCTTACGACAGTTTTGCAGCGGTTGCAAACCATGTTTTTAATAAAGAGTTTCATTGACGGGTTTTACTCCGCAGTATTGCCTGAAGCAACCGGCTCGGTCAATTTCATTTCGCATTTCGGACAGATGTCACCTTTGTTCCCGGTAACTTCCGGATGCATCGGGCATGAAAATAACTTTGCCGTAACTTCATTTGCTGCAGGGGATGTTTTCTGTGCCGGAATAGAGTCAGTTGTGGCAGTAACGGTTTCGGCTTTTTTATCGTTACAAGCAACAAAGATTATTGATATTGCAAGCAGTGTAAATACTTTGGTTTTCATAGTCGTTGTGATTTGACTGCAAGATAACCATTCTGAAGCAGGAACATCGTCCAGATCAACAATTGTTGGATTATTGCCTAATCAACAGATGAGCTTATTCTGCATTTTTTCCAAATTTAAAATACTCTGATAGCAATAGTATAAAAGAGCAAAACCAAAAACGCCAAACGAACAATCAATAAGTTGCCAATACAACGGGATTCCGCGTATTGATCCGGCAATAAATGCCAATGGAAAAACCATGATGCAGGCAATCATCCCGAATTGGATTACCCAAATATTGCGTACCGGATCTCGCAGCGGACCAATAAAAGCGACTGCGATCACCAGATGTGCAAAAGCCAGCCAGTCGGTTCCGTAACTTAGGTACGGATAATTTGCGTTGGTTTCCTTAACCGCAAAATAAACCTTGCTCATCCATGCTTGCAGAGAAGCCGGGACAAGAGCAATATTCTCATAAACAACAGCCAGTTGACTTTCAATCGGAAATGCGGTAATTCCGCTGATGCTCAAAGCAATCACGAAGAATACGATCTGGTTCCTTATTCTTTTTTTCAACCTGCGTTCACTACCTATTTTCATCACTTGTAATTATTTATATTGATATAAGATGGTCCCTTAAACTGATTACTGCGACTGATTACTGCGACTGCGACTGAGACTGAGACTGCGACTGAGGACTTCCTCTCGGCTCCCGATCCAACGACTTGATCTCATCTTTATACTTAGCCGGCAGAATCAACTCCTTCAGCAACCAGTCAGCTTTTAATTTTCTGCTGAATTTATACATTCCGATCAGGGGTTTGAATATGGAAATTCTTCCAAATCCAAGCAATTCACGCACATTTGTAGGTACGACAAGCTTCTGTGATTCCAACAAAATTCGATAGCGTGCCCCGCCAAGATGTTTGCGATATTGCCGGAACAAGTCCTTTGTAAACCGGCTGTACTGCATATTTTCCTGCAGATGCTCTGCCCGCATTTTTTCGAATTCGGTGAACGATTGCGGCAATCCCGTTAATCCCATTCCGATCCCAATTCTGTAAAACACATCAAACACCTCCTGTTTTTCAGCGAAAGCCAATTTGCGCTCCAACAGCTCATACGACCTGATGGAATAATCAATCAGCATAAAAAGCACATCGCGATATGCCCAGTCAGGAATTAGGGCGCCACGTTTCGATTCGACTGCCGAATGGATTGACGCAATAGTCTCGATAGCACGCAACGCATCTTGTTTTTCGGAAAACACTATTTTTCTCGCGTATGAAACGGTTGAGAAGAGTCGCCCGAGCGGATCTGCCGGAAGTTTTCCTGTAAAGTACAGCCAGTCGACTGCCTTATTGAGTGCGAACTCGGCTGCCGCGCCCGCAAATATGAATAAGATGGTGTCGCCATTTCCCCATATCTGCCTGACGATCGAGTTTCTTTCAACAAAATATCCCGTCTCCATTATGCTATTGTTATAATTAGCTTCGCTTTGAATGCTTGTCCACGGCAGTCTCCATCTAATTAGAAAGGCCTGCGGCTCGTGTGCTATTGCCATCGCAATTGCTATTGTTATTCTTTTATCTTACGCTTGTACTGATCCGAACAATAATCAAAAGTCTTCCCTTCCAAATGAATGCAGTCACAAAAATCTTCGCACACCTGTGCGTCAGCACCATCTTCACATTGGAGATTGCAATCTGATATGGTATTACGCGGCATAATTGTGTAAACCGATCGGAGTGTCAGCACTACAACAACAACCGTGATGCCAACTGCGGTAAAGAATCTTATCGGAAATTTAGTAGAATTCGCGGCTTTGTGCGGTACATCATTCTGAACTTCGCCCCGGATCGGGAGCACGTGTTTAAGTTTATCATAATCCCAACACAACAGATATAAATTTGCAAACACCATTAAAGGCGAAGTAACCAGTGAACCTTCAAAACCGACGGCAAGCGACAGGATGCAGATGTTCAGGATTATCGGAAAATAAAGCATCGCTCCCAAAGTTGCGGTCCGTGGAATCAAAAGCAGCACCGCCGCAGTCATTTGTGCGATACCGATAAACGTATAGTAGTAACCTGTGTAACTCAATGCTTCGAGATAATTTCCCATTGGATGCTTAATTGACAACGAGGTAAACCTTTCGCCGATGACTTTGGTAAAACCCGACGGAAGAAAGCCCCATGCGAGTCCGACGCGGATGAAAATGGCAAAATATCGGTGCCACCTGTTTTGTTTCACTTCCCGATGCAGCCGATCAAATTTGGAGAGAATACTCATGTTAAAGTTGGTTAAGCCCCGTGTTTATATTAATCCCATAATGTTCCATCCAGCCCGAGTACAAATCCCATCCACAACCCGATGATGAACACGATACAGCTTACTATAATTGCGAAAATTCTGCCTGAACCCCGAAACCGCTCCAACATTAAATGAAAGAACGCGCCTCCGGTTGCACCTGCGAGTGGAACAATCACCATTGGCCGGATCATCCAATACCTGCCCCATTCCGGGTTGGGATCGTGCACTCCGAAAAGAAATACACCAATTAATAGTAATCCAATGCCTGCGCCTGTCGCAGCTCTTTTCACTAACGAACCTGAGTTCATTTCGTGTGCCGGTAAATTGTTACTGTGTGTCATAATGATTATTTTTTAGCTTTTATACTTATATTAATCTAAAGTACTTTGTAATTCAAAGTTATCAAAACAATTTGAACTGCAAAACAAAAAGTATATAATTTTGGAAATTAATTTTCCTGATTTACTATTATGCTCTTTAGAAAGCGCAACTTATCTTTGCCGCTTTAATAAATATTATGGGTTCACACGTCCAAATTGTTCCTTACAAACCTGAATACGCAACCTTTTTTGAGCAACTGAATAAAGCCTGGATCCAAGAACATTTTATTATGGAACCTGTCGATTATTATGTGCTTGAAAATCCTCAAGAGGCAATCCTGAATAAAGGTGGCGTTATACTATTTGCCCTTTTTGAAGAGAAAGTAATCGGAACTGTTGCCTTGGCGTATGTTAGGAAAGGCGTTTTCGAACTCACTAAAATGGCTGTTGATGAGCGCTTCCGCGGAATAGGTGCCGGCAGGATCCTTTGTGAAGCAGCGCTTAAAAAGGCAGCCGACCTCAATGCCAATGAAGTTATCCTGTACTCCAACACAAAATTAACAACAGCAATAAATCTGTACAGAAAAATCGGTTTTGTAGAATTACCATTGGAACACGGACTTTACGATCGAGCTGATATCAAGATGGGGATTTCAATGATTTAGGGCATATGGCTTAAGGTTTAGGTTTAGGTTTAGGTTTAGGTTTAGGTTTAGGGCGAACTGATGCTCCTAAGTAGTATTGCTCTTGACATTGTTATTGATATTGATATTGATATTGCTTCACTCCGTTCGCCTTGCGGGTTCGGGTGCCATTGATATTGTTATTGTTGTTGCTATGATATTGGAATTGCCATTGTTATTGATTACCTTGTATTCTCACAAACTACCACATGACTCCGCCGCTTCGTTTCAAGATAAATACCGACGCATTTTCCGATTTTTGGCACTATGAAGATGGCAAAATGCTGCTTTTAAAACTGGGTGAGATTCCTATAATAGAGAAAGCATATGAAAAGGTTCCGTTGCTTTTTCAAAAAGATGATGTCGCTGATGATGTGATTGCAGATTGTTTCATCGGATCGCCGTTTCCACAAGCATTGCAGCAGCTCACCAATTATGCGATTGGAAAGACCTCACTTCATTCTGCTCCTGAAAGCGTACGGGTTTTAATTCAGGAAATGTCAATTATTCCAAAATGGGTTGATCCAACTTTACTTAGCCTTGGGCGCGAATTCTGCAACCGCTCCGGAAAATCGGGACTCATCGTCCTTCGCAACTACAGCCTGATGCTCGGCTACCAATCGGCTGCCATCAACAAACCGCTTATCGCAACCGGCGCGTTACATTCAGGTGCTGTCAAACGCATCGCCGACACAACGAATTTTTGGTTTGCCGTTACAGGAGAAAATGCGCTGCAGCAAGGCAACGACGGTTTTATCTATTGCCTTCGGACGCGCCTTGTGCATGCCTATTCCAGAGGGATGATTAAACAAAAACTCGATTGGCACCTCGACGAACAGGCGGAACCACTCAATCATTGGGACATGGTCGCCACCTACCTTGGATTTTCACTTGTATATATGGAAGGATTGAAAAAACTTGGCTTTATAATCAGCGAACAAGAATCAAAAGCGGTCTATCATCTGTGGAAGTACATCGGTTACCTGATTGGAATTCCAGCTGAGATTATGCCCAACGATGATTTGAATGCCATCGAAAATTTGTACTTGTGGAGCAAGACGCAACCCGAAGCTGATGCCGATTCACTGCTTCTGGCACACGCTTTATATGAAGAGCCGTTGCATACGAAATGGCCACCGAAGTTATACCAGAAAAGATTCATCCAAAAAGTGAACCTCGCGTTCAATTATCACCTGATAGGTAAACGTTCATGCGCTGTCTTGAAATTACCTGTTTCAAACTATACGAGGCTGTTGCAGATAATGATCCAGATCAATTCTGTCAATGAAAAGATTGCGGCAAAATCGGATTTTTATCGAAAATGGCAAATCCGAAGAGGCCGGGCCGAACAGCAGATTATCCGAAACCACGTAAATACGTAACTACAAAAGAATATGAATGTCGAAACGATCGGGAAAATCTGCGAAAGCCTACCAAATGTAGAAAAGGAAATCAAGTGGAAAAGTGATCTTGCTTTTATGGTCGGACGCAAAATGTTCTGCATATATGACTTGGAATCGTATCCACCATCGGCTGCTTTTAAAGTTCCGACCGAGGATTTTGAGGAATTGTCTGCACAGATGTACTTCAAGCCTGCACCCTATTTTGCCCAACATCATTGGGTGACTGTAGTCGATCTTGAGAAAGTTCCCCCAGCCGATCTTCAAAGGCACATCGAAACTTCTTATAGATTGGTAAAGGCGAAACTCAGTAAGAAAGTACTAAAAGATATTAAACCTTAAGTTAAGTTCATAAAGCAGACAAGCAATAAGCTGCTCTTAATGTTCTTCGTCCTCTTAAATGGTTTAACAACGTTATTAATTCCGGGAAATTAATGCTCTTAATGGTTCGAAAACTAGGAAATCCGTGCTTTGATTTCCATCATGTCCAACTGCATTTTTCGAATAACTCCTTCCAAGCTGTTGTCATCCGGCAAATCTGGCTTTCGATCTGTTTTTCCAATGCTGTACTCGAACTCCCATATTTCTAAAATATCCGATGCCTTAACGGTATACGGGCTATAAAACGCATTATCCGATTCCAGTACCAACGCATTCTTCCCATTCTTGTTCAAACGTTTGTATACGATTCCGTCATCTCGCGTAATCACAATGTAAGTCTTCCCATCGACGACTTCGCCCAATTTTTCGACATAACGCGTCACAATATAAGATCCATCTTCATGCGGTGGCATCGAATCGCCTTCAACCGGAAATACGCGATGTTTCCCCGAACCAAGAAATGGCATATAAAACTGTGGCAGCTCTTCGATGTATTTCGGATCTCCCAATCCGATGGCATAACCCGCACGCGCTTTATACGGAACCAATTCCACTAAATTGTCACCATTTCGATCAACCATGATTGGAAGCAACAACCGGTTCCCGTCGAGTTTCAGCAAATCCTCCATATTGATCTTGCGAACGTCAACCGACAATAAAATATCAATACTGACACGATGGTAAAGCGAGATCTTCTGCAAAATCTCATACGGCGGTTCCGATGTCCCGTCATCATATTTTCGATATCTATCGCGCATGATCTGCAATTCTTCGGCAAATTTTTCCTGCGATAAACCTCTCTTCATTCGCAGGTGCCTGATGTTGTCGGAAAATAATGACATGTGTTAATGGGATAATTTATACCAACAAATATAAAAACTTTTGGTATAAACCATCCTAATTTTGTAAAATAATTTTCATTTAAAATCTTAAAAATCATGACACGCGCAATCGTACATATGGATTTAGACACCTTTTTTGTGTCTTGCGCAAGGTTGCAAAATTCAAAACTGGAAGGCATTCCGCTTATAGTCGGCGGTGGCGAAAGAGGCGTCGTTGCTGCGTGTTCGTATGAAGCGCGCTATTTCGGAGTACGTTCTGCAATGCCTATCAGAATGGCAATGCAACTTTGTCCGCAGGCAAAAATAATCAAAGGAGACATGGAACTATTTTCCAAAAAATCACATGAAGTAACCGAAATAATGGAGGAAAATGCACCAATCGTCGAAAAGGCAAGCATTGATGAATTCTACCTCGACCTAACGGGAATGGACAAATTTTACGGTTGTTACAAATGGACCGACGAACTCTCAAAAGCCATCACTAAAGAAACGGGATTGCCGATTAGTTTTGCATTATCGGTCAATAAAACCGTTTCCAAAATTGCAACCGGCGAAGGCAAACCTAAAGGAAACCTCGAAATTCCCGAACCGATGGTGCAATCGTTCCTGAATCCGTTATCGATACGGAAAATCCCGATGGTTGGCGAAGTGACGTTCAACCTGCTTTCGCGGATCGGAATCAGGAATATTCAAACCTTGTCGGAAATGCCTGCCGATGTCTTACAGCGGATGATCGGGAAAAACGGGCTTGAATTGTGGAAGAAAGCCAACGGAATCGACAACAATCCCGTCCAGCCTTACACCGAACGAAAATCGATTTCAACCGAACACACGTATTTGCATGACACGATCGACATCAAGAAAATCAAGTCGCTATTGATCGGAATGGTCGAAAAACTCTCGTACCAATTGCGTCGCGAGCAATGGCTCACATCAACCGTGGTCGTAAAAGTCCGCTATGCGAATTTCGATACGGAAAACCTTCAGCGTAAGATTGCATACACGTCATGCGACCATATCCTGATGCGTTACGTGCTTGAAATATTTGATAAACTCTATAATCGGCGGATGCGCGTGCGGCTTGTCGGAATCACATTCACAAGTTTGGTCCGCGGAACCTACCAGATAAATATGTTTGAAGATACAGAAGAAATGATGTCGCTTTATCAGGCAATGGACCGCATCAAGAACCGCTTCGGATTTGACGCCGTGAGCCGATGCGCGGGCACAATGCTCAAATCAAAAGCTGCAAATATTATTTCAAATCCGCGTGCCCAACTTGGCACCTAAATCCGAATCATGTACCTTAACTGCCACTCTTTTCATTCGCTGCGTTATGGCACGATTCCGTTAAAGCATCTTGTGCAAGAAGCTTCGTTATGTGGTGTCAAGGCGATGGCGCTCACCGATATCAATACGGTAACGGGAATTTATGAATTCGTCAAAGCATGTGAATTGGTGGATATCAAGCCGATTGTCGGGGTTGAATTTCGATTGGAGAACAAATTGCTTTATATCGGACTTGCCAAAAATCGGGAAGGAATTGCAGAAATGAACCGACTCATAACCGAGCATAATCTGAACGAGACGCGGCTGCCCCTTCCCGCTCCTGATTTTGAAAATGTATTTGTGATCTATCCATTTGAAAAGGCACCTGAAAACCTGAAGGAACATGAATATGTCGGGATTCAATCGGAACAGCTTTTGAAACTTTATAATTCTAATTGGAAAAACCGAATTCCGAAAATGGTCGTTTGGCAGCCTGTGACGTTCCGTACCAAGAAAGAGTTCAACTTGCATAAAATCTTGCGTGCAATCGATTCGAACATCATTTTATCGAAGCTGACTCAGGACGATTATTGCCTTACGTCCGAAATGATGATTCCGCTTGATGAACTGATTGCAAAGTTTCAGGATTATCCTAAAATCACTGGAAACACGCAAAAAATCATCCGCGAATGTAATTTCAAATATGATTTCAAGACTCCGAAGAACAAGCAGCATTTTACGCAGAACAAGCAAACCGACCTTCAGTTATTGACCACGCTCGCTTATGACGGAATGCGATGGCGTTATGGCGACAACCATCCCGAGGCAAAAGCGCGGGTCGAAAAAGAGCTTCAAGTGATCGACCAACTCGAATTCAGCGGTTATTTCCTGATTACCTGGGACATTGTCACATACAGCATCAGCCGCGGATTCCTTCACATCGGTCGCGGAAGCGGAGCCAACAGCATCATTGCATATTGCCTTGCGATAACCGATATCTGTCCGCTCGAACTCGATCTCTATTTCGAACGTTTCCTGAACCTGAACCGGAAAACGCCGCCTGATTTCGACATTGACTGGTCATGGAAGGAACGCGACACGATGCTGACGTATATTTTCAACCGATACGGCAAGGACCATGTCGCTTTCTGCGGAACAAATGTCGAATTCAAATACCGATCGATTTTTCGGGAAGTCGGTAAGGTTTTTGGCCTTCCGAAAGAAGAACTCGATGTGCTTGCGACACGTCCGATGGAAACTCATGATAAAAATTCGGTTGTCAAACTCGTGCATGAATACGGCATGATGCTCGAGAAATATCCGAACCAAAGAAGCATGCACTCATGCGGAATCCTCATATCGGAAGAACCGATTACCAATTTCACGGCGCTTGAATTGCCTCCGAAAGGTTTCCCGATCGTGCAATTTGACATGCATGTTGCAGAAGATATCGGTTTCGACAAATTCGATATTTTGAGTCAGCGTGGAATTGGGCATATTGATGATACGGTAAAACTGATCAAGAAAAACCGCGGAATCACAGTTAACATCCGCGATACTTCAATTTCGAAAGATGAAGCAAAATGCAATGAATTCCTCGGCCGCGGAAAAACGATCGGCTGCTTTTATATCGAGAGTCCGGCCATGCGCGGGTTGTTACGCCGATTAAAATGCGACACCTATAAAGTTCTTGTTGCAGCTTCATCGATCATTCGGCCCGGAGTCGCACAATCGGGAATGATGAAAGAATACATTTTCAGGCATAATTATCCCGACAAGTTTGAGTATTTCCATGAAGTTTTCCGGGAGCAATTAGGCGAAACGTACGGAATCATGGTCTATCAGGAAGATGTGATCAAGATTGCATTGCATTATGCGGGCGTTCCGGCTTCTGACGGTGATATCTTGCGTCGGGCGATGAGCGGGAAAGGCCGGTCGAAAGAAGCTTTGCAGAGAGTAAAAGACAATTTCTTTGCGTGTTGTGCCAAAAAAGGACACCCCCAACAATTAAGTGAGGAGATTTATCGGCAGATCGAATCGTTTGCCGGATATTCATTTTGTAAGGCGCACTCGGCTTCATATGCGGTTGAAAGCTACCAAAGCCTTTATCTGAAAGTGTATTATCCGGTTGAGTTCATGACGGCGGTTATTAACAATTTCGGAGGATTTTATCGAACGGAAGTCTATATTCATGAGGCTAAGATGTCGGGTGCCAAAATCCACAATCCGTGCGTCAACAAAAGCGAATACCAGACTACACTTTATGGAAATAATATCTATCTCGGATTCCAACACCTGAAAAGCCTTGAATCGAGAATAGCCGAAGCGATCGTAAAGGAACGTGAAGAAAATGGCGATTATATTTCGATAGAAAATTTCGTTAACCGCATTCCAATCGGGATTGAAGCACTTCAGATACTGATTTTCATCGGCGCGTTCCGATTTACAGGAAAAACAAAAAACGAGCTTCTTGTGATCGCAAGATTGATAATGGTCAACTTCCGTCCAGAGAACAGGAACATGATGCTGATTCAGGAACCTGTAAAGGAATACCAATTGCCGATGTTGCCACGATCTCCGTTTGAAGACGCTTTTGATGAGATCGAACTCTTGAATTTTCCGGTTTCGGTGACGCCTTTTAACTTATTGCAGACGTCGTATCGTGGCGATGTGATGGCAAAAGACCTGACGAAACATCATAAGAAGACCGTTAGAATGCTTGCGTATCTGATTTCGCGAAAGCATGTCCCGACGAAAGTTGGCGAAATGTTTTTCGGGACATGGACCGATGCCGAAGGTGAATTTTTCGATACCGCGCATTTCGCCGATTCACTCAAAAATTATCCATTTCAAGGCGGAGGCTGTTACTTGCTGCTCGGAAAAGTTGAGGTTGATTATCATTTCCCAACGATTACAATTACCAAAATGGCAAAGATGCCGTTCATTCCTGATCCGCGATATTCAGCTACCGATGAAAAACGTTTTCAGGCGCAGCAGCAGATCCGTGAAGATGTGAGCATGACTTTTCGTGATCCGTATCCGCAGGAACATGAAATTAACCTGCCAAGATATAAGATGAAACCGCAACAAATTAATTAACTTTAAGTAAAAAGATCATGGATTCTAATAGTTTAAAACGGTTTCTCGACGCACAGAACCAAATGTACCTGAAGGCATTGTCTGAAATCAGGAACGGGCACAAATCTTCACATTGGATGTGGTTCATTTTTCCGCAGATAAAAGGCCTCGGCCAAAGCGAAACCGCCAAATTCTACGGAATAAACGACCTGGATGAAGCGTCGGCATATCTCGCACATCCGGTTCTGGGCAAACACCTGATTGAAATTTCAGAAGCGCTTTTGCAGATAAATGAAAAGTCCGCCACTGAAATCTTCGCTTCACCTGATGATATGAAATTGCGTTCAAGCATGACATTGTTTGCCAACCTAAAAGATACCAGCCCGGTATTCGAGCACGTGCTTCAAAAATATTTCGACGGACTGCACGATGAACGTACGTTACAATTATTACTTCAGAAAAAATTCGCGAATGACACTATTTAATGATACGGATATTTTCACATCAGGAACCGGGGGCAAAAAGATTTTCAACCTTCCCGATACCGATTTGATGCTTTATGATAATTTCTTCACCAAAGAAGAAGCCGATGAATATTATAATCTTCTTCTCAACACAACGCCGTGGACCGAATACGAAATGGAGATTTACGATAAAAAAGTGACGGCTCCGAGAATGATAGCCTGGTACGAAGATAAAGATAATCCAGGTGCCGACCTCAACAAACCCGATTGGACGCCGCAGCTTCTTGCAATTCGTGAACGCGTCGAAAAAGAGACAGATCTGCAATTCAACAGCGTCTTGCTAAACTTGTATCGCAATGGAAATGACGGTGTTGCGTGGCACAGCGACCATGAAGATAAAATCGGAAAAAATCCTTCGATTGCTTCAGTGACATTTGGAGAAACGAGGATGTTTCGGCTTCGCCATAAATTCCGAAAGGACATTCCACAGCAGGAGATTCCGTTGCACCATGGTTCGCTGCTGCTGATGTCGGGAACAACGAACACTTTTTGGCAGCATCAGGTTCCAAAGACTTCAAAACAGATATTGCCAAGAATTAACCTGACTTTTAGGCAAGTCAAAAGAACTGTTAAACAATGAAATTTCATCTGTCAGAAATTTATTATTGATTACGCTGTATCTTTTTTATGAGAGTTGCGTCCTATTGGCCAATCAATCAATCAGGACATGTATAATCAGACTTTCAAAATCTTTTTTCTCCTTACAATTTTACTGCTGGGAGTTAATCTACAAGCACAAGGACAATCTTATGAACTAAAAGGCATCGTCCAGACAAAGCAAGCTTATGAAGCCGGGCTTGTGGCATTGCGATTAATGCGGGCTGCCGACTCAACTCTTGTCAAAGCCGAAGTTCCCGATGCTAACGGCGCATTTTTGTTCGAGCGGATTCAGCCGGGAAATTACATTCTCGAAGCAACACTGGTAAGTTATCAGACTTACAGATCGGATGTGATCAGCATTAATTCAAATATTGATTTGGGAACGATCATACTTCAGGAAAGTTCAACGCAGTTGGCAGAAGTGACTATTGAAAGCAAGAAGCCTTTCATCACACGTGATTTCGAAAAGACGGTGCTCAACGTTGAAGGAAGCATTTTAGCTGCTGGAAGTACGGCATTGGAAATCCTTGAAAAAGCGCCCGGAATAACAATTGACCAAAATGACAACATCAGCATGCGCGGACGCCAAGGCGTAATGGTGATGATCGACGGAAAGCGCGTCTTCATGTCGGGTGCCGAACTCGTAACTCTTCTGCGTGGAACGCCTGGCAGCAGCATCGAAAAAATCGATCTGGTAACAAATCCGTCAGCTAAATATGACGCACAGGGGAATGCCGGGATTATTGACATCAAACTAAAAAAAGACAATCGCACCGGTACAAATGGAACTGTGACAGGATCCTTTGGATATGGATTGCGACACAAGGCCAATGCAGGAATCAACCTCAACAACAGAACAAAAAAGTTCAATACTTTCGGATCGTATAACTTTGCTGACAGAGGCGACCTCAATAATCTTTGGCTCTATCGCCGATTTTATACAAATGAAGTCTATACCGGAGCCTACAATCAGAGAAATAAGTTTTTAACTGACCTCAACACCAACAATTACCAGGCCGGCGTCGATTATTATTTATCAGCAAAAACAATAATAGGCGCAGTTATTTCCGGAACCATTATCGATATTGACAGGACAATCGACAATCGCTCGCTGGTTTACAGTGCAGCCGACATCCATGAATCTTCCTTTCTTACTACTGCGAACAGTGAAATGATCCGCAGAAATAATTCGGCAAACTTGAACCTGAAGCAGAAACTCGGAGATAAAGGATCTGAACTCAGTGCAGATCTGGATTATGCAACCTATAAAAATACCGATGACCAATATTATACAACACGTTTCGTAAGCCCGGAAAATGTATCAATTGATGATGATTATGTTTTATATGGCGAACTCAATGGTATGCTCGATATAAAATCGGTTAAGGCTGATTACACAAAACCAATTGATGAAAAGACCAAATTGGAAGCGGGTGCAAAATCGAGTTGGGTAAAAGCTGACAACGACATCAAATACTTTGACCGAAGTAACGGCGGAAATGTGCTTGACGTAACCAAAAGCAATCACTTTGTATATCATGAAAACATCAATGCTGCGTATCTGAACCTCAGCAAGACATGGGAAAAGTTTGACTTACAATTAGGATTGCGAGTAGAGAACACAAATACCTCGGGTGAACAACTTACTGATGACACCAATTTTGACCAAAATTACACGCAACTGTTTCCGAGCTTTTATACCGGATACCGCATTAACGAAAAACATGAAATCGGGTTGTCTTTGAGTCGGCGTATCAATAGGCCGACGTATTACCAATTGAACCCATTTCGCGTGTTTTTGGATCCGAGCACGTATTCATCAGGAAATCCGTACCTGACGCCTGAGCTTACCGATTCGTTCGAATTCACGCATACTTTTAACCAGAAAATCATCACCAAACTAAGCTACAGCCACACGAAAGACGGCATCGTAACCATTTTAGCACCCGTTCCCGGTGAAGAAAATGTTATTCTTCAAACCGACAGCAACCTTGCAAAAGTGGATTATTTTATAGCTGATATGACAATTCCGTTTAAGATTGGAAAATGGCTCGACAGCAGCAACAACCTTGTTGGCTACTATGCACGCTTTCGCGGAAACATTGCCAGCACGGACTTGGATAAAGGTTTGCCCAGTTTCAGCTTCAATTCCACAAACAGGCTTACTTTTGGAAAAGGTTTTTCAGGTGAAGTCAGTGGCGATTACCAGTCGAAAGTCAGAAGTGGATTTTTATTGATTCACCGCCAGGCTTCATTGTCGCTAGGCGTTCAGAAACAAATCTGGGAAAAGAAAGGTACACTCAAATTAAACCTCAGCGATGTGTTTTATTCGCGCTATACAAAAGCAACAACCGAACTTACCGGTTATAAGGAAGCTTTTCGCCAAGAGCGCGATACAAGAATCGTTACTTTAAGTTTCACGTACCGTTTCGGAAAGAAGCAGCTTGCTCCTGCGCGTAAAAGACAAAGCGGTGCCGAAGAAGAGCAACGCAGGGCCAGTTAATCATCTTGACAGTCGTCTCATCACCGTTTCAAAAGGCCCGTTTCGAAACCATTTTAACCATAGAACGCTGAACATGATACTTATCGCAAAAAAGATCACTGAATAAATTATGATGTATATCGGTGAAAGCGCATGTCCCGTTGCGAGATTTCCTGTATATGGTTTACCCGAAATGGCTGATAACAAAACCATCCCAAGAGTCAAATGTATGATATAATGCGACAACGTCAGCTTTCCCGTGGCAGCCAGATATTGTATAATCGGATATCCCGCACATTTTTTTCCGATGAATATCAACAATACAATCACCATCAGTGCGAAAGAGCCGGTTATCATCATAAATGGAAGGTACGGAGGAAAGTATTCGCTCATGACGTATTGCGTTGTTCGGTCATCAAAGTAATTAGTCCTGGCGAAGAAGCGTAAAATCTGCAGCAGCACAAAAACGGTCAAGGCAGTTATAAAAATTCTCTTGCGAATATATGCCGGATCCCAATCGAGGCGGCCAAGCCACATTCCGAGGAAGAAATACGCAATCCAAGGAAATATTGAATTCCACCCATTGTATAACGTATTTCGAATAAATCCGCTTATCGTCCAAAAATCCACAGGTTGAAACTTTATGAAATTCCATCCGGTTTCTATCGGAATCAGTAATAACAGCAAGTGGAATACTATAATCGCAATGCATCCGCCAACCAAAAAGTACTTCTTGTCGATGAAAATCAGAAACGCAGCAATATGCATGTAGCCTCCATAAAAATGAAGAATATCGCCTGGCCACCAATTATAAAGAACCAATCCGATGGCAAACAAAAACCACGACCGTTTGATAACGATTGACCGGAGGTATTTTTTTTCTGCATCGGTATAATCCGAACGCGATGTCATCAGTGACAATCCCATTCCCGCGCAGATTATAAATATTGCCGTTGAATTTCCGACGAAAAGATTCAGACATCTTCCCAGGAAAGTCTCATTGGAAAAGGATCCGAAACAGAAATTGAAATTGACTAGGTACATGCCAAATACCGCATAAGCGCGTGCGAGATCAAACCCGATGATTCGTTTATCCAAAGTTGAAAATTTTCTTTAATAAATATATGGTAAAACAGTTTGGACTGCGGCAGTATTAAGATAATATGTCGCACATTTGAAATTGTATCAAAAATTAGATGGTGAGATGTAACATTTTGTTCCTTGCAGTATCATAAGCGAAACAAATCATCATGAATGCTATAATTACCTTCTTATTTCTCTTAGCTGCTTCTGTTGCAGTACAATCGCAAACACTCTACACGAAATCTTTTGGCAGCCCGAAAAATTCGGCAGCAATTTTCCTGCATGGAGGACCAGGATATAATGCTGCTGCATTCGAAGCGACAACTGCACAACAACTTGCCGACAGCGGGTTCTTTGTTATCGTCTACGACCGTCGCGGCGAAGGAAGATCAACTGATCCTAACGCTGCATTTACGTTCGAACAAACCTTTGTGGATTTGGCAGGACTTTATGATCAGTACAAAATACAAAAAGCGGTACTCATCGGACACAGCTTTGGTGGTGTCGTCGGAACTTTGTTTGCAGAAAAAAATCCGCAGAAAGTCTCCGCACTGATATTGGCAGGCGCACCAATCTCAATGCAGGAGACCTTCCAAAACATAATCCAGAGATCAAAAATCCTTTATGAAACAAACAAAGATGCTGTAAACCTGTCCTATCTTGGAATGCTGGAAAAAATGGATGCGGATTCAATGGAATATGCAGCTTACTGTTTCGGCCATGCAATGCAGAACGGCTTTTACTCAACCGCGAACCCGTCAGCAGAAGCGCAAGCTATTTTTGCAGAATATCGCAGGAGTCAACTTGCTGCATTAGGTTCGAAAATGACGTACGAAGCACCGCAAGGTTTTCACAAGAACGAAAAATATACAAGTATCGACATTACTCAAAATATTCAAAATCTGTTGCAGAACAATGTTCCGGTTTTTGCCTTGTATGGTGCTGAGGACCAACTTTACTCAAAACCTCAGGTTGAAGCCACCGGCAAACTTATCGGTAAACAGAATATGAAGTATCTTGATAATTGTTCACATAACGTTTTTATTGATCAGCAAAAAGCGTTCATAGATGCGTTAACGAAGTGGACTTTAAAATAGATGGACGACTTCAATCAGATATATCAAGCTAATTGGCAGAAGATATTTCGGCTTTGCATGGGATATCTCAACGACGCCGACGCGGCAAAAGATCTTGCCCAGGAAACGTTCATAACAGTATGGCAACAACTTTCAAAGTTCAGGAACGAATCGGCAATCAGCACCTGGATCTACCGAATTGCAGTCAACAAATGCTTGCGGCAACTTGAGAAAAGCAAGAAAATCATCAACAATCATCAATTTGTTGACATTGCGGATGAACCTGCAGCAGATGAAGAAGCGACACGGTTCTTGTATCAATGCATTTCGGAGCTTAAGGAAATGGACCGCGTGATCATCTCGCTTGAACTTGAAGATGTGAAACAGGCGGAAATAGCTTCAATCACTGGACTTTCAGAAGCAAATGTCCGTGTTCGGATTCATCGGATAAAAGAAAAACTCATGAAAAAATTTGAAAAACATGAATAGCAGCAGCGACTTTAAACAGCTTTGGAAGAATCGGCAAGCTGATGCGCCCGACATCCAAAAGCTATTGCAATTGGCACATAAATTTCGCAACGATCATCTGCGCAAGCTGCTTGTCGCAAATCTTGCACTGGTTGCCACGACCGGATTTATGATCTGGGTGTGGTATTTTTATCAGCCTGAAATGGTCACAACTAAAATCGGACTGGTCACAGTAATGCTTGCAATGGCAATGTATCTTTTGGCTTATAATCGGATGTTGCCACTACTCATACGCGTTAAATCGGATAGCTCATCGAAAACCTATTTGCAGGAACTGAGGAAGGTAAAAGAACGGCAGCGGTTACTTCAGACATCAGTTCTAAATGTCTATTTTATTTTACTTGGGAGTGGCCTTTGCCTGTATTTATATGAATACACTTCCAGGATGTTAATTGAATATGCAGTTCTGACTTATGGATTGACTCTTTCTTGGATTGCACTCAACTGGTTTTATTTCCGTCCAAAGACGATACGGAAACAGCAAAAAGCCACTAACGAGATCATTGCGAACCTTGAAAAAGTGCAACAACAATTCACAGAAGCAGACAATATGATTTAAACACTGTTCCAACTGACCCTGTACGATAATTTTTCGATATTATGTAACATTATCGTTTATACGGCGTCCTACAACAGAGTTTAGAACCTCTCATAGGATTAAATTGTGTGAAGTAATTAAAATGCATTGTAGTTAAGAAGCCCCAAACGGGGCTTCTTTTTTTTGCAATGACAAGGACCGTTAAAAACATACTAACCTATTTCACAATCCGAAGGTTTCTGCTTAAATTCAATGGAATTTAATAGCTATGTCAGAAACCCATACAGAACTGCTTGAAGGTCCCGTCTTAAGATCCTTAATTAAACTTGCTGTTCCTATAGTGATTGCAAACCTGTTGCAGGCCGCATATCAACTTGTCGATGCATTTTGGGTTGGCCGGCTCGGTGAATCCGCAGTCGCGGCTGTTTCTGTAAGTACGCCGGTTATTTTCCTGAGTATGGCTCTTGGATTAGGATTTTCGATGGCGGGCGCAATATTGATCGCACAGTATTTCGGCGCAAAAAACCAGCAAATGGTAAATCATATTGCAGCCCAAACCTTGGTTTTGATCGCAATTATTTCAACAGTCCTGGGTATCACCGGATGGTTCTTAAGTCCGTTTTTCCTGGACTTGCTAAATGTTGCTCCCGACGTTTACGATAATGCACTTGGTTTTCTTCGTGTTTCGTTCATCGGGCTTGTCTTTAATTTCACTTTTTTTGTTTTTCAATCGATCATGCGCGGCGTCGGACATGTAACGTTGCCGGTTTATATTGTCCTTGGAACAGTGGTACTGAATTTTGTCATTGATCCTCCATTAATTTTCGGATGGGGTTCTTTTGAAGGATTTGGCGTGATGGGTGCAGCGCTCGCAACATTAACCACGCAAAGTGTCGCCTGCATAATCGGGATCGTAATCTTATTTCGTGGAAGGCATGGCGTAGTGGTTGTCAGGAAGGATTTTATGCCAGATTCGAAGCACATTCGCAGAGCATTTTCAATTGGCTTCCCCGCTTCTATTGAGCAGTCGATGCGTGCGCTCGGAATCATGGTGCTGACGTTTCTGATAGCAGGTTTCGGAACTACAACCGTGGCGATATATGGAGCCGCTTCAAATATCCTACAGGTTGTGCTGATACTCGGACTCGGACTTTCGATGGCTATCTCTACACTTACAGGTCAAAATATTGGAGCAGGCAACATTCCAAGAGCGGCCAAAGTTGCCAGATTAGGTGCGGTCCTTGGCTTTTCGCTACTGAGCGTGTTAGGAATTATTGTATTTTTCTCCGCATATACACTTGTTGCTTTTTTTGTTCCAAACGAGCCAGATGTCATACAAGGAGGCGGCAATTTCCTGCGGATTATGTGCCTGTCATGGGGTTGTATGGGCTTGCAGCTGAGCCTGACGGGAGTTTTCCGTGCATCGGGAAGTATGGTCACGGCTATGGTTCTAACATTGATCTCGCAATGGGTACTGCAATTTCCTCTCGCATATATTCTGTCGCATCAGGGCGGACTGGGAGCAACTGGAATCTGGTGGGCATTCCCGATTTCAAATGTCGTCATCGCGCTGATCACAATGTCGGTCTTCGCGCGAGGTGATTGGAAAAAGAAGAGGCTAACCGATGACGACGACAAACTCACGGCAGAAATAGCAACAGAAATGCCTCTTGAAGAAGGATTGCCAAGATGAAAGCGAGCGCGGGAATACTAGCATACAAGTATCTTGATGATGAACTGATGGTTTTCCTGGTTCATCCGGGCGGACCGTTTTGGAAGAATAAAGATGCCAATAGTTGGTCGATCCCAAAAGGCGAATTTGTTGATCCGGAACTTCCCTTTGAAGCCGCAAAACGTGAGTTTGAAGAAGAAACAGGATTTACTGCAGAAGGCGATTTCCTTCCTTTGGAGCCAGTCAAATTGAAATCGGGAAAAGTTGTGTATGCCTGGGCAGTAGAATCCGATGTTGATGCCAATGCGATAAACAGCAATGATTTCGAGATGGAATGGCCTCCGAAATCAGGACGATTGCAACGCTTTCCCGAAGTCGACAGAGCCGAATGGTTTTCTACAGAACACGCTTTAGAGAAAATAAATGCGGCGCAGGCCGGCTTTCTCGAACAACTTATACGGCTTTTAAACAAGTAACCGTCAAATGATGTACATCCACACGTTCATTATCATAAATGTGGTTTTTAAGATGGGAGTTTTATTCTGGCTTCCTCTTCCGATCTTATACCGAACTGGAGATCAATGCAGCATTTCAGTAGATCCTACTTTTTCGTGAACCGCCGGCAGCACCACTACAAACTCTGCTCCTTCGCCCTCGCTGCCGTTGGCATAGATGAGGCCATGATGGTTTTCGGCTATTTTCCTGCACATTGCGAGTCCGATGCCCGTGCCTTCATATTGTCCGCGGCCATGTAACCTCTGGAAGATGCTGAATATCTTGTCGGCATACAACTGCGAAAACCCGATTCCGTTATCGCTGAAAGTCAAACTATAATATGGAACACCGCTTGTGGGTATGGTGATTTCAGATAATTCAGCCGCTGATAATTTTTTGCCCTTTATATAGATCACGGGTGCTATATCAGGATGGCTATATTTAAGTGAGTTCCCAATCAGGTTGTGGAATAATTGGACCATTTGCAAAGGTATTGCTTCAAGAACCGGCAGATTAGAATGTGTGATCACCGCTTGCTTTTCCTCGACTATAAGGTCAAAATCCAAAATGACGTCGTCAAAGATTCCATTTAGATCAGTTAACTCAAATGCATCCTGCATGCGTGACAACTGTGAATAATTTAAGATATCAGTTACCAGGTTCGTCATTCGCTTTGCTGAGGAACTTATACTCTGCATATGCTGCAATGCACGTTCGCCAGGATCAGCTATCGAGCTTTGCAACATATCGGTAAACATGTTGATTTTTCGAAGCGGTTCCTGTAAGTCATGTGACGCGATATACGCGAATTGTTCGAGTTCGGCGTTCGACTTCTGCAGACTGCTATTGGTTTGTTCCAGTTCGTAAGTGCGGTCTTTAACGACTTCTTCAATCTGTTGACGGGCGATTACCTGCGGACTCACATCGATTGCAATAGCGATTACGCCGGTTATGTTACCAGTTCCGTCTCTATAAGGTTCGTAGACAAAATTTTGGTAGATAACTTCTGGCTTTCCTGAGCGGATCAATGAAATTGGCATTTCATTCGCCTTAACAGTTTCACCGGTTGTAAATACGTTGGTAAGCAATTCTTCAAGTCCTTGTTCCCGAGAGTCGGGAAGTCCGTCGAAAAGTGGCTTATGCATCACCTGCTCACTTGGTTTTCCCCAAAGCTCTACCATCGATTGGTTTGCGATCTCAACCACGTGGTCGTCGCCGCGCAGCAAGCACATTGCTACCGGAGACTGCAGTATCATTGTACGAAAATTCCGTTCACTTTCCTTCAACGCCATTTGGGCGACATTTAAATCGGTAACATCGGCTGCTGTATTCATCACGCCATAAACCGATCCATCGGCATTAAATAAAGGTGTGAAACTATAATTGAAGAAAAACGACTGCAATTTTCCGTCAATTTCGATATCGACACGCGAATTCTGTGCATGAAAGGGTTCACCTGTCATAAAAACTTCATCGAGCTGTTCGTATATTTGTTGACTCTCCAACTCGGGAAGCACCTCGGCATAGGTCTTTCCAATGACCGCTTCATCTCGGCCCCAAGCATCTAAAATTGCCTGGTTCACCATCTCAATCCGCATTTCCTTTCCAATGTAGATTCCAATCGGGAAGGGAGCGCTATCAATGAAACTTCGTAATCTTTGGGCACTTTCCTCGAGTGCTATACGCGATTTGACGCTGGTGCTGATGTCCTGAAGAATACCTGCTAAAATAGGTGTTTGTCCGTCCGCATCCTGCAATTGCCCAATTGCCTTGAGGTAGTGCAATTCACCTGTTAAAGGATGCGTGATCCTGAATGTAATATTATGACGCGTTGATTTTGGTCCTTCTGAAATCTCTGAAACAGCTTTAAAAATAGTAGTGTAATCATCCTTATGAACCGTCTTAATTAGCTCCGCAAGCGGAAGATTGAGCTCATTCACGCCGAGCCAATTCATTATTTGAGGCGAATAACTCACCGTATAGTCACGCAAATCTATGCTAAAAACACCAAGTTCGCCAATTTCAACCGCGAGTTCGAGGGTACGCTCCTTATCGGCAAGTGATTTTCGGTCATTGTATAATTCTGTTACATCATTTAACATCGCTACAACACCGCTGATTTTATTGTTGTTCTCCTGATAAGGTTGCAGCATAATATTAAAGACGCGCCGCTCTTCTACTCCGTTGCGGTTAACATTGAATTGCACATCATAAGCCTTGTCCGGTTTCCCGGCAAGAAGCACTTTGTGTAGCACCTGATCAAATCCTTCCGAAACCATTTCCGGCAATGCCTCTTTAATGGGCTTTCCCAAAATCGCTTGCTCGCTTCCCCATAATTGTAACGCAGGATCATTTGCGAGCGCAATCTGTAACTCGGGCCCTTTAAAAATGTAAATGGCAATTGCTGATTGCATGAATAGGTTATGTGCAGGTTCAAGAGACCGAATTCGTTGGTCTTTAATATCCGACAAAACACGGTCCGTCACATCTATTGCCGTGTGGATAATGTGCGTGATCTCCCCAGTATTGTCAATTATGGGCGTATGGATAACAGTCCAATACATTTCTGTAAATGATCCGTCAGCCTGCCTGATATCATACCGTTGTACCGCCACTTCATTCTTCTGCTTTTCGGTGATACATTTTGCAAGTGATCTGCGTATGTCGTTTGATACGTTAGGGGCGGCTGGATTATCGGGGAAATTTGTAAAAAGGCTACTTCCTATCAATATATCTTTTGATACGCCGCTGAAATAGGCAAATTCGTCGGTTGAAGCCACTACTGTAAACTCAGGACTGTTAGGTAAGATCAAGCCGCTTGCTCCAGGCATAGCGTTGAAGATTGGGTAGGCACTAATAGATTTGAACTCCAAGGACAGAATTTTTAAATAATTGTAGTAAATTGTCGGCTAAAATAATAAATACCAACAAATTCTTCGACCGTTGGCGAACAAAATATGGTATCTGCTATTTTCAGTTGCGCTTCCACCTGAACCTGAATTAGCGTAAAATCTTAAAAACGCGACCTATTTGATCTGCACAATATTTCTCGTGCAATACCACAAAACAACGACAGACGTGGTTTCGGCCTCGCCTTTCACAAAAAGATAACAGATATTCATAACGGAATGACCGCTGATGCTGCTAAACCAAAACATCGGCACTATCCGTAAAATCATTCTTTCAGCGCAGCCTCGTGTGTAAGATTTTTTCCGTTAAATCGTGTAAGTCAATGTGAAAATCCTATAATTAGAAAAATAGATTTTTTTGGATATTGCATATATAATCTGCAACATGCCAGAAGGACCAAGCATCGTAATTTTAAAAGAACAGGTACAGGAATTTTCCGGTAAGCGTGTCGTGGCCGTCAGTGGTAACAGTAAAATTGATCAGGAACGATTAAATAATCAGATCAT
>DASVRQ010000041.1:0-37131 GCA_036388535.1 Flavobacterium sp. | reverse complement strand
TTTATCTCGTGAAGATTTTGAACTTACAGCTAAAATGCAATTATATCCTTTGATGATGCTTACCATGGCAAGGCTGAAACCTGTGTTGCCTGAAGTAGTTTCTATTATTGTGTCACCAGGAGTCAAGATTCCTTTTCGCTCTGCTTCTTCAATAATATATAATGCAATTCTGTCTTTGGTGGAATGGCCCGGATTAAATGCTTCTACCTTCGCGTAGAAATTACCATCTAAACCTTCGGTAACCTTATTAAGTCTAATAAGTGGCGTATTACCTATGAGTTCCAAGACATTATTGTAAGCTTTTATTTCTTCTTTCATAAAAAAATAGTTAATCAAGGCAAATGTCGTGAACCGACCAAACCTCAAATCCTTGCAAATTTAACAAAAAAATTCTAATTAGATTTTAATTTTCTCCAAATCTAGTAAAAAACTAAATTCCTTCGCTAATTCCTTTAATGCTTCAAATCGACCCGATGCTCCACCATGTCCAGCATCCATGTTCGTATGCAGGAACAACAGGTTATTGTCCGTTTTCATCGCGCGAAGCTTCGCAACCCACTTTGCTGGCTCCCAATATTGAACCTGTGAATCGTGAAGTCCTGTCGACACGTACATGTTCGGATAGTCCTGCGCTTTCACATTATCATACGGCGAATATGATTTCATATAATCGTAATATTTTTTGACGTTCGGGTTTCCCCATTCGTCATATTCTCCTGTTGTAAGCGGAATCGAGTCATCGAGCATAGTCGTAATCACATCCACAAACGGAACCTGTGCAATTACACCATTGTACAGTTTAGGGGCCATATTTACGATTACTCCCATCAATAATCCGCCGGCAGATCCGCCTTCAGCATAAAGATGTTTTGGCGAGGTATATTTCTCGGAAATTAGATAATTGGAACAATCGATAAAATCGGTAAACGTGTTCTTCTTTTTTAGCAGTTTTCCGTCTTCATACCATTTCCTGCCCAAATCTTCTCCACCGCGAATGTGTGCGATTGCAAATACGAAGCCGCGATCAAGAAGCGAAAGTCTTGTAGATGAAAAATACGGATCCATCGACATCCCATAAGAACCGTACGCATAAAGTAACACCGGATTGCTTCCATCCTTTTTTATTCCTTTGCGATACACAACTGACATCGGAATTTTTGTGCCGTCAGCGGCCGGCGCCCAAATACGTTCCTCAGCGTAATTATTTTTGTCAAACTTTCCTCCGAGAACCTGTTGCTCCTTCTTAACCACGCGTGCGCGAGTCTTCATATTGTAATCTATTACCGAGGATGGAGTTGCCATTGATTGGTATCCAAAACGTAAAATATCGGTATCAAAATCAACATTGCTCGTAGTATAAGCCGTGTAAGTTTCGCTGTCAAACGTCAGATAATGTTCCCCTTGCCCGTTCCATGGCATGATCCTGATTTTATTCAGCCCGTTTGAACGTTCCTCGACAACAAGATAATCCTTGAAAATGTCGACACCTTCAAGGAGTACATTTTCGTTGTGCGGAATCAGATCTTTCCAATTGTCGACACCAGTCGCATTCTCAGGCGTCTTCATCAGCTTGAAATTGGTCGCACCATCTTTATTGGTGACGATGTACCAGCTATCTCCATAATGCGAAATGCTGTATTCGAGTCCGCGTTTGCGTTTCTGGAAAACTTTAAATTTTCCATTAGGATTATCCGCAGGCAGAATCCGATATTCATTTGTAAGCGTACTTGATGAACTTATCACGATGTACTTTCGCGATTTTTCTTTTCCTACAGATACATTAAATGTATCGTCTTTCTCTTCATAGATCAATTCATCACCTGCCGCAGCAGTTGACAGGACATGTTTAAAGATTTTATCCGAGCGCAAAGTAACTTTATCCTGTCTGGTATAGAAAATCGTTTTATTGTCGTTTGCCCAGACTGCGCTTTCATCAATGTTAGATATTTTATCCCGTAAAATTTTCTGAGTTTCAAGATTTTTGATCCGTAGCGTATATATTCGGCGACCAACAGTATCTACACTAAAAGCTGCCAGCTTGTTGTCCGGACTGATGCTGATCCCGCCCATCTGGAAGTACGACTGACCTTCAGCAAGTTTGTTGCAGTCAAACAAAATTTCCTCATCTGCCTCAAGGCTGCCTTTTTTGCGGGCGTAGATTGGGTAGTCTTTTCCTGTTTCGAACCTTGTTATATAGTAATAACCGTTAAAAAAATAGGGAACAGAAGCATCATCTTCCTTTATCCTGGCTTTCATTTCCTCGTACAATGACTTCTGGAAATCCTGCGTATGGGCAGTCATGCTTTCGTAATAAGTATTCTCCTGCTCAAGATATTTAATCACTTCAGGATCTTTTCGATCGTTGAGCCAGAAGTAGTTGTCAGTCCTTTTGTCACCATGTTTTTCAAGTACGACGGGCTTAACCGCAGCTATCGGAGCTTGTAGATTTTTTGTCATTATGGGCTTATTGGTTTGCGAATAAGAAGTGGCAAAAATAAGGTAAACACAACTTACAATGAGTGTATTTTTCATGTATATCCGTTTTGGAATGGTAGGGCAATTTACTAATTTAGCAATAACAAATAAAAATTAGAAAATATGTTCGGAGATTTAATGGGTATGATGGGCAAACTTCAGGAAGCCCAACAAAAGATAGAAGAAACAAAACAACGATTGGATACGGTTCTTGTCGAAGAACAAAGTACCGACGGCCTTTTAAAAGTTACTATTACAGCCAATCGTCAAATAAAAACCATCACAGTAGCCGATTCGCTCCTCGAAGATAAAGAGCAACTTGAGGATTATCTCGTTCTCGTGCTAAACAAAGCGATTGAAAAAGCAGGCAAAATCAATGAAGACGAAGTTTCGGCTGCAGCAAAAATGAATATGCCGGATATTCCGGGAATGGACATGTTCAAATAGTTGGTGCAAGGTTCAAGGTTCAGGGTTCAGGGAAAAGGTTTCAATTTAGTATAATGAGGCATCTTTTTGCTCAAGCATTAATTAGCGAAATCGGAACTGTAAATTTGTTCTTTCCAGATCAAACCCTGCACCCTAAACCCTGCACCCTAACCCTGCACCCTAAACCTTGCACCTTAAACCTTAAGAAAACCCTGAACCTTGCGCCCTGTACCTTGCACCTCTTAGAGCTCCATCTTATTCAACGCTTCCATCACATATGTGTGCATCACCTCGCGGTAATCAAGATGCGTCACAATACGTAATTTTCCATGTCCCATTGAACTGATCGCTATATTTTTCTGCTTAAGTTTTTCGGTCAGTACCTTTTCGTCCGATGAGGATTTAAGCGAAAATATTAAGATATTTGTTTCCACTGGCTCGACAGATGCAACCCAGGCTTTTGACTCCAACATCTTGGCAAGTTCCTTCGCTCGTCGGTGATCTTCCGCGAGTCGGCCAACATGGTTTTCCAATGCATACAATCCGGCTGCAGCCAAATATCCAACCTGACGCATTCCGCCTCCTAAAATTTTCCTGACGCGCAAAGCCTTGTAGATTGTTTCTTTATCAGAAATTAAAAGTGAACCAACCGGAGCGCCAAGTCCTTTCGACAGGCAAACCGATATCGTATGGAAAATTTTTCCATATTCACGCGGATTCTCATTATTGGCAACCAATGCATTCCAAATTCGCGCGCCATCGAGGTGGAATTTCAAATTATGGTCGTCGCAAACTTTCCTGATCTTCCTCAATTCATCCAGATCGTACGTCGCGCCGCCGCCTTTATTGGTCGTGTTTTCAACACATACAAGGCTTGTAAGCGGATTATGGTAAAAATCAGGCGGATTTATAGCTTCTAATACCTGGCCGGCAGTAATCATTCCGCGGTCACCATCAAGCAAACTGCACGAAACGCCGCTATTGAACGAGACGCCGCCGCCTTCAAAATTAAAGACATGCGCCCATTTGTCGGCTATTAATTGTTCGCCCGGCTGCGTCTGCAACTTTATCGCGGCCTGGTTTGCCATCGTTCCTGACGGAAAGAACAGCGCGTCTTCCATCCCAAAAATCGTCGCAACCTTTTCCTGCAATAAGTTTACGCTTGGATCCTGTTTGTAGACATCATCTCCAACTTCAGCCTGAAACATCGCGCGGAGCATTTCCGGCGTCGGTTTCGTAACCGTATCACTCACTAAATTTATTTCCATATAATCAAAATGATATCTTATTTTTGTATCCGATTGGATTTTTTTGGGAGCAATTCCTGCTATTCGTTTCAATCTTTTTTGTTGTCATCCCCAGCAATGCGAAGGAGCTTATTTAAACAAAAAAGGATTTTCACTACTATCAGGGCTAGGCATTTCCGTTCAATCACAATTCACTGCAAAATTAAACTATTTATGACAACTACCGAACAAATAAAAGGTATTGTAGAGCGCCTTGGTGCGTTGAGGAGGTATCTTTGACGTCGACAAGAAACGCATAGAAATAACCAACGAAGAAGAGAAAACGTTGGCACCCGACTTCTGGAATAATGCCCGTGAAGCTGAGCTTTACGTCAAAACACTGAGGTCCAAGAAAAAGTGGATCGAAGACTACGAGAAAGCAATAAATCTGGTTGACGAACTTCAGTTGGCACACGACTTCTACAAGGAAGGCGAATTGTCTGCTGAAGAACTTGATGAAATCTTTCGTCAGGCGAATTCCCATATCGAAAATATTGAATTCCGGAACATGCTCTCCGATGAAGGCGACAGTATGAGCGCGGTTTTGCAGATCACTGCAGGCGCCGGTGGAACAGAAAGCTGCGATTGGGCTGAAATGCTCATGCGGATGTACATGATGTGGGGCGAAAAGAACGGCTACAAGATCAAAGAACTCAATTTTCAGGCTGGTGAAGTCGCCGGAATCAAAACCGTCACAATAGAATTTGAAGGCGACTACTCTTTCGGATATCTAAAAGGTGAAAACGGTGTGCATCGGCTTGTGCGTATTTCGCCATTCGACAGCAACGCTAAACGGCATACGTCTTTCGCATCTGTTTATGTATATCCGCTTGCTGACGATACGATTCAGATTGAAGTCAATCCCGCTGATATTTCATGGGAAACAATGAGATCGAGCGGCGCCGGTGGCCAAAATGTCAATAAGGTTGAAACAGCGGTCCGACTTCGTCACCATCCAACAGGAATCATTATTGAGAATTCAGAGACGCGCTCACAACTTGACAACAAGACCAAAGCGATGCAATTGCTGAAATCTCAGTTATACGAAATCGAACTCAAGAAAAAACAGGCACTTCGTGATGAGATCGAAGCAAAAAAAATGAAAATTGAGTGGGGATCGCAGATCCGAAACTACGTCATGCATCCATATAAACTCGTTAAAGATGTTCGAACGCAGTACGAAACCAGCGATGTCGACGGCGTAATGAATGGTGAAATTGATGAGTTCCTGAAGGCATACCTGATGATGATGGGGCAAAAAGAAGCGGAATAAACTTAGAAGATTTATATTTCGATGCCGAAGTAAATGCGATAAAAAGGATTATCATTGCGCAAAAATAAATCGAACTATGAAAAACCTCTACTTACTACTGCTGTCTATTGTTAATTTTTCCGCTTTTGCACAGGATGCTGATCCTGGTTATTTCATCAATAATAGCGGCTCGCGAATTGACTGTCTTATTAATAATATCGACTGGCAGGATAATCCCAGGGAGTTTTTCTATAAGTCTTCTGAGGCTGATTCGTACATCAAAGCGGATATTGCAACAGTGAAGGAATTTGGGATAGGGTTGGTAAAATATGTTCGTGCTAATGTCGATATCGATCAATCGAGCGAAAAAATGCAGACACTTTCAAAGGATGTAAAACCCGTTTTTGAACGACATACGGTTTTTCTGAATGTGCTTGTTGACGGAACCGCAAAATTATATTACTACCGGAATGAAGATATGAGACGCTATTTCTATAGTATTAATGACCGCCCAATCGAGCAGTTGATCTTCAAAACATATCTTCGCGAAGAAGAGAAAATGAAGCAGAACACGACCTTCAGGATGCAGCTTTTTACCAATGTAAAATGTTATGACGCACTGTTGAGTTCGGTGCAAGACCTGCAATACGATCGTAAAGAGCTTGTGGAATATTTTGACAAAGTGAACGCCTGTAAAGGAGATATTCAAAAAGAGCACGCCGAAGTCAAAAAACCATCCTTTAATCTAAAAGTGCAGGTCGTTGTCAATAACAGCAATTTCGCAGTTGTTTCGCCTCAGGTGTTCCGAGCAATCGATTTTGGCAACATCACTACTATAGGATTTGGCTTCGAAGCCGAATATATTCTTGCTTTCCACAACTATCGGTGGAGTCTTTTCTCAGATCCTACATACAACTCAATGAAGGACGAAGGGGTTATCACCAGCGCGCTGCTTACGGATCCAGAGGAAGACGTTTCCTATAATCTTAAATATGTACAGGTTCCACTTGGGGTCAGACACTATATTCCAGTTTCAGCAAATTCAAAAGTATTTGTGAACGCTGCGATAAATTGGGTTTTCGTCGGAAAAAGTTCAATAATTGAATATGAAAGACGTTCCGAATTGACTTTTCATCCAAACGTTGCAGCTCTTTCAGTTGGCGCCGGATTCCAATTTAAAGATTTTAGTGCTGAACTTCGCGCAATATCTCTTAATAAGCTTAAGTCTGAAAATGTGGAAGGTTATGATTTTACAAACCTATCTTTCTCTTTGAAATATAAATTTCTATAATATTTGTGAAGAAATATATTGCGCTTTTACGTGGCATCAACGTCGGCGGACACAAATCAATTAAAATGGAAACGCTCCGGAACACCTTTTCGGAGCTGCCGTTCCAGAATGTTTCAACTTATATCCAAAGCGGCAATATCATTTTTAACAGTGCTGAAAGCGATCAGAAAGCATTATCCGACCATATCGCTGCACACATACAAAAACATTTTAGTTTTGATGTTCCGGTTATCGTGGTCACGCCCATAGAATTGAAAAATATAATTGGTTCTAATCCTTTTGCCGATCGTACGACTGATGATGCAGTTCAGCCCTATATAGCTTTCTTATCCGACGACGCTAATCCAGAAAATCTCTTTGAACTGGAACAAATCGATTTCGGAAAAGATGAATGGCGATATGGCAAAAAGTGTCTGTACATATCTTATTTCGATTCGGCCGCAAATACAAAACTTGAAAATTCGCTGATCGAACGAAAGCTCAAAGTGCAGTCAACGGTGCGCAATTGGAAGACCGTAAAGAAACTGCTCGAACTATCCACATAATATCATGGTAGCATTTAACAGCATAAAGAATGGCTCAAGCCAATAAATATGCTAAATTGTGAAGCATACTGAAAATAAAACAAATGAAATCCTACTCTCTTGAAGAAATAAATGCTGTACTGCATGGTGAAATAGTTGGCGCTACTAATTCAATAATTACGGCTCCCGAACAGCTTGAACGTGCTTCACATACGGACATCTCCTTTATCGGAAATAAAAAATATGAAAAATTGTGGAGTACTTCCAATGCTTGTGCCGCTGTAGTCAATAATGATATCGCGATTGAGCCTGGTGATAACCGCGCATTTATAAAAGTCAAAAATGCTGATATTGCAATGTCGCTGGTTCTGGAGATGTTTGCTCCGCCTTTACCGACATTCGATCATGAGATCCATCCAACTGCGGTCATACATGAATCCGTTGTAATTGGGACGGGAACCCGCATAGGTGCCGGCTGCTACGTTGGGCCTGAAGTAATTCTTGGCGAGCATGTGACCTTATATCCAAATGTTACAATACTCGATGATTCTACAATTGGAAACAATACCGTTCTATGGCCTGGCACGGTTGTCCGTGAACGTTGCCATATTGGTTCTGATTGCATTCTGCATCCCAACTCGACAATTGGAGCCGATGGTTTTGGATTTCGCCCGTCAGATAAGGGCCTGGTGAAAATTCCGCAGATCGGAAATGTAATAATAGGAAATAATGTGGAAATAGGCGCAAATTCTACGGTTGACAGAGGAAAATTCAGTTCGACCATTCTTGGTGACGGTTGCAAAATTGACAATCTTGTTCAAATTGGTCACAATAGCGTCCTCGGAAAATTCTGCATCATGGCAGGAAATAGCGGTTTGGCCGGATCAGTTACGCTTGGAAATGGCGTCATCATCGGCGGAAGCGCGTCAATCAAAGACCATCTTACGATTGGCGACGGCGCAATAATTGGTGCCGGATCGGGAGTGGCCGCCGATGTTCCAGCCGGAAAAACGGTTTTGGGTTATCCTGCTGTCGATGCCCGGACAGCGCTGAAACAGTGGTCCATCCTAAAAAGAATGGCAACAGAGTGATTTAAAGTAGATAATTTAAATAAAGATGCTGCAGATATAATATAGTATTGCAGCCAGGAGTGCTGTGATCGGAATCGTAAGAACCCAAGCCCAAACAAGGCTCACGGTTACGCCCCAACGAACAGCCGACACGCGTTTCGTTAATCCAACTCCAATGATGGAACCTGTAATTGTATGCGTTGTACTGACAGGAACTTTTAAATGCTCGGTGAAATAAAGCGTTAAAGCTCCGGCTGTTTCTGCTGCCACACCTTCAAATGAAGTCACTTTAGTAATTTTGGAACCCATCGTTTTTACAATCTTCCAACCACCGCTTAATGTTCCGGCAGCAATCGCAGTATAACAAGCTAACGGGATCCACGCCGGCATTTGTCCTATTTCATCACCTTGCGGTAATACAACCCGAAGCCATTCCGGCATCGAGTCAACTGTAACTCCACTCGTATGTATATACACGGCAACGGCCGCTGCAATAATACCCATGACTTTCTGCGAATCGTTTCCACCATGCCCCAAACTGAAAGCTGCCGATGACAAAAGTTGCATCTTGCGTAACCAGAACTCGGCTCGGGTATGGTTCAGGCTGCTAAAAACAAGGCAAAAAGTACTTATCGAAAGAATAATAAAAGCTACCAGGAACCATTTTATATTATGGCTTTCAAAGATGACGCTCCATAAGTGCGACTCGAAACGCGGGCTTTCGATATCTTGGTAAGAAACCATTTGGCTGCCAACGAACCATACCGTACCAATCATCAACAGTATCGTAAATATTTTTGCATATATGTTTTTTCGCGATGAATTGAGCAACCATATCGAAATAAGGTAGGAAGCAAGCGCACCAAGTAACGGTGCCAGTACAATAAATGCTACAATAATCAAAACCCCTGAAGGCAACTGACCTGCTTTATCCTGATACCAGTTTACAACGTCAAAACCGGCATGAGCGATTGCTGCACCCGCAAATCCGCCAATAAGTGTATGCGACGAGCTTGACGGAATTCCCTGCCACCATGTGAAAAGATTCCAAATAATTGCGGCAATTACACCTGCCAGCATTACAGTAAGGTTGATCTCTAAGGTTTTGGCAGTTTTAGCAACCGTGTCAGCAACTCCAAAACCAAAAACCCAGTATGCTAGAAAGTTAAAGAATGCTGCCCAGATTACTGCCTGAAGAGGCGATAATACTTTTGTGGCAACTACTGTCGCAATTGCGTTTGCGGCATCGTGAAAACCGTTTATGTAATCAAAAATCAGCGCAAGTACGATAATGATAATCAGTAAGGTAAACTCCATTGTTAGGTGTATTGCTTTACGCTGTCTTTATGAATGTTTTACAACTATCTGTTCAAGCACATTTGATACGCTTTTACATTTATCGGATGCAGATTCCAACGCCGACAAGACCTCTTTATATTTAATAATATTTTTCGCGTCTTTTTCATTTTCAAAAATATCAGCTACCGCCTTATCATGGACGTTGTCGGCCTTGCTTTCTAATTTGTTGATCTTTTTGCAGGCATCAGTAATCTTTTTAAGATTCTTAAGATCTTTCAATTCCGACACAGCAACGCCTATTAGCTGGCATGCTTCAACATTAATTTCAGTCAGTTTACGGATAGATTTGGTGATTTTTTCTACCTGGTATAAACGCATTTTACTTGCGGCGCCATGCATGTAATCAGCAACGTTATCAATAGATTTTATAAGTGAGTGAATATCTTCCCGATCAAATGGCGTGATGAAGTTTCGGCTCAGCTCAAGATGCGTCTGATGCGTTATATCTTCAATCTTACACTCAAGCTCCTCTATTTTTCTGAAGTATTCATCGCGCTGATCTTTCGGGGCGTGAATTGCCTCATGCAGCGTCTCGGCCAAAAGAATCAAATTAGCGGCGGCCTGTTCAAATAAAGGAAAGAACTTTTTATCTTTTGGAACCAGGAACTGGAAAACATTATTTAGGGTCATCATCTTGATTTTTGTCGGTACAAAAGTAAGCTTCCAATGTTAACAGAACATTAAGCTTTCGTAAACGTGAAGGTCGTCATCCGTATTTCCTGAGTGGATTATTTCGGTTGTTTTCGTACTTTAGCACCGCAAAATACATTCAAAGACAAATTTCAGCAAAAATAACTTATTTCATGGATCTAAACTTCAATAAAAACGAAGATCATAATAAACTTCTTGTATCTGATTTAAGGCAAAAACTGACAAAAGTGAAGTTGGGCGGTGGTCAAAAAAGAATCGACAAACTTCACTCTGAAGGAAAAATGACCGCACGCGAACGGATTAATTATCTGCTTGACGCGAATGCGAACAGTATTGAAATTGGTGCTTTTACCGGCGATGGAATGTATGCTGAACATGGCGGATGTCCGTCTGGCGGAGTCGTGGTCAAAATTGGATATATCAAAGGAAAACAGTGCATTGTAGTTGCAAATGACGCTACTGTGAAAGCCGGCGCTTGGTTTCCGATAACGGGAAAAAAGAATCTGCGCGCGCAGGAGATTGCAATGGAAAATCGCCTTCCGATCATTTATCTTGTTGACAGTGCGGGAGTTTACCTTCCGTTGCAGGACGAAATATTCCCAGACAAAGAACATTTCGGCCGCATCTTCAGAAACAACGCGATCATGAGCAGCATGGGAATAACCCAAATCGCAGCTGTGATGGGAAGTTGTGTTGCCGGTGGCGCGTATCTTCCGATTATGAGTGATGAAGCTTTGATCGTTGATAAAACAGGCAGTATCTTTCTTGCCGGAAGTTACCTGGTGAAAGCTGCAATCGGTGAAGATATTGATAATGAAACCCTTGGCGGTGCAACAACGCATTGCGAAATATCAGGAGTGACCGATTATAAGGCCAAAGACGATAAAGACGCTTTGGACCGGATCAAGAGTATCGTATCGAAAATTGGTGATTATGATAAAGCGGGATATAACAGGATAAAAGCTGAGAAACCTGCACTTGAGGAAAGCGATATATACGGAATTATACCAAAAGCACGCAACGAGCAATACGACATGATGGAAATCATCAAAAGGCTGGTCGACAACTCGGAATTTGATGCTTATAAAGAAGGTTACGGGCAAACGATCATAACAGGTTATGCACGAATTGATGGCTGGGCGGTCGGAATCGTAGCCAATCAACGGAAAGTGGTGAAATCTAAAAAAGGTGAAATGCAGTTTGGCGGCGTCATCTATTCGGATTCTGCCGATAAGGCCACAAGGTTTATAGCCAACTGCAACCAGAAGAAAATACCGCTGGTATTTGTGCAGGATGTGACCGGTTTTATGGTCGGATCGAAATCTGAACAAGGCGGAATCATTAAAGATGGCGCGAAAATGGTAAATGCCGTCAGTAATTCTGTAGTTCCTAAATTTACCGTGATCGTCGGAAACTCGTACGGCGCGGGTAATTACGCCATGTGCGGAAAGGCATACGATCCGAGATTAATATTCGCATGGCCAAGCGCTGAATTAGCTGTGATGGGCGGAACACAAGCGGCAAAAGTGCTTGCCCAAATTGAAGCTTCGTCACTTAAAGCAAAAGGTGAAATTGTGGATGAAGTCAAAGAAAAAGAATTGTTCGACAAAATAAAGGCCCGTTACGATGCTCAGGTTTCGCCGTATTATGCGGCTGCCCGACTCTGGACGGACGCGATCATTGACCCGATCGATACGAGAACATGGATATCAATGGGAATTGAAGCAGCAAACCACTCGCCTATTGAAAAGAAATTCAATCTCGGTGTAATTCAAGTATAACTATGAGACGAACTATCGTTGCCATTGGAGTTTTTGCCTTTTCAGGTCTATCTGCGCAGCATACTTTTACAAGAAAAGATTCGCTTCATGGCGGATTACGTCCTGAAAGAACGAGTTATGACGTGCAACGGTATGATTTAAATATTACAATAAATCCCGATGAACGGACTATCGTCGGATACAACGATCTCACATTTAAGGTTGTTGCAGAGACGAAGAGAATCCAGATCGACCTGTTTGCAAATATGAATGTCGACAGCATCGTCTACAATAATTCACGACTAAATTATACGCGCGAATTCAACGCTGTTTTTGTCAATTTTCCCACGGCGATCTCTGCCACGACTGAAAAAGTACTCCGATTTTATTATTCCGGAAAACCTCAAGTCGCAAAAAATGCACCTTGGGATGGTGGTTTTGACTGGAGAAAAGATAAAAACGGGAAGCATTGGGTTGCTGTTGCCGTACAAGGAACCGGAGCAAGCCTCTGGTATCCAGTAAAGGATTCGCAAACAGACGAACCCGATCGCGGCGCAACTGTAAAAGTGGCAGTCCCAAATGGATTAATGAATGTTTCGAATGGACGTTTTAAAGGTTCATCAGATCTGAAAATTGGTTATACAAGATGGGACTGGGAAGTCATAAATCCGATTAACAGCTACGACATCACAGTTAATATAGCCGATTATTCACACATCCATGACAACCACGAACGACTAGATCTTGACTACTATGTTCTGCGCGACAACGAAGAAAAAGCAGTTAAGCATTTTGCTGAAGTCAAACCGATGATGGATTGCTTCCAAAACAAATTCGGCGTGTACCCTTTTGCCGAAGATGGCTATAAGATGGTTGAAACGCCTTATTTAGGTATGGAACATCAAAGTGCTGTCGCTTATGGGAATAAATATATGAAGGGTTACCTGGGGAATGATATGTCGGGTACCGGAATCGGGATGCTGTTCGATTTTATCATCATCCACGAAAGTGGCCACGAATGGTTTGGAAACAGCATCACTTCTCAGGACATAGCTGATATGTGGATTCATGAAGGATTTACAACTTATTCCGAAACTGTCTTTGTGGAATGCCTGTACGGATATGATAAAGCGCTGGAATATGTAAATGGCCAAAAGCAAAATATCCAAAACGACAAACCGATCATCGGACAATACGGGGTTCAGAATGAAGGTTCCAGCGACATGTACTTTAAGGGCTCACTGATGCTCAACACAATTAGGCACATCGTCGCGGATGATACAAAATGGTGGAAAATCCTGTTGGATTTTTCACAGCGATTCCGTCACAAGATCATCGATACTGCGACCGTCATCAATTTCTTCAACCGGCAATCCGGCATCGATCTTACTCCTGTTTTTGACCAATATCTTCGGACGACCGTTTATCCGACTCTTACCTTAGAAATCAACAAAAAGACGATGTCGTATAAATGGGAAAATGTGGTTCCAGGCTTTGAGATGCCTGTCGATGTTTCAATCAAGGGCAAAATCGTACGATTGTATCCGACTTCGGAGTTTCAAAAATATTCTGTTGGAAAGATCTCAGGTTCCGGAATAAAAGTGTTGACAGACCATTTTCTGATCAACGTAAAGAAATAGTTCAATAGCAACTGCAATGCAATGCAATGGCAATGGCAATTGCAATGGCAATCATACCGAAGCCATAGGCGAAACAATCGCAACAGCAATAAATTCAAGTAGTAGAAATTCTGCGTAGATCCGCTGAATCCCGTTATCCGCCTGCTCTTTAACAATCGAAAAAACAGATAAAAAAGAAGCCGCATCGGATTGGATTGCGGCTTTTGTTTTATAGTTGTGAAAGCATCTCTTTTCGCATCAGCTTCCCGTTCCCGGTTTCAAGGAATTCGGAAAGGAATCGGATTTCCTTCGGGCGCTCATATTTTGTGAGCTTCCTAAACACTTCATCAGCAATTTCCTGTCGCTCACCTTCAATAAACAAAACCAGCTTTTCACCTAAATCTTTATCAGGAACGCCGGCTACAAAGAACCGTGAGGTAATTTTGCCTGCGAGTTTGTCTTCAATCTGTTCCGGAATAAGCTTAATTCCACCGCTGTTTACGATATTATCAGCACGCCCAACGAATATGAATTGGTTTTCATTTACGAGCTCCACAAGATCATTTGTAACAATCACATCTTCCGAGATCCGCGGTGCGTGGATCACAAGACATTGATTTTCATCATAGGAAATTGTTACATGCGGAAGCACCGTAAACGCGCTTTCACCGACTTTCTTCGCAGCTATGTGTGTGATCGTCTCAGTCATTCCGTAAGTTTCATAAACTTCGGTTGGCAGTTTCATTAGCTCTGCTTCGAGTTCCTTATCGATCTTCACACCTCCAATAATGAGTTTTTTTACGTTGCATAATTTGTCCAATGAATGTTGTGCCTGCATCGGAACCATTGCTGCAAAATCGTATTTTTCGTCGCAATTTTCAAGCGGGTTCTGGCTTGGCGCAACAAAATCAACGTCTAAGCCGAGGATAAATCCCCTGACGAACATCATTTTCCCTGCTATATACTTCGCCGGAAGGCAATGCAATGCTTTATCGCCAGGTTCCAACTCAAAGAAATCACCCGTTGCCAGTGCAGAGTTTATCATCGCCTGCTTTTCAACCTTAATCAATTTCGGATTACCGGTCGTACCTGAAGTGTTCATTTCGATATAACTTTTACTATCGAACCAATCCAATAAAAAATCACCTACAGCCTTCTCATATTCTTCGCCTTCTTTGATAAAACTGTATGCAACGCGGCAAAGATCATCCCTGTCAAGATGATATCCGTTAAGCTGAAATTTATGGTGGACCTTATCGTAGGTCGGTGGTGCTATTGTATACATCGTTATGTATTTGTTCGTTATTAATTGGGCTTATTTTACCTGTGAGTTTTTCTTTCCACTGCGACCATTTGTATTTTCGGGCCAGTATCAATAGAATTATCGGATATGTGACAGCGATTGAAACAAGCATTTCGGTAAGCATGCTGCTTGTGTCCTGAATTCCTGTGTATCTGAACACCGCATCTGTTTGCAATGCAGAGAAATCAGACGTAATCAAAAGCGCAGCCATCAGATTATTCCCAAGATGAAAGCCTAGGGCAAGCTCGATTCCTTCATCCATTAAAGTCATGATGCCTAGCAACAACCCGGTCCCGATGTAAAAGCCCATCACCCCAAAGCCCATTTCAGCAACTTCCGGGTTCGCACTGTGGAACAATCCGAATATGACGGATGTCAATAATAGCGGAAACCAGCGATTGCGAGCAATGATGCCGACTTGCTGCATCAAATATCCGCGGAAAAGGTATTCTTCAAAACCGATCTGAAAAGGGAAAAGCAGCAAACTGATTACAAGTAAGATCGCAAACGGAACAGGCTGAAAATTCCACACGATGTTGCTGTTGTCCAAGTTGTAAGTTATAGCGAAAGAAACCACGATCAAAGTTACGATCACGAAAAACGAAAAGAAAAATCGTGCGAAATCAACTTTTGCCCTGGAGGTTGTCAAAGACCGAATGCTTCGTTCATGCAGGAAACGCACCATTAAAAACAGCAATCCAAGCAAAATAGCAAATGGAATCAGGTTGATTACTAGCCCCAGGTTTTTTGGAATCGACTTCATCGACTCGTACATCGCTTTGATCTCTTCGGCAGAAAGAAAGAACATCACCACAAAATTCAAGAGAAATAGCCCCGTAGTCAACAAAACCGTTATCAATACACGCCACCATTCATTATTGCCTTTGAATGCTTGTTCTATAAACATACTTACTTATATTAGTTAAATGCTTTGCCTAATTTAGTGCCTTTTAAAATACTTAATGGAACCGTTAGCTAAAAATAGTAAATATTTATGATACAAATTTATCACAATCCCAAGTGCGGTAAATCAAGAGAAAGCCTTAAAATGTTACAGGAATCTGAAGCTGATATTGAAGTTATTCATTATCTAAAAGATGCGCCAAGCGTTCAGCAACTTAAACAACTGATTGCAAAACTCGGCATCAAGCCGATAGAATTAGTGCGCCAAAAGGAAACTGTCTGGGTCAGCAGCTACAAAGATCGCAATCTGACAGATGATGAAATAATAAAAAGCATGGTTGATAATCCGATCCTAATCGAAAGGCCGATAATTGTAAACGGTGAATCGGCGGTGATCGCGCGGCCAGCAAAAAGAGCATGTGACCTTCTTTAGCATTTAACAAACCTTTGGGATTTGCTGCTGAAACCAACCTCTACTTTTGTAGTCTTATAGCAAATGAAACAATCCTACATGAAAAATTTTCGAATAGCAGCCACTGTTTTGCTGCTTTGCCTCTCCCTTTTTACATTTGCACAGCAGGATCCTGCAGGAAAAATCAGAGTTACAGGAATAGTCGTTGAAAAAGTTACGAAGCAACCTTTGGAGTATGCAACTGTTACTTTTTACACAGCCGACCAGAAAGTAGCTGCGGGCGGAATCACTGATCAAACAGGAAAGTACGACATATCAGTTGCTCCCGGAACTTATGATGTATGGTTTGAATTCATTTCATTTCTTCCATTCGACATCAAGCAGCGCGCTTTTACAGCCGATATAAACCTCGGGACTGTCTCACTTGCCGAAGATGTAACGTTACTCGCCGAGGTTGAAGTTCGCGGAGAAGCAACAACAGTCGACATTAAGCTTGACAAGAAAGTATACAATGTTGGCCAAGATCTGATGGTCAAAGGCGGAACTGTCAGTGATGTACTCGACAACATTCCGTCGGTTTCAGTCGATGCGGAAGGAACTGTAAGCTTGCGCGGAAATGAAAACGTACGCATTCTTATTGACGGCCGGCCAACAAATGCAATCAATATTGCTGAGGCGTTACGGCAAATCCCGGCAGATGCGATCGAAAAAGTTGAAGTCGTAACAAATCCTTCAGCCCGATATGATTCTGAAGGTGGCGGCGGATTGCTTAACATCATCCTCAAAAAAGGTAAAAACCAAGGAATAAACGGAACAATTATCGCAACTGTCGGTGATCCCGAGAATTATGGCCTGTCGGCCAACATCAACCACAAGACCGAAGATTTCAACTTGTTCGCCACAGTCGGTTACAACTATAGGAACAATCCGGGAAATTCACTTACAAATACAGAATACCTTAATCCGGACGGTTCTACGGATGAATTTCTTGACGAGACACGTACGAACGAAAGGCTCAGTAAAGGTTTCAACTCAAACTTGGGAATGGATTGGTATCTGAACAAAACAACGACATGGAGCAATACTTTGAACCTGCGTCGCAATGAAGGAGAAAATCCTGATTTTGTAACGCGTAACAGTTATGATGCCGACCACAACTTCCTCGGAACAACATATCGCGTCAACAATCAAAACAACGAAGGACAAAATGTTGAGTATTCGACAAACCTGACAAAGAACTTCAACGATAAAGGACACAAGCTTACCGTTGACGGATCATTCGGAATAAACATCGATGATGACTATTCAAATATAAACAACGGCTTCGAAACCAACTCAAACGAGCAACGTCAGCATCGAAATGTTCTGCAGGCCGATTATGTGCGCCCATTCGGAAAAGACAGCCAGTTTGAAGCCGGATATAAAGGAGAATTCAACAGTTTGCTTGCCGATTATCGAGTGGATATTTTGAATCCTGATACAAATGAGCTCGAAACCGATCTTAATTTCACAAATACACTGGAATATAAAGAGAAGATCAACGCGCTTTATACGCAATATGGAACAAAGATCGACAAGTTTTCACTGTTGTTCGGACTTCGCTGGGAAGACACCAATATCGATGTCAACCAATTGGCACAAAACAGTTTTAACAACAAACGGTACAACAACTTTTTTCCCAGTGCGTTCTTCACATATGAGATTTCCGATAAAAGCAGCGCATCGCTAAGCTATAGCCGACGCGTTTCCCGACCTCGGGGCCGAATGATCAATCCGTTCCAAAATCGTTCAAGCGACATCAATATTTTCCGCGGAAACCCCAATCTTGATGCTTCTTTTACCGATGCAATCGACTTTGGATACCTTCAGCGCTGGACAAAACTTACATTAAGTACGTCATTATACGTTAATAGGTCAACTGACTCTTTTCAGTTCATCCAGCAGGAAACAGGCGAAACTGTTGGCGGAACACGTGTTTTACTTACGACGCCAATCAACCTTGGTACTCAGCAACGTTACGGATTTGAATTTACACTGAATTATTCTCCGTACAAATGGTGGCGATTGAACAGTAACTTCAACTTCTTCAGAAATGAAACGGATGGCGACTATACTTATGTGAATGCCCAAAACGTATCGGTTTACCAGAATTTTGATAATGTCGCAACCTCATGGTTCACGCGATTAACATCAAAGGTCACTTTGCCTTATAAAATAGAATGGCAGACAAATTTCACGTATAACGGGCCGCAGAATACAGCGCAAGGCCGAAGCCTCGGGGTTGCGAGTGCTAATCTGGCGTTCAGTAAAGATATCTTGAAAGATAATGGTACGCTATCTTTGAACGTTCAGGATGTTTTCAATTCGAGAAAGCGGATCTACGAAACAAACCTTCCGGGCTTGAATTCGTATACGGAACAGCAATGGCGCCAGCGTCAGGTAAACCTTTCTTTCACATACCGATTCAACAAGAAGAAAAGTGAAAGAGAGCAACAGCCACAACGCAACAGCGGAAGTGAAATGGAAGAATTTCCCGGATAAGACAAAAAAAGGAAGCCGATCGGCTTCCTTTTTTATTACAGAAACAACTTAAAGTTGCCTACTGATTTTCATGGTTTTTTCTGGCTTTACGCTCTTTGTAAAGTTCCAATAAGGCGCCGCCAATCCAATACTGGACGAATCCAACTAGGAAAAACATTAACCAGAACCCTATTGTCAAGATAGTAAGGAAAAGCAAAAAGCCCAAGTACTGCTGAAATTCAAACATGTTTTCCGGAATTTTTTTGAATGATAAGCAAATGTAAGTTTATTATTTTTTCTTGCCAATTAAAACAGATTCAATTTTTATAAAATAGTAATTATCTGTATTTTTGAGCGCTGTTATGCTGAGCCTGCGAAGAATCAGGAGCTGTTTCCCGCTATTCGCCTTTATCTTTTTTGCCTCGAAATTTATCTTCCAGATATTTTATTTAGGGGCAAAAAAGGATACCGGCTTCTATCGGGGCTAAGGGGTTCAGGGTTCAGGGTGCAAGGTTCAGGGTTAGAAGTCTCACCTTGGGTCAAAAATCTGAAAGCTGAACTCTGAAATTTTCTGCAACTTCAAACATTAAACTTAAAATAAAAACATCCACATGGAATATAGAATCGAAAAAGACACAATGGGCGAAGTACAAGTGCCTGCTGACAAATATTGGGGCGCTCAAACAGAACGCTCGCGAAACAACTTTAAAATCGGGCCAACAGCTTCGATGCCAAAAGAAATCATTGAAGGTTTTGCATATCTTAAGAAAGCTGCAGCTTTTGCAAACAGCGATCTTGGTGTTCTTTCTCTTGAAAAACGCGATGCGATTGCAGCCGTATGCGATGAGATCCTTGACGGCCAATTAAGCGATCAGTTCCCATTGGTAATTTGGCAAACCGGTTCGGGAACGCAATCGAACATGAATGTCAACGAAGTAATTGCAAATCGTGCCCAGGTTCTTGGCGGGTTCGAAATCGGTGAAGGCGAACAGATTGTAAAGGCAAATGACGATGTCAACAAATCACAGTCGTCAAATGATACTTTCCCAACCGGAATGCACATTGCCGCTTACAAAGCTGTAGTCGAAATCACGATTCCCGGAGTTGAAAAATTACGCGATACGCTTCAGGCGAAATCAACTGAGTTTATGAACGTCGTCAAAATTGGACGTACACATTTAATGGATGCAACTCCGCTTACACTCGGACAGGAACTTTCCGGCTATGTCGCGCAATTGAACTATGGATTAAAAGCACTTAAAAATACACTTTCACACTTGTCAGAACTTGCTTTGGGCGGAACTGCAGTTGGAACCGGACTAAACACCCCTGAAGGTTATGACGTCAAAGTAGCTGAATATATTGCACAGTTCACCGGACATCCGTTTGTTACGGCGCCAAATAAATTTGAAGCTCTTGCTTCGCATGATGCGATTGTAGAAGCGCATGGTGCTTTAAAACAGTTAGCAGTGTCATTGAACAAGATTGCTAACGACATCAGAATGTTGGCTTCTGGCCCGCGATCCGGAATTGGTGAAATCATCATTCCTGAAAATGAGCCTGGTTCTTCGATCATGCCGGGGAAAGTCAACCCGACACAGAGTGAAGCACTGACGATGGTTTGTGCGCAGGTCATGGGCAATGATGTCGCGATCTCTGTTGGCGGAATGCAAGGCCACTATGAGCTCAATGTCTTCAAACCATTAATGGCAGCGAATTTTCTGCAATCAGCAAGATTAATTGGCGAGGCATGTTTTTCATTCGACGAACATTGCGCTGTCGGAATCGAGCCTAACCATAAACGTATCAAAGAACTTGTCGACAATTCATTGATGCTCGTGACGGCCTTAAATACAAAAATCGGATATTACAAAGCTGCTGAAATAGCACAAACGGCACATAAAAACGGCACGACTCTTAAAGAGGAAGCAGTCCGTTTGGGTTATGTTTCTGCCGAAGATTTTGATGCATGGGTGAAACCTGAAGAAATGGTGGGGAGGATCTAGTACACAGTCACAGTCTTCAGTCTGCAGTACCTGTCTTCAGTTTACAGTACCAGTACAAATCGGACCATTAAGGCATTAGGCTTCAGTAAGGCTGACCTAATCTTTAATGGTTTTCGCTTAGATAAATAATTGTCAATCCTTATTAGTCGAATTTTTTTACTCTACAATCTGACCGTAGCATGCAAGGCGTACAAAGTAGAATCTGAATTCCACTACTGCGACTGCGGACTGAATACTGCATTGAGACTGAACTGAGACTGAGACTGAGACTGAGACTGAGACTGTGGGCTGACCTAATACTGCCTACTAACCTTGTCCTCCACTTTCTTCGCTTCCTTAGCAACAACCGGATCAGCGATAAGTTTACCGCCTTTAGAGACAACTCCCAACACAATGCCCGCAGAAATCAAGATGCAGTTCTTGATTATATACTGTCCGAGGAGCGTTGGCACAAAAGCTTTTGTCCACGAATCATCAAGAAATATAAAAAGCGGTAATACGGCTCCGGCCATCTGAAAATACAATAGTGGGATTACGAACCGCATATATTTTTTAGTTAGTAATCCAAGTCCGATTATACATTCGAGCATAGCAAGCAGCGGCATCGAGAGGTTGGCATGCATCAAGTCGAAAGTAATTGTTGAAATGGTTCGCGAAGCGATTTCTTCGGCCGGACTCGTGCTTCCGAAGAACTTGAGAAAGCCGAACCAGAAAAAGACAATACCAACGGAAATCCGAAGGATATCCATTCCCTGACGCTCGATAAATGTAGGTTTTGTGACGTTTTCTGGCTGGTCCATTGGCAATAGAATTTTAGTTAGAAATTATATCCAATACGTAAATGTAAATCTACAAAAGCTTGAGGATCTGTATCTGAATAGTAGTCTTTATTCTTCCCAAACTGAAAACCGACACCGATTCCCAATCCTGCCTCAAAGCTGAAATGCTCGCCATAAACCCGACGCATTCCGTATTTCGGGACGAACGCAAGCTGATTTATTGGTTTTACTACTTCATCATTCGTGAGTAGGAACCAGTCGGGCATATATAAAGCTTTAATGGTCAAAAAGTTTCCGCTGTTGTTTCGTATGTTCTTGTCATTTCCGGCGCGTCTTTCCAGATTGTAATACCATCGCGGCTCGGCAGCAATTATTGGAATCAGGAAATATTTTGTATCATAGTATAAGGCGCCACCAAAAACTGCCGTGTCGAAACCAATTTCTGTGCGAAGTGCCATTTCATTTGTAAGCCGCAGCTCATTGTGTGCCCAAAATCCAAGAAACCCCGTCTGCATTCCAAAAAGTGATTCTTCAACGCTTACCTCCTGCTCTTGCTGAGCATTTGCTGTTGCTGATAAAATAAGAGAAAGTCCGACTAAAAGGTATCTGATCATTTGATGTTTAATTATTCGCAAAATACATCCTTAAATATAAGCAGTAGCCGCGTGAAGGTTTGCTGCGATTATAACTGAGCCATTGAATTGAACTTCGACCGGTAGGCTGTTGGCGTCATGCCAACATTTTTCTTAAACAACATACGAAATGACTTGAGGTCATTATAACCGGACTCCAACATCACTTCCATAATACTCTGATTTGAAGCCTCCAGCATTTGCTTTGCAGCTTCGATGCGTGTTTTTTGCAGGTATTCAATCGGCGTGATGCCGGTAACATGTTTGAAACGGCGTACAAGGTTACGACGGCTTGAAGGTACATCGATGACAATTTCCTCAATAGTATTTGCCACGCGGAAATTCTTCCTGATCTGTTCCTGAGTTTGTTTTACCAAAGCATCTCCATGATCGTCAAGCGGAGTGAAAGTTCCAAAATACAATTGGTTCTTTCGGTCTATATCTACTGAAAAAACCTTTGCGGTCCGGATTGCCATCATGCGGCTGCAGAACTTTTCGATCAATCGCAGCATTAGGTGGAAGCTGTTGGTCGCACCTCCGCTCGTAAAGATCCTGTCTTGTTCGGTTACGACTGCGTCGGCTTCAAGATGCACGTTCGGAAAGGCATTGGCAAAAGCATATTCCGCGTTGATATGTGTTGTCGCAGGTTTGTCATCGAGCAATCCTGTTGCTGCAAGCAAAAACGCACCTGTGCAAAAGCTCGCCAAAGACGCACCTGATCCATATTGTACATGCAACCACGGGATCCATGCAAGATTTTCCGACAAGGATGCAGGCAATGCTTCGGGCTTAAATGCCGGAATCAGGATGATATCATATTTTGCATCAACTTGTGGAACTTTGGCTTCGTAACCAGCATATTCGGAGCTGCCGTCTGGCGCAAGCTGAAGCAATTCAACATCGAAGAAAGCAACTTTGCCTTCCGATTCGTAGAACCTGTTGACGGTTTGAAAAACATCGAGCATTGCGGCGACGCTTAGGAGTCGGTGGTCGCTGGTTAAAAGGATTGCGAGTTTCATGGAGTTGATTAATTTAGACTTCTTAGACTTCTTTGACTACTTATACTACTTAGATTAGACTTTTGACTTTGACTATAAACATTAGCTGCTACTAATATACAAATTTTGTCTTAAATGCCCGCTTTTCTTAAAAATATGTTAGTTGGATTTTGGAAGTAGGAGCATCCGGTATAAAAGGCTTTGCGTGAAGGATCGCAGCGGCAGCCCGCAGCGTAGCGAGGACTACAGCGAAGAGCCTGACCCAAAGGGGCACGCTATGTAAGTCTTCAGTCTCAGTTTACAGCCGCAGTTCTCAGTCGCAGTTCTCGGTCTCAGTCGCAGTGGCAGTTTTCAGTCGCAGTCGCAGTGGTCAGTTCATTTGTGGCATACGAACAACAGAAGATTGTTACTCAACTCGAAGAATTTTTTCCATCTTGCGGCCTTTTGCAAGTTCGTCGACCAGCTTGTCAAGATATCGCACTTGCTGGGTTAGTGGATTGTCGATATCTTCAATCCGGTAGCCGCAGATCACACCTGTGATCAAATGTGCATTCGGATGAAGTTTGGCGTTTTGAAAGAAGTGTTCGAACGTAGCTTTTTCGTCGATCAGTTGCTGCAGCCGTTGATCATCGTAACCCGTAAGCCATTCAATGACCTGATGCAGTTCGGCTTTGGTCCTGCCCTTTTTCTCAACTTTTGCCACATAATGCGGATATACCGAAGCGAAAGTCATCTTCGCCATACGTTCGTTGTGGTTGCTTGTAGGATTCATAATTAGGCTTCTTGACTGATTGTATTTCTTAGACGAGCTTTGCTTTGGACGCGCTTCGCTTTGGACATCTTGAACGGGGCTGCGCTAGAAAAAAATTTCAGAGAGTTCAGAGTTAAATCTACGCATAAAACTTAAGACTGCGACTGAAGAATTCTTAGACGCGCTTCGCTTTGGACATCTTGGACTGCGCTGAAAGACAATTTCCGATTTTAGAGTTCCGAGTTCCGATTTAAATCTGCGCAACAATTAAGAGTGAACGTAAGACTGCGACTGAAGACTGGGACTGAAGACTTTTTAGACACGCTTCGCTTTAGACGCGCCTCGCTTTGGACTTTTTGGACAAGTTACACTATGTCATCCAGATCATGCAGTAATTTATGGGCGACATCAAAATCAAGAATTGAGACTTTGAGCCGGACTGGATTAAAGCCGCCTGCGGTTGTGTGCCATGGAGAAATTACTGCCATTGACCCGTTTTCGATAAAAACTGTTGATCTGGTTATTTTCTAGCATACCTTTGATTACGAGCACCTGCCAAAGTTCGCCGGCATATACTTGTTTAAATTGATTTTCTTATGGTGCACCCATTTTTCCGTTTAATAATAGGGTAACTATTTTGCGTTAATCACCAATTTAAAAACTCTTTAACTTTCGGATAAGTCAATAGTTTATAAAGCAAGATAATACTTCCGACCACCTCGAAAAAGGTTGCGATTATAAGCATCGGACTTGCGTAAGGCCAATGCATTAATTTGAATAAGGCTCCGACAAACGTCAAGATGTAACCCAGTACTAAAAATATAACTCCATGTTTTACTTTCATTGCGTTGTGTTTTATTGTTTTATATATTGAACCTACTGACAGAACTTATTCACAGTGTCGTCGTTCACATTACCTGCATTGTGACAGAATGATGATTATTCTTAAAGTCGTCAGCGCAATTGCTTTGTTGCTGAATTCATGACCAAAAGTATCAAAATAATCTGCGGGATATTCTGGTACTGATAATTAGTGAATGCTAATGCTGTTATTATTTATCTGACAGGTCAGGCCGAAACACTTTCGTTACGACTCCGGACCCTATTAAAACAGGACCTTCAAAGAAGTCGAAATCCAATCCTTCGTACATTTTCCCCATCAGCGGTTCAGCACCAGGCAAGGTAATATCTGCCGTGACCGTATCACCTGGAAAAACCAGGTCGGTGTCGACGAAATTCTGTATACCCGAAAACATATCCTGATGGAATGGGAATTTTATCGTTGGCCTGTAACCTGATGACGCCGGCGTTTGTCGCCCACCTTCTTTCGACGAAACGTATGTCAGTAGTGCTGTAAAATGTGGTTTTGCTTTCATTTCGTACTATTGTTGTAAGTGCATTGCCTTCGATTACTAAGTGTTTAATGAATTATATCCTATTTCCGAACTTGGCTGTTACCTGTAGCTTTTTCATAATTTATCAGCCAAATGGGGTTACCCGAATACTTCCAAACTTCCAATTTGTGACAAAGCCGAATAAGATGAAAAACAAAATGGCAGCTTCAAGGCAAATCAGTACAAAAAACGACATGATCCTCCACGCAACTCCAAGTCGGGAATAATTGGTGGCAAACGCATTAAAATATCCATATCCGACGTAAAATATGATTAGGGAAGCTACGATCCAACTCAAAAACGTGCCGCTAAACCTGGTGATCATATTAAGGTAAAAAAGAAAGTTTCCGAACGTAGAAATCAATAAGATTCCCAATAATATCATTCCCGAGATTATAAAGTGCTCACTGAGGTTTAGCTTCTTTCTTCTGAATAAGAGAAAACTATTTAATGCGGCAAATGGTAAAAAAAGCAGAAGCAGGTTCCGACTTTGCTCCGAAATCGTTTCATCCACTTTTTTGCTTGCTTCATTGAGATACACTTTCTCATGAACAATTTCTGTATCTGATTTTGTAAACATATCATCGACATGGCGAGTAAACAACATGACGCCAATGGTCAGCAAAACCAGATAAAACACATTGTAATACCGCTTCCTTTTCCCTGATATATAATCGAGCGCGGCCTTTCCCGGACATATTAATGCCTGCTTGGCAGTGAACAACATTCCTCTTTCGATATGGAACGTACCATGCATTAAATCGTGGAGAACAAAGTTTTTAAATGAAATCCGATGCGTGTCTGCTTTTTGTCCGCAGCCAAAACAATATGCACCTATCAATTCCTTTTCACAGTTGAGGCATTTGTTATTTGTCATGCTGTTATGCTTTGTATATATTTCAGAACCTGTACAGTGCAAGATACTTATAATATCTAAAATTCATTTAAATTGCTGTTCCAATTCGCGCTGCGTATCTCCGTGGAAGCTCTGCGTTTCTCTGTGAAATAAGTGCCGCAGAGTTCCACAAAGGAACACAAAGACTCACAGAGCAGAAAAAAATTCGTGAATCTCCGTGAAAGCTCTGCGCATCTCTGAAATAACTTCGGCAGAGTCACAAAACAGCAACAGCACATCAACAAAAAAGCCTCCATTACAGAGGCCTGATGTTTAGTTCTTAATGAATTTTGTCGCCGATTTTCCGGTATCGGAATCAATTTGTATAAAATAGGTTCCCGCACGCAGGTCTGACACATCTACAGCCGTAACCTCCTTTGCGTTCGGAACAACAATCACCTGCTGGCCTAGTATATTGTAGATACTGATAGTATTGATCGGAACGGCATTCAAACTTCTGACCTTCAATGCCCCATTTGCCGGATTGGGATAAACAGAAAATTCAGATGCAAAATCAAAATCTGCATTTGCAAGCGCTGTAACTGTAGTCGAAGCAGTATTGGTCAGGATCGGAAAGTTATAATCAAAATATATTGATGCAGTATTGCTGAATGTATTTCCAACAAGCAAATTCGGTTTTGTCTTGATCTTAAATGCTATAAAGCCGTCGTTGTTTGCATCATCAAAAGGAAGCATTATATTTTCGAAGATAAATTCAATTTTGTCTGCTGTTACTCTTGTAACTACAGGATGGCTTGATGCGATTGGAATCAGCGTCGCAACTTCATATTTAGACATGTCTATCATGTCACGTACAACAATATTTTCGGCTGCTGCGCTTCCGGTATTCTCAAATCTGATTTTATAATGTACGTACTCACCTACCATCGACAGCGGAATAGTTGCACCTTCCAAACAAGTTTTGTCGTTCGGATCGTACGAGTTTACAACTGTTTGTACAAGTGTAAATGTATTATCGCTTGGCGTTTCATCGGCTATTGCCGGATTTACAGCAGCGGTGAAAGTTAGTATGTGCCCATCGTTTACCGCAGGTGTTTCCATCGGTGAGTTAATGTTGATCATAAAGGCATGGCTTGATGTCTGAAAAGGGGAAAGATTAGCAAAAGATCCCTGAAGCACACCCGGACTCACCGTAGTCATTCCACTGAAACTTGAAATAAAATCGGCCACATTATCATCAAACGTCACATTAAAAGTTCCAGACTGATTCTGATTCCCATTATTTTTCAACGTAACCATATAATAGGCATCAAATCCCGGTGCAGCTTGACTCATATCGAACAGCAAAATTTCAAGGTCAGGATGCATTCCTGAGGGCGTGATGCAAAACGGTTGCGACACAGGACTCGCCTGCGATGGAAACGAAACCGTTGCCGATGCAGGTGAAATAGTAAAGTAAGACGGATGTTCTATTACAGGCGTGATTGTATGGGTTCCTTGTTGTACAGGCACGCTGTAGGCTCCACTTGAATTGGAAATTATTGTCCCCGAAGTCGCACCGTTCGTAATGTTGAACTTGAGGTTTGGAAGCGCATTATCAGTAGCATCGCACCCATTTGAAGAACTGTCAAACTGGTTGTTTCCCGCAATTGTATAGAAAGTTCCTCCTGGCGTAAATGAGCAGTACGAATTGACCTGAACGGATGGTGGAATATTTGTAGTAGTGTTTTGGTTGTCGTCGACACAGACGTATTGAAGAGTTTGGGGGAGATAGTTGTACATAACTACTTCATGTGTGTCTCCATTTTTAATGTTGAGATATGTAATTGGATTGTCGCCAATATGAATATCGCCATGTCGACTCGCACTAAGATCAAGCGAAGTAAGTTGATTGTGGCTGAAGTCAACCTCAAAAAATTCTTCTTCCCCTGAAAGGGTTACGTCGGTTAGTACATTATGCTGAAGATATAGGCGAACAGCGTAATGACTTGCATTGTGGAATTCAAAATTTGACAGCTGGTTGTATTCCAAGTGCATCTCGTGAAACCAAATTGCTCCGTTTAAGTCCACATTAGTGAGCTGGTTGTGGTCAAGGTACAACATTATGACGGGCATGTTCCCTAATACAAACGAAGTCAGGTTATTGTTGCTTAGTCTTAAAAAGCTTACACTGCTAAAATGTTCCAAACCGCTTGCATTTGTTATGCTCGCGTTCTGTAAATTAAGGTCTGTTATACCCACAGTCTCGCTGACTTCAATCTCACCATCATTATTCTCGTCAAGTTGTACATATTCGCCGTCCGCTGACGCAACAAAATTTGTAGGGCTTGATGACAATAGTTTTGCCTTTAAAGCCGGATCGGGAAAATTGATGATTTGTGCGTCAGCAGCAGAAAAAAGCAATATGGAGAAGAAGAAAAGGTAGAATTTTTTCATGTTATTTTTTTATAAAAGTACAATAATTTTTAAATAATAGCTGCTGTACAAAATCTTTGACGATGCAGCAATTTCAACTAGAGGCCTGAAAACGCAAATGGTTTTGTTGCGATTGAAACTGTAGCCTTTTACTGGTACTGGCGACTGCAACTGTAGACTGAGACTGAGACTGAGACTGAGACTGAGACTGAGACTGAGACTGAGACTGAGACTGCATACCGAAACTGCGACTGCCAACTTTCTTAAAGGCGTGCCCCTGCGGGTCAGGCTGTACGCTCTAGTCCTCGCTCCGCTGCGGGCTGCCGCTTCCATCCTTCACGCGGATACTCGCAGTTGCGTGGTTAGGAGGGCAACGCCTCTGTCGGATATTTGGGGCTTACGGTCTTTCGCCGGCTCACCCAAAGCAACAAAACACAATTGTGATCAAACCAAAAAACAATATTTTTTGCGATGGTTCGATCATAATAAGAAATAGTATTATTATATATCATGTTCCTATTGGCAGTGTCCGCGTGAGGGATGAAAGCGGCATCCTTTTGCAAAGCCTGCGGAGCAAAAGATATAGCGAACAGCCCGACCCGTAGGGGCACGCTCTAGCTTTCAGTCTTCGATATCTGTCTTCAGAATTCTCTTGCAGTTTGAGTATTCAGTCTCATTTGCCAATCCTGAGATAGTGTTTCTTTTCCAGAACGCTTACGATTTGTTAACCTGACCTGATCTAAACAAGTTATTTTTAAAATTCACGCATTGCTTCGCCAGTTCGCGACCGCTTGGGCCGTGGCAAAATAAAAAGAGCCTCAAATTTCTGCGAGGCTTTCCAATATCAAAAAGGAAATATTATTTCTTCTCGTTCTTTTCCAATCAAAATGCCCGCCGTTAGCGGGTGCTATAAAAAAAGCCCCGTATTTCTCCGAGGCTCTACTATCAAAAAAGAAATATTATTTCTTCTCGTTCTTTTCCAGTAAAAATGCCCCCGCCGTTAGCGGGTGCCATAAAAAAAAAGCCTCACATTTCTGCGAGGCTTTCTATCATCAAAAAAGAAATATTATTTCTTCTCGTTCTTTTCCATTTTAGCTTTCAAACCAGCAAGGATATCATTATTGTCACCTAGTGTCGCAGCCGGAGCGTTGGTGTTAGATGATGAATTGTTATCATTATTGTTGCTGTTATTGTTGTTTCCGCCTGAACGTACATTTTTCTCTTCTTCTTCACGGAAGATAGCAGTGTGCGAAGCAACAACTCGTTTGAACTCTTTATTGAATTCGATAACTTTGAAATCGGCTGTTTCACCTTTTTTCAATTTTTTACCGTCTTCTTTCTCTAAGTGACGAGTTGGAATGAAAGCAACGATATCGTCACCAAATTCAACTGTCGCACCTTTGTCAACGATCTCAGCGATAGTTCCTGAATGAACAGTTCCTACAGCGAAAGAATCCTCATATTTATCCCATGGGTTAGCAGTAGTCTGCTTGTGTCCAAGTGACAATTTACGACCATCAACATCAAGCTCAAGAACTACAACGTCAAGTTTTTCACCAACGTTTACAAATTCAGATGGGTGCTTGATTTTCTTAGTCCAAGAAAGGTCAGAGATGTAGATCAATCCGTCGATACCTTCTTCCAATTCCACGAAAATTCCGAAGTTTGTGAAGTTACGAACGATACCTGTGTGGCGTGAACCTACAGGATATTTAGATGTAATGTCTGTCCAAGGATCTTGAGTAAGTTGTTTGATACCCAAAGACATTTTACGGTCTTCACGATCAAGTGTAAGGATAACTGCTTCCACAACATCACCAACTTTTACGAAATCCTGAGCCGAACGCAAGTGCGTAGACCATGACATTTCAGAAACGTGGATTAGTCCTTCAACACCTTCAGCAACTTCGATAAATGCACCGTAATCAGCGATCACAACTACTTTACCTTTTACTTTGTCACCAACTTTAAGGTTCTGATCCAAAGCATCCCATGGGTGCGCGTTCAATTGTTTAAGACCAAGTTGGATTCTTGTTTTCTCGTCATCAAAGTCAAGGATTACAACATTCAATTTCTGGTCTAGTTCAAGAACTTCGCTTGGGTGATTGATACGTGACCAGGAAAGGTCAGTAATGTGGATCAATCCGTCAACTCCACCAAGGTCAATAAATACTCCGTAAGAGGTAATGTTTTTTACAACACCTTCAAGTACCTGCCCTTTTTGCAATTGTCCGATGATCTCTTTTTTCTGTACTTCGATATCCGCTTCGATAAGCGCTTTGTGCGAAACAACAACGTTTTTAAATTCGTGGTTGATTTTCACAACTTTGAATTCCATCATTTTGTTAACGTACACATCGTAGTCACGGATTGGTTTCACGTCGATCTGTGAACCTGGCAAGAAAGCCTCGATTCCGAAAACGTCAACGATCATACCACCTTTAGTTCTGCATTTCACGAAACCGTTAACAATCTCGCCGGTTTCATTTGCAGAGATAACGCGATCCCATGATTTGATAGTACGGGCTTTTCTGTGAGAAAGTACAAGTTGTCCTGTTTTGTCCTCGCGAACATCGATAAGAACTTCTACTTTGTCGCCAACCTTAAGATTTGGGTTGTAACGGAATTCGTTCAAAGAAATAACACCTTCCGATTTAGCGTTGATGTCAACGATAACGTCACGGTCAGTCATTCTAACAACTGTTCCATCAACAACTTCTTCCTGATCGGTTGCGATGAAGGTTTTTGAGACAAGGTCCTCAAATTCTTTAAGGTTGCTTTCATCAACAGCGTCAATTCCTTCTTCGAAATTGTGCCAGTTGAAATTGCTCAAAAAGTCTTCTTGTGTTTTTTGTAATTCAGACATATGTTCTGATAAAAATTTGTATTCTGTTTTTCATGTGTTTCTTGATGCGGTTGAAAAAACAGAAGTTGTTTTACTTATTTATTTGATCCCTAAAGGAAACGCTGACCGCCAAAAGGTCTGCAAAAGTACTACAATTTTTCTTAGTTGCAAAATAATGACATGATACTTTTCTGCACCTGCATTTTTTGCTAAATGTCTATTTTTCATTACCTTGTGTCGCTATATCCCACTACGAAAATCGTGTTTATAATAAAACAGACAGACAGCCCACCAAGATTTTCAGCGTACCGGAAACGGCGCAACTTGCTAATGCTGTTGTTTTTGCTGGTTTCACAGCTTTGTTTATCACAAGTGCCGAACTTCACTTTAACAGTGACGGCAACGGATGAAACCTGTCCTGGCAACGGAATCCTTACCTTTAACGTACAGCCAACTGCTGCTGGTGCAACGGTGCAATATCAGGTGTTCCTCCTGCCTGATTTAACAAGTCCGGTCGCGACCCTATCAGCGCTCACACTCGGAGGATTGCCAAGCGGGACCTACCACGTCGTAGCAACCCAAACTTTAAATGGCCAATCGGCGTCGCAGTCACAGGATGTTGTTGTTGACAACGCAATCATTCCGCTTATTTATACGATTTCAAGCAATAACGCTTTATGCGGAAGTGATGGCAGCATAACAATTGATAATGTATCCGGAACTGCAATTTCGTATGAAATAACTTCAGGGCCGATAGTGATGCCGCCGCAGCCGACACCAACCTTTACTAATATTCCGGCAGGAGTTTACGATATCCGCGTTTACGATGCTTGCGGAATTGCAGTTGTGACCACGCACACCGTAATTTCTGATGCCATTTCAATTATTGTTGGTGATGGCTCATTTCCCGACACGGTTCTTCCGTCCTGCAGCACCATTACAGCCACAAACTCACTTTCACCGCCAGCCGGACAATTCTTGTCGTACCCGATCTCAGTATCATATACAATATATCCGCCTGACGGTACTCCGCCTATAATTGTAAACCATATAGTACCAACAGGAAACCCGGATGGCCACGATCTTGAAGAAATCATTCCTTTTTATCACGGCCAGCAGTACAGTTATGACCTAGTTGTAACAGATCCATGCGGAATTCCAATTATTACAAACCATATTGTAAACCAGTCGCTGAGTATGCTGATCACTCCGTTGATGGCGGAATGCGGAATGTTCTTCCTTTCTGTAGAGCCATTGAAATACGGTAATCCATTCAGCCTTACGGTACTTTCTGGTCCGCCTGGATTTAATCCCGTAACGTTTAATCCGGCTTATCCCGGACCTTTCACGTCCAGCCCGGTCACCTTTGGCGATTTTACGCATCCTGTTCCGTTTGGCGACTATATATTTTCGATTACTGATGGATGCGGCCGCACTGCGCAGGTCAATGTAACTTTGGAGGAGCAGCCACACACGATCATTCCTGAAATTGGCCCGCATACAGGTTGTGGTGGCGATATTCGTGACTTTACAGTATCGCTTCCCGGATTTACTTTTGTCTCAGCCATAATAATCGCAGCTCCTTCAGCTTATCCGAACCCGCTTCCTGACGACGTTTCGGAGTTTATTGATCCTGCCGAAGGATTGGTTATGGAAGGAATGCCTGCGGGAACATACACTATTATTTTTGTTGACGATTGCGGAACTACACATCCTGATTTTACTTTTATAGTTCCGGTTGCATCGCCGACTGTTTCAATCAGCACACGAGAAGATTGTGAAGAGGGATTTGGTGCAGTGCGGATTCGCGGCAACGGATCACAGCTTGTTTCTGTCGAAATAACAGTTGCCCCTCCTGAATTTGCGCAGACATTGCCTTATGATGTTTCCTTCAACATTTCAGGCTCGACTTTTTCAATGGCAGGTTTGCCACCCGGGATGTACTTTTTTAAAGTATTGGACAGCTGCGGTGAAGAGCATATAAAAACAGCGCAGGTTATCGGATATACTCCAACCCCAATCACATTCAACCTAACACCGCACTGTCTTTCGTTCGACATGCAGATAACGCACGATGAAGCAGGAGCGTTTGCTGTAGGCTTTTGGCTGCAGCAATTCAACCCAGTCACTGGGACCTGGGGCCATCCCGAGACGGGAATACCATATCCCACAGGATCGGATCTAACGACAACTAATTCGATTTACCTGGAAAATAACTTCAATAATTTGAATCTTGATTTTACAGGGGAATTTCGGATTTTCCGGACTTTCGAAACTTTTGGAAATGGCAACGTAGAGGATTTTAATATCTGCGCCAATCTCGTGCATGAATTTGAATTTACCGGAGACCTTGAAATTACCGGTATACAAAAGCTGACCTGCAATGGGTTACTATCCGACGTAATTATTTTTGCCGAAGGTGTAGCGCCACTAACCTATCGCATCATTGAGAAAAATTTTCAGCCTTTTTTCGTCGACAATGGTACTAACAATGTTTTTCCTGATCTTGAACCCGCGGTTTATAAATTTGCGGTTGAACATCCATGCGGAGATATCGAATCGCTAACTACAGATGTTGCGCTGCTGCCGTCGCTGGCAGTCGCCAATCCTGCACCCGATATGGTCACGTGTGATGACAGTTCGAACGACGGCATCGCTACTTTTACATTAAGCGACCGGAATTCGGCAGTTCTCGGAAACCAGTCGCCTGCAGATTATACTTTGACTTATCATTCAACACTTGATGATGCTGCAACAGGAGCGAACCCGCTTCCGAACGAATATACTACGGGAAATACGACTGTTTACGCGAGGGTCAAGTATAATTCAAGCACCGATTGCTTTGAGACCACTTCTTTCGATTTAGTTGTCAATCCTTACCCAGTTCTTCAAATGGCAACGCAATGGCCTTTGTGTGAAGGCCAGAATGCAGTTATTGTTGCAGACAGCGGTTTTGATTCGTATTTGTGGTCAACAGGCGAAAGCACATCTTCAATAATTGTGACGGAACCAGGAACTTACACCGTTAAAGTGACAACAAATTATCCTTCTGAAAGTTGCAGCGCCACGTATCCAATTGAAGTAATTGCATCAAATCCTCCTGCTATTGAAGCCATTGAAACCAGTGATTGGACCGCATCGGATAATTCGATAACGATAGTTTTGACTGAAGGAAGTATCGGTAATTATGAATATTCACTTGATAACATAAATTTTCAGCCTGAAAGTACTTTTACAGGACTTGCGGCCGGAATATATACAGTTTATATAAACGACATCAATGGTTGCGGCGATGTACAAGAAACGGTTTACCTGTTGAACTATCCGAACTTTTTTACACCGAACGAAGATGGTTATAATGATCTTTGGAAAATAGAAAACTCTGAATTGGAACCTAATCTACGAACCTATATTTATGACAGGTATGGAAAATTGCTGACAGGTTTTGGATCCGATAGTACTGGTTGGGATGGAACTTTGAATGGCAGTCGATTACCATCAACTGATTATTGGTTTGTTGTTATTCGAGAGGACGGAACCCACCATAGAGGTCATTTCACTTTAAAACGATAAACCGTGCAAAAATACCTTAAAGCCACTGAACGAACCGAACGTCCACTGGACATTCTCCTTGTAATTTCATCCGAGCCTGAAGGCGAACAGAGCAAGGTTAAATTTCTTTAAATTTTTACGCAGGCGCCAGCGAACTGGCGCAACATAACGCCACCCGATTATTGGTTTGTTGTAATTCGGCAAGACGGCACGCAACACTGAGGACATTTGTCTGTGAAACGATAAAAAAAAGCTGCCCGAAGACAGCTTTATAGTTTAATGTGAATAGTTTTCTACAACTTTGGGATCGTGTTTATGCTTGAACAAAATGGCAAAGGCAATTGCAATAACCAATGCATAGCCCGCGAATGCGAGCCAGATATTTGGCCAGTCTTTCATGAAGATCGTCTGACTTAAAGTACCGTTAGAGCCTATGGTGGCCTTGGAATTCTCCACAAATTTAAGCAGATGGCTGTCTGCTGGATTTGTTTGAAGATGTGCCGCCAAGCCTGCCACGTTTGTGTATGCTTTTGTGAAATATTCCTCAATTACCCAACCTGCAATTACACTACCTAAAACAGCACCTACGCCATTGGTCATCATCATGAATAACCCTTGGGCAGAAGAGCGTGTTTGCGCATCGGTATTTGTATCAACAAATAATGAACCTGATATATTGAAAAAGTCGAATGCCATACCGTACACGACGCACGACATGATTATCATCCACAATCCTTCAACGGGATCTCCAAATGCAAACAGCCCGAAACGCAAGACCCATGCCAGCATACTGATCAGCATGACCTGTTTAATTCCAAATCGTTTTAGGAAAAACGGAATTGCAAGAATAAATAAGGTTTCCGAAATCTGTGAAATAGACATAACGATCGTTGATCTTTCCACGACAAAAGAAGTGGCATATTGAGGAAAATGCTCAAACTCGCTTAAGAAGAGATCTCCATAAGCATTTGTGAGTTGTAATGCACCTCCGAGAAACATCGCAAAAATGAAGAACAATGCCATTTTATATGAAGCAAATAGTTTAAAAGCGCCCAGTCCGAGAGTTTCAGAAAGCGAAGAATTTTCTTTTGTTGAGCCAAGCGGCGGACATTTAGGCAAGGTCAGAGCATAGACTGCCAATAGGATAGCAACAATTCCGGCTATATAAAACTGATCCGCGGTTGCTTTACTATTGGTAAGATTCGTAATCCACATCGCAGCGATAAATCCGATTGTTCCCCAAACACGGATTGGCGGAAAGTCCTTGACCACATCGTCATTATGTTGTTTTAGTACAATGTAGGAAATAGAATTGCTCAGGGAGATTGTCGGCATGTAAAAGCACATCGCCAAAAACATGACATATATAAAAGTTGTCGGATCGTCGACAGTCGGCAGGTAAAACAGCACGAGCGCATATAAGACGTGCAAAATTGCATATAATTTTTCGGCATTCACCCATCGGTCAGCAATGATACCGGTGATTGTAGGCATAAATATAGATGCAAATCCCATTGTCCCGAAAACGAGCCCGAATTGGGTGTTGTCCCAATGCTTGGTGCCGAACCAATAATTTGCAATAGTTAAAAGCCATGCTCCCCAAACGAAGAACTGCAGGAAGCTCATTATGATTAATCGTAATTTTATACTCATTGAAAGTGGGTTATTGATGCGGGTAAATCTACTATTTAAAATGGGATAAACAAATATCTACAAGGAATTGCAGACTTCCTCAACGAGTGCTGCAACCTGATCGAATTGCTCGTCACGCGAAAGATGGGAATTATCAATTTCGACAGCATCATCCGCCTTTCGCAGGGGTGAATCAGATCGATGCGTATCAATATGATCGCGCTCTTCGACGTTTTTAAGTACCTCCTCAAACGAGACCGAGTGCCCTTTTTCCTGCAATTCGTCATAACGGCGCCGGGCGCGCGTTCTTGCACTTGCGGTCATGAAAATTTTAAGTTCTGCGTCAGGAAAAACTACTGTTCCGATATCACGGCCATCCATAACGACACCTTTTTCTTTTCCCATTGATTTTTGCTGTTC
>DASVRQ010000040.1:0-28188 GCA_036388535.1 Flavobacterium sp. | reverse complement strand
TACTATTGCGGCAAATTCAACGATTTGTGCAGGAGCAAGCGCTACAGTTACCTTTACAGGAACACCGAATGCAGTAATTACTTATAATGTAAATGGTGGCGCCAACCAGACAATAACTTTGAATGCGTCGGGAACGGCAACTGTTACCAACACTTATACTACCACAACTACATTTAACCTAATAAGCGCCGCTGTCGGCGGAACAACTCCGTGTAGCCAGCCTCAATCAGGATCTGTGACTATTACGGTTGTACCATTACCGGTAGTTACGATCAGCGGAAGCGCCAATGTTTGTCCGGGTGGAGCTGCAACTATAACGTTTACCGGAACCGCAAACGCAGTGGTAACCTATACAGTCAACGGCGGTGCCAATCAGACAATCACACTTAATTCGTCTGGCACTGCAACAATACCAGGGAATTACAATGCTACTACGACCTTTACACTTGTAAACGTAGCAGCATCGGGAAGTACGGCTTGCCAACAACCACAAACAGGAACGGCTACAATTACAGTTGTAGCGCCTCCGGTCGTCACCATCATTGGCAATGCTACAATATGCTCTGGGCAAAGCGCAACGGTAACTTTTGCGGGAACTCCGAATGCAACCGTAACTTATGCAATTAATGGTGGTGCAAACCAGACTATTACGCTAAATGCATCGGGAGCAGCAACAATTGCAAATACTTACACAGCAAATACTGTCTTTTCTTTGGTTAGCGCTTCCGCAGCCGGAACAACGACGTGCAACCAGCCTCAAACGGGGACAGTGACAATTACTGTTGTAGCACCTCCGGTTGTAAATTTAAATGCTGATCAGTCAATTTGTCTTGGTGCGAATGCCAATATTATTTTTACCGGAACACCAAATGCCCTAGTTACCTATACAGTAAATGGCAGCGCTAATCAGACAATTACATTAAATTCGTCCGGAACAGCAACAATTACGAATACGTATACTATTAACACAACATTTCAATTGGTCAGCGTAACATCACCTGCGCCCACATCGTGCACGCAGCCTGCCAATGATTCGATGCAGATCACAGTACTTCCGCTTCCTACAGCTACCATAGCCACAAGTTCAACAACAGTATGCGAGGGTGGAAATGCCACTGTGACTTTTACAGGAACTCCCAACTCGGTCGTCACTTATACAGTCAATGGTGGACAAAACCTTACTGTTCCGCTTAATGCATCAGGAACGGTTTCTGCTACAATTCCATTCACAACAACGACTACATTGACACTTGTCAGCGTTACAAGCAATAGTCCGGCAAATTGCACAGCACCTTTAACCGGCTCTGTGACAATTACGGTTGTGCCTCCGCCAACGGTTACTATCGCAGCGAATGCTAGCGTCTGTCCGGGAGAAAGCGCTACGGTAACTTTCACTGGTACGCCGAATGCGGTTATTACATACACGGTAAACGATGGTGCAAACCAAACTATTACGCTGGATGCGTCGGGTATGGCGACAATTACCAACACTTATACTGCCACGACAACTTACAACCTTGTAAGTGCCGCTGTTGGCGGAACCCCTCCATGTAGCCAAGATCAGACAGGTTCTGTGACAATTACCGTGGTGCCATTGCCGGTAGTTACGATCAGCGGAAGCACAAGCGTTTGTCCGGGTGGAGCTGCAACAATAACATTTACGGGTACGCCAGATGCTAGTGTTACCTATACTGTGAATGGCGGTGCTAATCAGACAATAACACTTAACGGTTCTGGAACCGCTACAATAACAAATAATTACAACGCAACGACAACCTTTGCCCTTGTGAGTGTATCAGCTTCGGGAAGCATGCCATGTCCACAGCCGCAAACGGCAACTGCTACAATTACATTAGTACCGCCGCCGGTGGTCAGTGTTTCGGCAAATGTTGCCACAGTGTGTTCAGGCGACAGTGCTACAGTAACTTTTACCGGAACGCCTAATACGGTCGTTACATATAACAATGGTACTGCTGAGACTACAATTTCAATTCCATCTTCAGGTACAATTTCCGTAACAAGTGCCTTTGCAGAGACAACCACTTTTACATTGGTAAACGTTGCGTATCCTGGACAAGGAGGTTGTAACCAAGCAGCAACAGGTTCTGTTACCGTAACGGTTCTTCCAGCGCCAACGGCAACAATTTCAGCCAACACAACCATTTGTCCCGGTGGATCCGCGACTGTTACATTCACCGGAACACCAAATGCAGTTGTGACATATAATGTAAATGGCGGTGCGGCTCAAACAATTACTTTAAATTCTTCAGGCACAGCCGTAATTACTTCCACTTATTCAGCCACAACAACTTATACACTGATTAGTGTGTCTGGATCTGGAACACCGGCTTGTCCGCAACAATTAGGCGGATCGGTTACAATTACAGTTGTGCAGCCTTCTGTAGTCATTTCCGGAAGCCAAAGCATTTGTCCGAATAATGAAGCAACAGTAACATTTACAGGTACCCCAAATGCTACGGTGACGTATACTGTCAACGGAGGCGTAGATCAAACGATTATTCTTGATGCCAATGGTATCGCGACTATTACGCAAATTTATACTGCCGACGCTGAATATTCTCTAGTAGATATCACTTCAGCAGGAACTTTATCATGTACGCAGCCTCAAACAGGAACAGTGACAATCGCGATGCTTCTGGCTCCGACTGCGACGGTATCCGCTGATTTAACAACTATTTGCGAAGGCGACGTTTCAACCGTCACCTTCAGCGGTACACCTAACTCAACGATCACTTATATGGTCAATGGTGGCGGCCAACTAACTCTTCCATTAGGTAGTACAGGTACAGTCTCTGCAGGAATCCCGTTAGAAGAAACAACAGTTATTACCCTTTTAAGCGTCACATCTTCGGGCACATCACCTTGTACAAGTCCGTTGACGTCAACGGTTACTATTAATGTAACACCGGCACCAATTGCAGGTGATGATGTTGAGGATTTTCAAATTTGTACTAACAGCCCGCCGCAGGATTTGTTCCTCCTTTTAGGTGAGGACGCACAGCCGGGTGGAGTTTGGACACCAACATTGGCAAGTGGAACAGGAGTTTTCGATCCTGCCGTTGATGATGCAGGTACATATTCTTATACAGTGGCTGGTAACGGACCATGTTCGGAAGCAACAGCTGAGGTTACTGTCACTATTACAACGGGTGGAAACGCTGGAATTGACGCAACGACCACGTTATGTGCAAATGGTTCTTCTGTAGATTTATTCACCTTATTAGGGACTACTGCAGAAGCGGGCGGAACCTGGAGCCCGACGCTTGCAAGTGGAACCGGAGTTTTCGATCCATCACAGGATGTTGCAGGAACTTATACTTATTCTGTTGGTGGAAGTGCGGGATGCACGCCGGATACTGCGACAGTTACCGTAATAGTTAATGCTGTTGCAAACGCTGGTACTGACGGATCCGAAACCTTATGCGCAGGCAGCGCTCCTTATGATCTGTTTACGGCATTGGGCGGAACACCACAAACCGGCGGAACATGGACGCCATCATTAGCAAGTGGAACAGGAATTTTTGATCCTTCTGTTGATGTTGCAGGAACATATACATATACAGTTACAGGAAGTGCGCCATGTGCAAATGATACTTCTGAAGTTACAATAACGATTACTTCGGGTGCAAACGCAGGTGTAGATGCAACTGCCATATTATGTGCAAACGGATCAACAACAGATCTGTTTGCTCTATTAGGATCTTCTGCACAGGCAGGCGGAACGTGGAGTCCCGCTTTAGCAAGTGGAACCGGAGTTTTCGATCCCTCGCAAGATGTAGCAGGCACGTACACTTATACAGTTGGCGGAATTGCTGTTTGTACACCGGATACTGCCACTGTTACCGTAACAATTAACGCTGTTGCAGATGCAGGTGCTGACGGATCCGTCACATTATGTTTAAACAGTGCTCCTTATGATCTTTTCACAGCATTGGGAGGAACGCCGGAAACTGGTGGAACATGGAGCCCCACATTAGCGAGCGGAACAAGTATTTTTGATCCTGCTGTTGATGCTGCCGGAACTTATACTTATACGGTTATAGGAAATGCGCCATGTGCGAATGATACAGCTACGGTTTCTGTTACAGTTAATCCTACTCCGGATGCGGGAATCGATGGCACAACGTCATTTTGTTCGACAGATGCACCGGCAGATTTGATTCTCAGCCTTGGCGGAACTCCGCAATCAGGCGGAACGTGGTCACCAGCGCTGGCAAGTGGCACAGGAATCTTTGATCCATCAGTAGATTTACCGGGAGTATACACGTACACAGTGGGAGGAAACCTTTGCAGCACCGACACCGCTTCATCCACAGTAACTGTAACCCCAGCTGCAAACGCCGGTATAGACGGCACTTTGGCTGCTTGTGAAAATGCAACATCACTTGATCTTTTCACGGGATTGACCGGTTCGCCTTCGACAGGCGGAAGCTGGAATGATGATGATGCGACTGGAGCTTTGTCAGGAAACATTTTTAGCCCATCGATTGCGGGAATCGGAACTTATACTTTTACCTATACTGTTGGCGGCGGAACATCAACCTGTCCTGCTGATACATCAACTGTGACGGTAACAGTTTCACAGCAGCCTAATGCAGGAACATTCACCGGAGCACAAAGTATTTGCGCCTCTGCAGGTACAATCGACTTACTTACATTGCTGACTGGAAACCAAGCGGGCGGTACATTTAGCGATCCAAATGGAACTGTCGGGAATCCATTCGACCTGACTACGGTTGGTCCTGGAACTTATAATTTCATCTATACAGTCACAACTGCATGTGGTTCGGATACTGAAAATGTACAATTTACCATATTGGCAAATCCTGTACTCAACAATGCCAATGTCACCGTGACAGCACCGGTTTGTCTGGGATCACCAGCACTAATAAACTTTTCCGGAATGGTAGATGGTGATTACACGATCAATTATACATTATCGGGAGCAAATAGCGGAAGCCAGACCATTGTACTGACAATTGTTGACGGACTGGGAATATTCATGGTCAACGCGTCGGCTCTTCCTAACCTTGGAAGCACGACAATCACTTTCAACTCAATCGCGAACAACAGCAATTCATGTTCAACCACACTGACAGGTGTTTCAGAAACGTTCACGGTAACGGAATTGAGCAACTTGGTTGGAGCAACAATTACAACTGCGGACGTATGCTCAGGCAACGATGTAACGGTGGTCATTTCAAGTGCTGCAGGATTGCCTGATGGTGATTACACATTTAATTATGATATTCCAGGAGCGACACCAACTGCAGGTTCAAGCGATATTGTCGTTATTTCTGGTGGCGCCGGACAATTCACTGTGCCAGAAGCTTCTTTTACAACTATCGGATCATTTACAATTACGATCAACGAAATAGTAAGCTTATCCGGCGGATGTAGCAATGACAACGTAAGCATATCATCAACGTTCGACATATTGCCGTTGCCGGACGCAAACGGAGCCACAATAGCTGCAGCAGATGTTTGCGTTGATGTAGCGAACCAGGTTTCTATTTCAGGTGCTACAAATTTACCTGACGGAACTTATACAATCAGCTATGAACTTTCAGGAGCAAGCAATTCAACTGCAACTGCAACGGTAATATTCACATCTGGTAGCGCATCATTTGAAATTCCTGCAACGGAACTAAGCACAACAGGTACTGTTACGGTTACTATCACAGGCCTGGAGAATGCTTTAGGATGTGGAAACGACGGAACATTATTCAATACGATAACATTCGCCGTCGGAGGATCCGGAACACCGGTATTGGAACCTAATGGGAATGAATTCTGCTCTGATGACAATCCGACAATAGCCGATTTGTCTGCTAACATTTCAGGATCACAATCTGTGATTTGGTATACTTCTGCTACAGGTGGAACTGCTTTGAACGCAACCGATCTGCTTCAGGATGGCGTTCAATATTTTGCAGAATTCGATTCTTCGAATGGCTGTGCAACATCAACGCGCTTGCCGGTAACTGTCGATTTAAACAATTGTCCTGATGATGATATCGTTATTCCGGACGGATTCTCACCGAACGAAGATTCGATCAACGACGAATTTGTGATCGAGAACCTCGCAACATTATATCCAAACTTCTCACTTGAAGTTTATAACCGATATGGAAATATCCTTTACAAAGGAAACAGGGACACGCCAAACTGGAACGGGACTTCCTCTGAAGGCGGCGTTAAGATCGGAAATTCGGTCGTGCCAACAGGAGTGTACTTTTTCGTGATAGAATTTAATGATGGAGCAAGAAAACCAATACAAGGAAGGGTCTACCTCAGTAGATAAAACAGCATAAGATGAAAAGACTACAAATCAACTATCTACTTTTTTCGCTTGCATTAATGACAGCAACAGTGGCCAATGCACAGCAGGATCCGCAGTTTACTCATTATATGTATAATATGAGTTCGATAAATCCTGCATACGCTACAGATAAGGAAGGTGTCGTAAACCTTGGCGGAATCTATCGTACGCAATGGGTCGGGGCTGTCGGCGCGCCAAAAACGGTATCGTTGTTTGCGCATGCGCCAATTCGGAAACGTATTGAAATGGGGATTTCCATTTTAAGTGATGAGATTGGCGATGTCGTAAAAGAAAATAACGTATTTGCAGATGTGGCTTATGTCATTCCAGTATCGGAAAATCATAAGCTGTCATTTGGAGTAAAAGCGGGTGCAACATTTTTTGATGCAAATTTCAACGGATTTCAATATACCGATGCATCGCCGGACCCTGCATTTGCCAACAACATCAATCGGGTATTTCCAAATGTTGGTGTAGGTACCTTTTTCTTTACCGAAAATTATTACATCGGATTTTCAGCACCAAATTTATTGAAGACAAAACATCTCGAACACCAGGATGCAATCTCAACAATAGGAGTGGAGTCGGTTCACTATTTCCTTACCGGAGGATATGTTTTCGATGTGAATCCGAATTTAAAGATCAAGCCCGCTTTTATGGCAAAAGGAGCTGATGGTGCACCATTGTCGCTTGATTTTACGGCGAACTTCTTATTGGATAACTTTTTCGAGGTTGGAGCCGGCTATAGGATGGATGATTCCGTTAGCGGTTTGGTTAATTTCTATGTGACTCCAAATCTTCGTATAGGATATTCATACGATTACACATTATCAAACTTTGGCGAATACAATAACGGTTCACACGAAATCATCTTGCTCTATGATCTCAACCTGTCAGGTTCGGGATCGAAAGGCTATGATAAATCCCCAAGGTTCTTTTAAAATTGAAAGAAATGAAAAATTACATCTACATACTTTTCCTATTAACAGGTGCCTTTTCAGGTTATGGACAGAAAGTCAGCCAGAAAAACGCCGACTTGTTATTTGCTAAAAAATCTTATGTCAAGGCAGCCGAACAATACGAGCAGGTCGAAGAGAATAAGCAGGTACTGATGAACCTTGGAGATTGCTACTATTTCAATGGGCAGATGATCGATGCCGGCCGAGTATACGGAAAACTCTTCCTCTCTTATAATTCAGGTCTGGATCCGGAGTATTTCTTCAAGTATGCACACGCATTGATGGGAACCACGAACTACAAGAAGGCGGATTCTGTAATGGCACTATATAATAAGTATCCTGTTGATACCCCGAAATTTATCCGGAACCTGATCAACAATATTCCGTACAATTACCTACTACAGCCAATGGCGAAAAATACGAGCAATGGCGATTTTGGAATGTCATTCTTTCGTGAAAAGGTCGTGTTCGCGTCATTGCGGAATGGTAAAGGCGAGACGTTCGGATGGAATGATAAGCCCTATCTTGATCTGTTCAGCGCAACTATTTCTGATCAGAACCTTCTGACCGAAGTTGAAGCTTTTCCCGCTACAATCAACACAAAAACACACGAAAGCTCTGCGACGTTCAGTGCCGATGGCAAGATCATGTATTTCAACCGCACTAATGAAAAACAGGTCAAAGTTGGCGAGGAAAAAGTTGCAAACATTAAAATTTTTAAAGCTGAATTTATCGGCGATAAATGGGAAAATGTTACGGAAGTTCCGTTCAACAGCGACACGTATTCTGTCGAACATCCCGCCTTGACTAAAGACGGGAAGCAGCTTTACTTTGCAAGTGACATGCCCGGAAGTCTCGGTTCATTTGATATTTATGTTGTAGATATTAATGAAGATGGAACTTATGGAATTCCGAAAAACTTAGGTGAAACGATCAATTCAATTCATCGCGAACAATTTCCTACGATTTCCGATGATGGTACGCTTTTGTATTTCGCATCAGATGGGCACCAGGGAATTGGCGGATTAGACATTTTCATGTCGAAGTTGTATGACGGTGTTTGGGCAAAACCTTTGAACCTCGGTGAAACGATCAATAGCGGAATGGATGACTTCGGATATGCCGTGGACGAAAAAACAGATCGCGGTTATTTGTCATCAAACAGAAAAGGATCTGATAACTTATACAGCTTCCAGCGTCTTGAAAACGAAAATCGTTTCGTTGTAGAAGGTGATGTGAAAGACAAGAATACGAAAGAACCGTTGCCAGGAACGACTGTTACATTATTTGATGAAGATGGAAAGCTCGTCGGACAAATGGTTGTTGGCGCAAAAGCCGATTACTTATTCAACACCGAACCGTACAAAAAGTATCGTATTCAAGCCGTTCGCGATTTCTACATCCCGCATAGCGAGGAGTTTACAACAAATGAAGATGGAAAAGTCCGTTATGCAATTGAGTTATTTGTTGAATGTTATGATGATGCGGAAGAAATCATTACCAAACGTCAGGATGGCCGAATTCAGATTGTCCTTGAGAACATCTATTTCGACCTTAACAAATGGGAGATCAAACCTGAAGCTGCAAGAGTTCTGGACGTGTTGTATGATCTTCTCGTGAAATATCCTGAAATGGAAATCGAGCTTGGTGCGCATACCGATTCACGCGCAACAGCAACTTATAACTTAATGTTGTCTGATCGGCGCGCCGCGGCTACAATGGACTATATCATCAGCAGAGGAATTGATGGAAAAAGGATGAAATCTAAAGGTTATGGAGAAGCGGTTCCTTTGATTCCGTGTGACTCCGGACTTTCATGTACCGAGGCCGAACACTCGATTAACAGGCGTTGTGAATTTATAATTACTAAGTAAAATTTGAATTTAAGTTGCGTAGTTTAGAAACGAGAAAGCCGCTGATCAGCGGCTTTCTTGTTGAGAGGAAGTACGAATCAAAATTTATTCTCTACTTCAGCAGCTTTTAGCATCAGAAAGTGCAAATCGGTATTCTTTACAAAAGGCTTTAAAAGTCCGCTTCCCGGTCCGTACATCGCAAGTTCAACATAATCGGCGGAATGATCCATACTGATCCAGCCAACAGAATTCCGCTTCTTCTGCATTTCGGCAAACGCTTTATAAGGCAATCTTTTGTAGTTATACAAGCCGCCTTCTTCCTTATCGAGCCCGTCGTAATATTCAAGCAAAATCTTTGCGTCTTCAATCGAAACTGTTTCTTTATTTCCCGCAGCGATTATTTCGCGAACCTGTTCCGGCTTCATATTTCGCTGGATATGGTTCAAGATTACTTCGTTCGTTTTATTATAGTCCTGGATGCTGTCAAAGTTGAGGTTGGCAAATTTGCCATAGATAATGCCTGGGTTTGCATTACCATGATCAGTCGTGATGATGACCAATGTATTTTTATCCTTTTCGGCGAAGTCCATTGCAACACGAATTGCGTGGTCAAACTCGATCTGATCGTGAATAAGTCCAGCGATATCGTTCGCATGGGCAGCCCAATCAACTTTTCCGCTTTCAACCTGAAGCACGAAACCCTTTGGATGGTTCTTCATCCTTTCGATAGCTTTTTGCGTCATTTCGGCGAGGCTCGGAATGGTTTCTGTCAATGCCGGATCGTTGATTTGGTCAATATAATACGGTACGGCATCGTCGGCGAAAACTCCCAATATTGGTCTGTCGGGTGAAGCAAGCAACATTTCTTTTCGGGTTTTCACAATTTGATAACCCCTGGCTTCAAAGTCCGAGTACATGTCTTTTTTGTCTTTTCTTTTTTCCGCGCTGAAGTATTGGCCGCCGCCGCCCATCATGATGTCGAATTCGAGTTCAAGGTATTGCTCGGCAATTTCGTCTTGGCTGCTGCGGCTTTTGCTGTTGACACAAAAACCAGCAGGTGTTGCGTGCGTAATTGGAACTGTTGTTACGCAGCCCGCCATTTTACCCGCTTTTTTGAATTTCTGCCAAATAGGCAAATGCATTTCTCCGTTTGGGTCAACATTTAATGCGCCATTGTTTACACGAACGCCACAGCCCCAGGATGAGCTTCCCGCAGAAGAATCTGTTACGAGGGAATTTGCCGAAGCAGTATCCATGATCGCTCTAGTGACACGGTTGTCTTTGTATAATTGGATCCAGTTGCTTCCTTGCCCGTATTTCCTTTTCAGATACAGATCGGCCATGTTTAACGTACCGGAACTCATTCCGTCACTGACCAGGAAAATAATATTTTTTGCTTTTTTGTTGCGGCTTAAGTCTTCCGCAATGATCTCATTCGCCGACATGCCAAACGGATTGATCAGCGCCGATCCGATTGCAGCCAAGGAACCGCTCCTGAAAAAATTCCTTCTGTTCATTGTAGTATGGAAAATGTTACTCCAAAGATAGAAAAGTAATGGAACGTCTCTTGTTAACAATGCAATATTTCGTGCCATGCCATAAAAAAAAGCGCAGGTTCAACTGCGCTTTGCCTAAATTTCGATGCTGATCTGATTTTTGATTAGATATTCAATAGTTTCGCGTTCGCGGATTAAGGATATTTTTCCATCACGCCATGGACTTCAGCAGGTTTATTATGTGAGTTATAGTTGGATGCCAATGGTAAACAGTAGCACCCGCGTTTCGCAACACCAGAATATCGCCTCCTTTTATTTCTGAAATTCTTCAGTTGTTGGCAAAAGTGTCTGTTTCGCAGATGTAGCCGACGACAGTTTAAAGACGTTCTTTTTCCTTTGGATTGGAAATGTTCTCAATCGAATGTACCGATCCGTAAATATCAACAGATCAAGTGGTTGAAACCGCTGGAGCCATGTTATATTTTTGCAAAATTATTACGGATGGTCATCAATCCCTCTTCAATTTGCAAACAATTAGGCTAATCGATTAGTGATTTCTGTTAAAAAGAAAGCACGACTTGGGTCATGCTTCCCCAACCATTTATTAGCAAATTCAGCGAACTAAAGTTAGAATATAGCCGTCGTCGACAGCTTGGTTAAATGTCATTTCATCTCCGTTTATGTTTTGGCAGCCAAGATTCATATTGTAGATTATAATCTGTTGCGGACATGCGGAAGGATTGTCACTTGGTATGATTGACAAATTATAAGTTCCGGTTGCAAAAATGTCCTCAAGCGACTCGTCAGCGTTGTTATTTACGACTGTTACTGTGCTTGTGTCCTCGTCGTAGGTCCACTTGATGGTTCCTTCCGGAAAACTATCATTTATTCCTGCGATGCCGCCGCTCACATTTACGAGGCTCCATTGTCCGGGGACTTGTTCCGTTGTAGTACTGTCGTCATTATCGCATCCTGAAAACAGGAAGATGCCTAATAAGACCCCAAATAGCTTGATTAAATGTTTCATGATCGATCCTTTTAATATTACTATTATAGGATACAAATTTTTTGAAAAGGTTGCTTTTGAGCTGAATGACCTAGCCCTGATAGAGCCGATATCCTTTGCGCGCAGCAGGCAAAGATAAAGGCGAAAGCAGGAACTGGCTCCTGATAAAACTCCGGTTTTGCCGCTAAATAATGACTCATTCGCTTTAACAATTCCTATATAATCGTTACTTTTGACACTCTTTAAAAAGTCAAATACTTCAATATGGACATACACGAATACCAAGGAAAAGAAATATTGGCCAGTTACGGTGTCAAAACCCAACGTGGCTACGTTGCCAACAACCCGCAGGAAGCTGTGATCGCCGCCAAAAGATTAACTGCTGAAACCGGAACAGGATGGCACGTCATCAAAGCCCAGGTTCATGCAGGCGGACGTGGAAAAGCAGGCGGAGTGAAGCTTGCTAAAAATTTGCAGCAGGTTGAGGAGCTTGCGGAACAGATCATCGGAATGATGCTGATTACGCCTCAAACATCGGCTGAAGGCAAGAAAGTGCACAAGGTTTTGGTTGCCGAAGATGTTTATTATCCAGGTGAAAGTGAGACATCGGAATTTTATATGTCGGTTGTTCTTAATCGCGGAAAAGCGAAAAACATGATCATGTATTCGACCGAAGGCGGAATGGATATTGAAGAAGTGGCTGAAAAGACTCCACATTTGATTTTTACTGAAGAAATTGATCCGTTATTGGGATTGCAAGGGTTCCAGGCACGCCAAATTGCGTTCAACCTTGGAGTTTCAGGCAATGCCTTCAAAGAAATGGTACAATTTGTAACAGCACTTTATAACGCTTTTGTTGGATCAGACGCTTCGATGTTTGAGATCAACCCGGTTTTAAAAACATCGGACAATAAAATAATCGCTGTTGATGCAAAGGTTAACCTTGATGACAATGCACTTTATCGTCATCCAGTTTTAGCTGAAATGCGTGATGTTCGAGAAGAAAATGCGATTGAAGTTGAAGCAAAAGCTGCCGGATTGAATTATGTCGACCTTGACGGAACTGTTGGCTGTATGGTTAACGGAGCCGGATTGGCAATGGCAACAATGGATTTGATAAAATATGCAGGTTATGAGCCAGCTAACTTTTTGGACGTTGGCGGAACTGCCGATGCAAAACGAGTTGAATTGGCGTTCCGGATCATCTTGAAAGACCCGAACGTTAAAGCGATTCTAATCAACATTTTTGGTGGAATCGTTCGTTGTGACCGTGTTGCACAAGGTGTTATCGACGCTTATAAAAACATGGGTGATACAATTAAAGTTCCAATCATTGTGCGTCTTCAGGGAACGAACGCGGTCCTTGCAAAAGAAATGATCGATAACTCAGGTATGCCAATTTTATCGGCGGTAGAATTTCAGGAAGCAGCCGACCAGGTTAAAGCTGCTTTGAGTAGATAATACTTTTATATAAAAGGTTAAGCCGCGAATGCACATTAATTTGTGATTCGTGGCTTTTTTTTTGGACAAGGTTGCGTAAAATTTGGCCACAGATTGCTTCGCCTGTTCGCTACGCTCGGGTCACAGATTTTCACTCTGTGAACTAAAAAACCGGGCCACGAATTCACGAATTGTTTTTAATCGTGAATTGCTTCGCCTATTCGCTAACGCGCTGGTCGTGGCAAAATTGTAAAATGACCGCGGCGGCGACAATTCCTGCAACACTGAAAGCCATATCGGAAAAAGTAAACGACCGATAAGGAGAAAATGATTGAAGAAGTTCCTCAGCAATAGCAATGGCAGTAGCAATGGCGATTCCAATAGGAATTCGGAACTTGCCGATCTTAAACAAGGTTTTGGAAAATGCCCTGCCGAAGAAGTAGCCCCAAAGTCCGTATAGGATAAAATGGCCAGCCGAATCGAACCAAGAGGCATTTATGAACTGAAGAGGGAGCAAGTTCAGGTACGCAAGAATAAATACGGTCACAATAAATGACGTATAAATAATCAGGTTCGACTTGGCTGTCACTGATTTTATTTCTGAGGATCCTCGTCGAAATTCACCATCCAGTTGATGTCGAATTTATCGGTAAACATTCCGAACCACGCGCCCCAAAAGGTTTTTTCCATCGGCATAGTGACTTTTCCGCCCGCTGATAGCCCATCGAAGATTTTGAATGCTTCTTCTTTTGAATCGGTGTTTACCGAAACAGAAATATTGTTTCCCACTACAGTTGCATGACCGTAGGAATCAGAGCTGTCGCTTCCCATAAGTACGGTTTCGCTGCTGATTGGCAACATCACGTGCATGATCTTGCTGGCTTCTTCGGCTGAAACCGATTTTCCTTCTGTTGGAGGCATATCACCAAATCGTCCAATGTATGGAAAGTCACCTCCAAATACTGATTTATAGAACAGGAACGCTTCTTCGCAGTTGCCGTTAAAGGTGATGTAAGGGTTAATTGCTGCCATTTATGATTATGTATTGGTTACTTCTTCTTACCATTGTTGAACTTCACCTTCTCGATAACCTGTGGCTTTTGTTCAACTCGCTTCGGACTTTTGTTTCTGGGCGGTGAACCTCCGGTTTTTGGCTTTGGAGTGAACGGTTTTTTCGTCTGTTCTTTTGGAGCTTGCGCTTTTGCCGCCGACTTGATTTCAGAACGGTTGGCATTGATCACGTCCATTGCATTTGTCGGATTCTCTTTTGTCCCACGCAAGTGAATTACGAGCCCGTTGAGGAAATTGCGCAAAACCTGGTCACCGCACTCCATAAAATTCGGATGATCCTGCGCGCGGAAGAACGCACTTAGTTCTGCTTTTGAAATCCGGAAATCTACCAGTTCGAGGATTTCGACTATTTGCTCGTCACGCAGCTGAAGTGCGACGCGTAGTTTTTTGAATATATCGTTGTTGTTCATGTTTTTAGTTTAAGGTTTGAGGTTTAAAGTTTACGGCACAGGGTTCAGGGTGCAAGGTTCAGGGAGGAACGTCAATATCAATTCAATAGCAATTTCATTGAAATTTTAAAACCTAAGGTCTCAATTCGCAATTATGGATCAGAACTTCTAACCTTGCGCCTTGAACCCTGAACCCTGAACCCTGAACCCTGAACCTAAAAAAGCCAAAGATACGCATTCGCGAAATTCTCCCGCCAAAGTTTTTCGTTATGTTGGCCGCCGCTGATGATTGTTTTCTTGGACAGATGAAGGCACCCGCATCTTTTTGTTCCAAGAAGCGTATACATTTTTTCAAGATCGCTCACCATATCATCACTTTCTTTGTCGCCTGCAAGAAAATACACTTTACTTTTTATTTTCTTTTTGTTTTTGGCGAACGAATAGATATCCTCCGAAAACCAAAATGAAGGCGAAAAGATTATTGCTTTTCCGAAGACTTCAGGATATTTCAATGTGGCGTAGTAGGAGACGAGTCCGCCCAGCGAACTGCCCGCTATCGCGGTATTTTTCGCACTGATTTTAATTCTGTACCGGCTGTCAATCGTAGGTTTTAAAGTATTCACAATGAACTTGAGATAGTCATCTGCTTTTCCGCCACCGTATTTTTCATTCGGAAATGGCGTCAGTTCGTCGAGCCGCTTTTCATTTCCATGTTCGATTCCGATTATAATTACTTCTGCATTGAGGCTGTCAAGCGTTTCGTCTACGTTCCATTCGCCGGAATACGATGTGTTCTTGTCAAATAAATTTTGTGCGTCATGCATATAGATAACAGGATATTTCTTTGAACTCAATGCGTAACCTTTCGGAAGGTAAACCCAGATTTTTTTTATATACCCAAGCTGCGGCGACTCGATAGTAAAAGTGCTGACTTGTGCCGAAGCAGTACTCTTTTGTGCTTTGCCATGTATGAAAACAAAAAGCAAAGTGATTATATAAAAGATTTGTCGCATGATGAATGTGCTACTTGAATGAAAAAAGATAATTTAGCTAAAAATAAGGAATTGATGAACACATACGAAGAGCGGTTAAGTCTTTTGTCGGAAATGATTGCGTTTGCAATCGTCGATGGGAAGCTGCATGAGCGCGAATATGAATTTCTGTTATTGGTTGCGCTTGGACTCGGGATCGAAAAGGCCACCTTTAACGATCTGTTTCATAATGAGATCAAGCCATTGCCGATTAAATCAGAATTTCAGCGTATACAGCAATTCTACAGGCTTGCACTTCTGATGCATATTGATGGTGTGCTTCATCAAAAAGAGGAAATTTCGATCCGGCAATTTGCCATTAACATGGGATTGAATCCGATGATTACAAAGCGGGTTCTCCAAATGATGAAAGAAGCTCCGATGCGCATCATTCATCCAAATGCCTTATACGAAGTATTTCGCGAGCAGCATAATTAGGCCATTTTTTCCTGCAGCACTTTTATCTCATCACGCAATTTCGCAGCCTGCATAAAGTCCAGTTCTTTTGCTGCTTTTTCCATTGCCTTGCGGGCGTCTTTAATTTTCTTTTCAATCTCAGGTTTAGACAGGTATAAGCTTTCAGGTTCGGCAGCTTTTATTGCCTGATTTTCGAAGTACTTTGCGGATACCGAATTTTTTGCAAGCGCATTTCCGAGACTTTTGTTTAAAGCCATTGGCGACAAGTTGTGCAGCGTATTGTATGCCATTTGCTTTTCCCGGCGGTAGTTTGTGTCATCAATGGTTTGCTGCATGCTGTTGGTGATCTTGTCGGCATACATGATCGCTTTCCCGTTTATGTTCCGCGCTGCGCGTCCAACGGTTTGTGTCAGTGAGCGATTGCTTCGCAGGAACCCTTCTTTATCGGCATCTAAAATCGCGACAAGTGATACTTCCGGTAAATCCAGTCCTTCCCGAAGTAAGTTGACTCCAATCAAAACATCAAATAAACCTTTCCGCAAATCCTGCATGATTTCAACACGTTCAAGCGTATCGACTTCCGAATGGATATAGCGGCATCTGATGGAGACCTTGGTGAGGTATTTTGTCAATTCCTCAGCCATTCGTTTGGTCAAGGTCGTAACCAAAACACGTTCATCGGCTTCAGCGCGAACATGAATTTCTTCAATCAAATCATCAATTTGATTTAAACTTGGACGGATTTCAATTATCGGATCCAACAAACCGGTTGGCCGAATTACTTGCTCGACATAAACTCCTTCCGATTTTTGCAATTCATAATCAGCCGGAGTCGCAGAAACATAAACAACCTGGTTTTGCATCGCTTCAAATTCCTCAAACTTCAATGGACGGTTATCCATAGCTGCGGGTAATCTGAAGCCATACTCGACAAGGTTTTCTTTCCTGGAACGGTCGCCCCCATACATCGCACTGACCTGCGAAAGTGTCACGTGACTTTCGTCGACGACCATCAGATAATCTTTTGGGAAATAATCAAGTAAGCAGAAAGGCCGAGTTCCCGGAAGTCGGCGGTCGAGATAACGCGAATAGTTCTCAATTCCGCTGCAATAGCCAAGTTCGCGGATCATTTCCAAATCGAAATTTGTCCGTTCTTCAAGGCGTTTTGCCTCAAGATGCTTTCCGATTGATTGAAAGTATTCAACCTGCTTTACAAGATCCTGCTGTATTTCCCAGATTGCTCCGTTCAAAACATCAGGAGAAGTCACAAACATATTTGCTGGGTAAATATTGAGCTTGTTGTATTTTTCTAAAACCTTGGATGTCTTGGCATCAAACGCTTCGATGTCTTCAATTTCATCCCCAAAGAAATGAATTCGGAAAGGTTCATCGCCATAGCTCGGGAAAACTTCAACAGTATCGCCTTTAATGCGGAAAGTACCAGGAGTAAAATCAGCTTCTGTTCGCGCATACAGGCTTTGTACAAGCCGATGCAATAATTTTGTACGGGAAATCACCTGATCTTTCGCAATTGAAACAACGTTCTTCTGAAATTCAACCGGGTTTCCAATTCCGTACAAACATGAAACAGAGGAAACAACAATGATGTCACGACGGCCTGAAAGCAATGATGATGTCGTACTGAGCCTCATCTTCTCAAGTTCTTCGTTGATCGAAAGATCTTTCTCTATGTAAGTTCCGGTAACGGGAATAAATGCTTCCGGTTGGTAATAATCGTAATAGGAAACGAAATACTCAACTGCATTGTTCGGGAAAAATTGCTTGAATTCTGAGTACAGTTGCGCCGCCAGCGTTTTGTTGTGCGCAAGAACAAGCGTCGGTTTCTCGACGTTCTGGATCACATTTGCCATTGTAAATGTTTTCCCGGATCCAGTGACACCGAGCAGCGTCTGAAATTTTTCACCGCTTTCGATGCCTTTGCTCAATTTTTCGATCGCCTGCGGTTGGTCGCCCGTTGGCTTGTAGTCCGATACAACTTGGAATTTCATGCAGAAAGATAAAAATTAGGCCACAAATTTACAAACTCAAAGACCAAAAAGAGTTTAGGAAAACTTAAAACTTCCAGTTCTTCTTTTGCTCTTCGGAAAGGAACGTCCACGCGATGAAACGATTTGACTTCTGGCCCTGCGACATTTCAACGATCCGAATTTCGGCCACATTGACTTTCTTAAGTATTTTACTTATTGCAGGCAAGTTTGAGCCTTTTGAAACCAGCGTGGTGAACCACAAACACTGCGTCGGATATTTTGCGCTTTCGTATATCATTTGGGTGATGAAGGCAAGCTCTCCGCCATCGCACCACAACTCAGCATGCTGTCCTCCAAAATTCAGATTCTTCTCAGCTCTCGCCGACAGATTTCCAATCTTACGAGCGTTTGCTTTCGAAGCTTCTTCCGCAGAAGAATGAAACGGCGGATTGCACATGGTGAAGGCAAATTTATCATCAGGCTGAATGATGTCTTTAAAAATAAAGCGGCTGTTCATTTGCTGTTGCAGACTTATAGCTTTCATTAAAAGCGGATTCCATTTAAAGATCTGTACGCAGTTGGCTATTGCCTGTTTTGAAATGTCAGTGCCGACGAAATCCCAGCCATTAATTGCGTTTCCAATAATCGGGTAAATGCAGTTTGCTCCAACGCCGATGTCGAGTCCGAGGACAGAACTTCTCATCGGAATTTCTCCTTCATTCGATTCTGCAAGTAGATCGGCAATGGAATGAATGTAATCGGCGCGGCCTGGAATCGGAGGACAAAGGAAGCCATCCGGAATATCCCAATTTTCAATTTTGTAGTATTGCATCAAAAGCGCTTTGTTGAGGGCTTTGACAGCATTCGCATCCGAAAAGTCAATGGCTTCATTGCCGAATTTATTGGTGCTGATGAAGTGCTGCAGCTCAGGTGAGACTTTAACCAGTTGCGAATAATTATAGCCGTTCCGATGAATATTACGCGGATGCAGATTTACTTTTTCGATATTTGGCTTTGGGCTCTCTTCCATAGCTGCAAAGTTACATATAAAAGATGCCACCCTTTCGAGTGGCATCTTTTTTACTTTTTACCATTAGTGGCTTTGTACTTTTTGATAGCAATGTAAATGATCACGCCAAGGAGAACAACTGCCCATAATTGTAGAAGGAACATCAGGATCGCCACAATCATGTCCCAACCAGTGCGGAGCGAATCCATCAATTGGCTGCCAAAGCTTTGTTCGTACTTACGGCTGTCGTCGTTTACAATCATCTCGCGCCTGATCTGTTCGCGCTGGTACATCGAAATATTGATTGTGCTGAAATTTACCTGATCATTCAAAGCAAGGTTTTGCAGTTTTGCATTATCAGCTTGTTCTTTTTTGGCTGCGAGTGCATCTTCGGCAGATACAATATCATTGAGTTTTTTACCTTTTTGATCGATTGCATCTGAAAGCCGTTTTTCATTTTGAGTGGAACGATTTTGCGACATATCGTTTGATAGCATTTGAAGAGAAACATCATCTGCTTTGATTACACGCGAATCAAGAAAATCAATCAGTGGAGCAATGGATTTCAGAACGGTGTCTAATTGCCGGTTGGGAACACGGATGATCATATCATTCGTAACAACATATCTCGTGGTTACAACACTTGAATCGGCTGAAATTTTGTTTGTAGTTTCGTGGTTGGTGCTGCTTTGCAGGCTTGTATGTGCGACAAATCCGCCATGTCTTGCGGTGATGTCCTCGATTCTATAGGTAATTTTTACGACATCTTTAGCTCTAAATTTCAAGTCGGCTGTCCGAACGAACTTTCTGGTCTTATCGTGTTCTCCTACGGCTGCCGCTGATGATGATACTGGTACCGACTCTGATCCTGTAGTCATATCGGTCGAACTTTCTTCAGAACGTTCCTCGTCTGGGGACGCATTTTTACACGAATACATAATGGAAAGTAAGACAAGACATAAAACGAGGAAAACACGCAGAGATTTCATAGGAATATATTGTTAAAATTGTTAATTCGGCCGACACAAATGTTATGCCAGTAAATCATGATTATGGAAATGGCATTGTTTTAATCAACACATTCCATTATCAGCAGATCTCCTTTTTCGTATTTTATTGTTACTAAACCGTCTTTTTTGGCCGAATTACTGCTTCCTGTACGGTACCCGATGGTTAAAGTATCGTTGTGTAATGGATATAAAAGATTTTGAGAATAAATGCCCGAAACAGTTCCGATTGGGATTAATGATAAAATTGTGTTTGCCGGATACCATTTTTGATAGGTTTGCGGAAGTCGGAATATCTTTGAATAATCGTCCAAAATCACGATTTTCAGTTGGTCTTTGTAGCGTACGATGTTGGTGATGTTCGTGATCGTATGGTCGGCTCGGCGTCCTGTTGCCCAAACTACGTTTACAGCGGGAATTTTTTTTTCGATAAGATATTCGAATGCTTTTTCAAGATCGGTTTTTTCCTGATCTGGCGTATGGACGATTTCGATCGGATATTGCGAACTCTCGTATTTGGCAATGTCGGGTCCGCGGTCAAAGTCACCCAAAAGCACATCGACTTTAATATTTCTGTCAAGTACGCGATCAATCGCCGAGTCCAATACAATTACAATCGGCGACCATTCGAGCAATTGTCCAAGTAACGAATCACTACATGCTTCACCATTTGCAATGATGAGTGCTGGTTCTTGGTCGTCTCGGACAATATGATGTGAGGACATAGCTTCAGTTTTCAGTTTTTAGTTTTCAGTCTCAGTCTTTCAGTCCGCAGTCGCAGTCTTCAGTCGGAGTGAGTGAGCCCCAAAGATAAAACTTAGTTAGAGATGGAAAATATGTTAAAGTGCGGAAGCAACAGCAACTTGATTAAAACGGTCTTTGTCCCATTATTCGTCAGGCACATAATAAGTCCGTATCTCTGATTCCAATGCTTTTTTCCGCGCAACCGGATCTCTAATTATCCCGCGGTCATCCACTAAGAACCACGTTAATCCATCGCTCGACTGCTTTAGGGTTGGAAAAAGCCTTCTTTGGCCATCTTTTATTTCAACGGAAAACTCCCAGACTTCTCCGTTTGCAAAGTTTACTTTTGATATTGGTAATTCATTTGCGGTAGTATTTTTAACAGGATATATCCATTCAGCCCTTGTAGGTATATTTAAATCATTTTTAGAATAAAAAATAATACTATCATTGGTAATAGTAATAAGCTCGTACTCGAACAAATTGGATTGAAGTTGCTTTAATTTCCATTTTCCAATCCACTTCTGCCGTTCCAATTTTTGATAAATTGGCAACAGCGAATCGATTTTAATTTGCGCAAGATTTTCCCTTATAGTATTCATTTCGAACATTTTAACAGCATGAAAATGTTTCAAAGCAAGTAATCCATTTCCGTTTTTTAAATTTATTTCCGCCAGGTTAAAATGATAATCCTGATCTTGATTATAATTTTCCTGTGCAGAAACAGTAAGGGTTGCAAACATGAAATAAAAGAATAATGTCTTCATAAAAGTAAAGGTAACAGCATTAGCAATATGAGTAGCCATATAAAATAATAATATAAATACAGGATTATCAAGCAGCCCGGATAGAAATGGAAAACAAAATTTGCGCAGCGACATTGGTTTTAACTGAGTGCGAAAGCGACCAGCGGAAGCTTTTCATACGAATGTAAAACCGGAGCTGCCCGTATTTTTTTGAAATGTATAGCCGGAACAGCTACTAAAACATGGCGGCGAGCTCTTCCTTGCTGTCGATGTTTTTGATTTTCTGCATTTGAAAAACAGCATTTTTCGGATATGAAACCGCTTTTCTGAAGTCGGCTGCATTTATTATATACGATCCGCCTTTGCCGTCGAACGCCAGCAGCGTCGTATTGGAAATTGCGCTGTAGGCGAAATGATTTGGATTGTAGCCATTGTATCCGTCGTAGCGGATTATGCCGTTTATGTTGCTGTCGACCAGATAAATCATCACAGGATCAAAAGTTTTACCATCGGAAGTTTGATAGGTCGCCGTTGCAATCAAAGGTTCCTGAAGGCGCGCAATCTGGTCGCAATTAAATATTCCGAGTGTTGATATACTGAGCGATTTTGTGAGTGATCCTGCGTTTTCTGTAGCTGAGGCTATTGCGCGTTGTTTTTCATTGTAGGCCACCGCGGCCTTACGGCATTCGTCAGCAATATTGGTCTTCAAGTTTTGATAACGTAGCAACATGATGGCTTTATTCGCGTCGAAATATTTGAACCATTCGCTCTTGGAAAGGCTCTTTTCGGCGTCCGACATATAGGTAGCACTGTTATTAAAGAAACAGAGCATTTCCTGTAATTTCGCGGTTGTAAACCCTCGAGATTGATCTAACGGAAGTTGTGGTTCAAGCTCTGCCAATGCTTTTTCGTACTGCGCTTTTTGCAGCTTTAGGTTGTCGATTTTAGATCTTAGTCTTACAATCTTTTTCGTCTGGATCTTGTTCGCTTTATTCATGGCCGCAACTAACTTGGTCTTATCTTTAGTTTTTTGATTGATGATTTGCAGATCGTTGACCGTTATCGAACGTGTTGAATTGTGTAAGTTAATTTTGTATTTACCATTGTTCATTCCAACAATAGCGCAAGAATCCCATTGATGAGCGAACAATTCAGGATTGAGCCGGATGTTGTTTTTTGAATGCGACCATTGCGTGTTTTCGAAGTCGACTGTCACAATATTATGCATTGCCTTCAAGTCGAGTTTCAGAATCAAATTATCATCATCTTCAGAAATTTTAGTCATTTGGTAAAATGCACGGGATTGCGCAATTTTAGGAGCAAGTCTGTCAATTAATATTTGGCCGCGCGCAATTTTTGCTTTGTAGCTTCTTATCATTCGGTGTCTGGCCATCGTTGCTGAGTCAGCTTTTCTAAACATTGATTTTTGCCGGCGTATATTTATCGCAATTTGTATTGAATCACAATATGCTGCTTCCGTCTCATATATTTCCGATATTGATGCCGATTGTCTTGCGAAATCAGTTCCGTAGGTCGCTGTTGAATATACCATTTGGCAGTCGCTTCCATAGCATGGAGATCCCGCAGATGGAGATATATCATTTCCGCCGGGCATTGCTACAGGCTGATTTATTTTAGCAAGCTCTGTCCACCTTCTTGAAATTGTATCATAGCTGTAAAAGTTGAGGTTCGGCAAGTCAGAAGTCAGCGGAAACTCGATTCCAATGTTTTTTCCGCTTTTGAGAAAGATCGGTTCGCCGTTTTGAGAAGCAAGGATTTTGTTCATGCCTGCCGAATTGAAATGGTCGTTCGTGTTTGGATCGACGTCCATTCCGATATTGGCAAGGATGAAGTCGACTGCATCACGATATTCGATGTACGTGAGGTCAACTTTTCCTGTAACCGGACCTCCGTTTTTATCGACAAAAGCATTTGCCGGGATTGTAATTTTGCTACCCGATTTGTAGTTGATCGTCTGTTGCTCAGAATTGTCGATTTTATATACATCTTCTTTTAATTTGAGCCCGCCAACATTTTTAACTGTGTGCGGCGTATCGGTAATCCTGATGCTCACGCGGCGGTTCTTCGCTTTTCCGCTTTCGGTTGCATTGGTTGCCAATGGCGATCTGAACGCTTTCGCGAATGTGTTGATCGTGTATTGATTGAACCCTTTCTGTAAGAAGTAAGTTGCTACTGAATTTGCGCGGTTTTTTGAAAGAGTTGAATTGTAGGGGAGGTCGCCCACGTTGTCGGTATGGCCGGTTATGAAGACCGTATGAATTTGCAGCGGATTTGAAAGTGACTGAATTGCATTGTCGATTTTTTCAAGTTCCGATTCTGCCAAATGGAACGAGCCAGTTTCGAAATTAACCTGGAACTCCCTTATTGATTGCGCGTTTGCGAGCAATATTTGCAACAGGAACAAAATGGTAATGAATCTTTTCATGGGAACTAATTAGTGTTAGAACTTCGTCTTAATACTATAGAGTCCGAATATTCTTAAAAGGTTGGGAATCGAGTGAAATTATTTTTTAAAAGCATCAGTGGGCGAAGTATAGCCCGGATAGCAATGGAAAACAAAACTGCGGCAGCGGCAATAGGTTTCTTTTGTACAGAAGCGTCCGACGGAAGCTTATGTACATAATAGAAAGCTGCCGATGCTGTTGTTTTTTTGTAATGAATAGCCGGAAAAGCTGCCAATGCAAATAAACAGATCGAAATTTCTATTCGATTACAACATTCTTCACATCGGTTTCTGACAGGCTGAAATATCCAAGGGCATAATTCTGGCTGTTGGTCGAATTGACGATATTTCCGCGCACCGTTACAGGCGGCGCCTGAAAAGGGCTTCCACTTCCGCCACCAGAAATACTGAGTAAAATTCGCAGATAATTAAAGTAGCGTTCGGAAATTCCTGCGATTGCCAATGTTACTTCGTCGCCCGATTCGAGTTCATCATCAGAATAGGATGTGAAAGTTTGGTTTCCCTGAATTAGTCGGTCTTCAAGAACTTCATAAACAGGAGATCGCTCTGCCGGCGAAATATAGGTGAATAGGTAAAAATCGGTTGTCGCAGCATTATCCGTAAAATAGATTTCCACTTCGCGCTCATCGCCTGTAAAGCCGCCTTCAGCATTTTGAACAAGGTAATCTATTTGCGGAACTGGCCGCAGCGTTTCTGTCGCCGTGTACGTTTGACCGCCCGTAACCACTGTTAATGTATACGTTTCATTGAGTACCGGAATGAAATTTATGCAGTCATATTGGCCCGTCGATTCAACTTCGATAAAGCTGAAGACATTATTTTGGGAATCTGTAACGGTAACAACGGCTCCTGAAACGGGTGGAACATCTTCGGTGAAATAATCTGTGGTGGTCGTGAGGAATATTGATTGAAAGTTGCCTTGCGAATTTTTCTCCCATTTCAGTGCGGCATCGATTACTAGGCGTGGTTCTGCCGAGTCAAGATCGACATCAATGACTTCCTCGCATGATGTGAAGAATACAGACATTATAAGCAAGAGCGGAAATATCTTTTTCATGATTAAAATTTGAAGTTATAGCTGACGGCCGGCACTATTCCGAAAATCGAGAATCGTACAGCTTCATTATTGGTCGAAGTCTCGCTTGGGCGGAAACTGATCGATGCGGCATTCCTGCGGTCATACACATTGTAGATGCTAAAAACCCATTCAGTTTGCCAGCCTTTCTTTTTATCTGGTTTTGGCGTATAAGTGGCAGCCAGATCGAGATGATGATACGTTGGAAGCCGCTCTTCATTTCGAAGTCCGTAACTCGGGACAACTATTCCCTGATATTGGTATTGTGCGTTTGGAAACGTTACAGGCGCACCGGATTGCACAATGAAATTCGCGCCAAAAGTCCATTTATTGCTAAATTCATACGAACTTGTAACGGCCAGATTATGAAGTTTATCATAAAGCGATTTGTACCATTGGCCGTTATTGATTCCGGACTCAAACTCGTTTCGACCAGGAGTTTGCTGCTCCGATCTTGATAAAGTATATGATATCCAACCTGTTAGTTTTCCTGTATTTTTACGTAATAGCATTTCGATTCCGTAGGATCGCATCCGGCCATTGAGGATTACCTGCTCGATGGCTTCATTTGCTATCAGATCGGTGCCATCAATATAATCGATACGATTGTCAACTGTTTTGTAATACGATTCGACTTCAAGAGTATACTTATTTTCGCTGAAGTTGGTGAAGTATCCGATGGCGGTCTGATCGGCGATCTGAGGCTTGATATACTTATCAGAAGGCGTCCAAACATCAAGCGGCGTAGGCGATGAGGTGTTCGACAGCAATTGCAGGTATTGGGTCATCCTGTTGTAGCTGATCTTAATTGATTGCTTGTCGCTAAGCGAATAAGAAATTGCAAACCTCGGCTCAAAATTGTTGAACGACTGTATAACTTCGTTGCGTCCGAACGCTTGTGTACCTATTGGCGTCGCGCGCTCGTAAATCTGTAGGTCCTGATTGAAGGTCACAGGATTGTTATCCTGATAAAGATTTACTGTCGAGGAACCAACGCGGTAAAATAAACTGTATCGGAGTCCGTACATCGCGGTCAGATTATTTGCAAGTTTGTGCTCGGCTTCGATATACGCGGCTGGCTCGAAAGCGAATTTCTTTTCAAGCTGCCGCTCGTTAAAACCTGAAGCTGCTCCAAGCGGACTGATTGTTCCCGGATTAAAATCGTAATAGATCGAGTTCAAGCCGTAATTCATTCGGAACTTATCAGAGATATAATTCTTAAAATCGTATTTGATGTTGTAATTTTTTATACCTGAATCATACTTAAATCCGACAAAGTCCAATTCAAGTCCGTAATAATAATCACTGTAAATCAACGACAGGTTCGAGAAAAGCTTGTCGGTGAACAAATGGTTCCAACGCACGTTCAATGTTGCGTTCCCGTAGATATTGGTGAAGCTTCCAAAAAGGTCAAAAACATCGCGGCCAAAATATGCGGAAAGGTAAAGGCTGTTATTGTCGTCGATCTTGTAGTTGAGTTTGGTGTTGAGGTCATAAAAGTAGGCAGAGTTCTCATTATCGGCCAACTTTAGAAAAATATGCGCATAGGAAGAACGCCCGGCAATCAGGAATGAGCCTTTATCTTTTACGATCGGTCCTTCAGCCAGGAGTCGGCTTGAGATTAATCCGATTCCGCCATTCATGTGGAAATCCTTGCTGTTTCCGTCTTTCTGGTAGACATCCAGCACCGACGCAATGCGTCCGCCGAAGCGTGGCGGAATTCCCCCTTTATACAATTTCAGATCTTTTATGGCATCAGGATTATAAACCGAGAAAAAGCCGAAAAGGTGTGACGAATTGTAGATCGTGGCCTCGTCGAGCAGCATAAGGTTCTGATCGGCACCGCCGCCGCGGACGTTAAATCCCGATGCGCCTTCGCCGGCATTGGTAACTCCGGGTAAAAGCAGGATCGATTTGATTATATCAACTTCACCCAGTACTACAGGCATCTTTTTAATAGTGCCGATTGCGAGTCGGTTCACGCTCATTTCAGCACTTCGTGTATTTGTGGTATTGCTCTGCGTAACGGTAACTTCCTCAAGCTGCGCACCACCTTGTGTCAGCGCAAAATTTAGCCGGACATTATTTTCAACGGAAACAGATCTTGTGATGGTTTCATATCCCAAATAGCTGATGGCGACTTGTTGCTCGCCTTTTGGAAGTGTGACTGAATAAAATCCGTACTCGTTGGTGCTGGTACCGATTTTCATCGAAGGAAAGTATACGTCGACTCCAATCAAAGTTTCATTTGTAGCATTATCTGTTATGGTTCCGCTGACAACAAATTTTTCCTGAGCAAATGCACAAAATTGGATAAAGAACAAAAGAAAGAGAAACTTGAATTTTAAAGCCATCATTAAGGTTTGAATGGAATAACCGATGTCGGATCAATATGAAAGGCGACCTTTTGAGCCGCCTTTAAATTATAGAATTGCTTATATCAATTTTGCCAAGGCATTGTTTAAGGTGGCACTTGGCCTCATGGCTTGTTCGGTCAACTGCTTGTTGGGTTTGTAATAACCACCAATTAATTGAGGTTTTCCCTGAGCAGCGATCAATTCAGAATTGATCTGCTTTTCGTTTTCCGAAAGCTCATTGGCAATTTGGGTAAACGTTTGCTTAAGTTCGGAATCGTTGTTCTGTGATGCCAATGCCTGAGCCCAATATAATGCCAGATAAAAATGAGAACCGCGGTTATCGATCTGACCTATTTTCCTTGCAGGAGATTTATCGTTTTCGAGGAACTTCTCTGTTGCCATATCAAGCGTATCGGCAAGTACCATTGCTTTCGAATTGCTCATTGTTTGGCTGAGATGTTCAAGTGAAGCGCCCAAGGCTAAAAATTCCCCTAAAGAATCCCAACGCAAATAACCTTCTTCCAGGAACTGATCGACGTGCTTCGGTGCAGAACCTCCGGCGCCTGTTTCGAAAAGACCGCCTCCGTTCATTAACGGCACAATTGACAACATTTTTGCTGAAGTTCCCAATTCGAGTATCGGAAACAGATCTGTAAGATAATCACGAAGCACATTTCCTGTAACCGAAATCGTGTCTTGACCTGCTTTTATTCGTTCCAATGTAAAATTTGTCGCTTCAATCGGATTCATGATCCTGATATCAAGCCCGGTC
>DASVRQ010000039.1:0-9591 GCA_036388535.1 Flavobacterium sp. | reverse complement strand
TTAGCCCGGACCATTGAAATTTCAGCGATCCGGCTAACGTGGTTGGAAACTTCGATAGTTCGAATCTCATTTTCGATGTTCGTACCGTTAAGGATCATATCTGCCGACCCAGTTTCCTGATTTAATACGAATTCAAGATTGATAGATGGAAGTGAATTGATGAGTGTTTCCTGATCAAGAAAGTCTGCAGTAATATAACCATTCTGCATCGCAAAATAAGTCACAGCCCTATACATGGCGCCGGTGTCGACATAAATATAGTTCAGATGTGCCGCAAGTTGTTTTGCAAGCGTACTTTTTCCCGTCGACGAATAGCCGTCGATCGCTATTGTAATTTTCTTTTCCACTTATTCCGCGAAGTTAATTGTTAGTCCGAACAAGCTCGTATTTGCAGCTAATGTGTAGCGTGAGTATGAATAATTAAATTTAAGCTTATTTATCCGTAATCCGAAACCGGCTGAAATTCCTGAGAAATGACGTTGCTCCAATATCCGGAGTTCCTCTGCCCGACGGAAATTATATCCAAGGCGGATGTTGAAGCCTTTCGTCGGAAACAGCTCAGCTCCAAGTACAACATGACGAAGCGCATTATTGAAAAAGGATACTTTTTCAGGTGTTGATCCGCCATCTATATTTCCTTCGGCACGAGCCGGATTTGCAAATGCGATGTTCCATTGCTGCAGGTTTTCCAACGTCAGATGCCAGCGAACAGGCACATTTTCGACTTCCTGTGAAACGCCGACAAGGACTTCAAGCGGAAGGTTTTCCCGCATGTCGGCATAAGGTGTTATCTGGACACCAACGTTTCGGACCACAAGTGCCCAGTTCACATCGTTGCGCGTATCAATAAACAAAGCTCCAAAATCAATTGCAGCTCCTAGCGAGTTGTAGCTTTCCAATGTTGATGATATGAATTTTGCACTTCCGCCGATGTGAAAATCGGTTTTTGGAATGTTATACGCATAGCCAAATGAAATAGCGATTTCGCTTCCGGTAAATTCGGCTGTCTCGACGCCGTTCTCGTCCATTCCCTTAAAGCTGCCATAATTGACATAGTTCACGCCCATTTGGAATGTTTGCATACGACGATCGTAGGTATAAGCATACGAAGCCGTTCCATATGAAACTTCACCATAGTAACTTCCGTAATTCAGCGCAAGATGATTATCCATTTCCGGATTAATTGTAGCCGGATTAAAATGTGCCTGGTTAACATCTTCATCAAAGATTGTGATTGTCTTTCCACCCAAAGCCGCCTGTCGTGGCGAGGTGACAAGATTAAGGAATTGGTAAACATGCTTACCTCCTATTTGTCCGTTTGAAACAGTGCTAAACAACAAGAAAAGAAAGTAAAAGAAGTATTTGTGCATAGCAAGGCGCTGTTTCCGTAGCAGTATAACGCAGATGCGAAGATATTATTTTTAATAAAGACAACCCCTGCTTTCACAGAGGTTATTTATTTTACAGTGTTTTGGCATTTTTTACTTTTTCATCGGTGAGCGCCACCTTAATCACGTCGCTCATTTCCTTGACATAGTGGAATGTCAGTCCGTTTAAATATTCGGGTTTGATCTCCTCGATGTCCTGTCTATTTTCGGCGCACATGATGATATGCTTGATATTTGCCCGCTTGGCAGCAAGTATCTTTTCCTTTATTCCGCCAACAGGCAAAACTTTTCCACGAAGAGTGATTTCACCGGTCATAGCCATATCTCGTTTGACTTTTCTCTGTGTCAGAAGCGACACAAGAGACGTAAGCATAGCAATTCCAGCGCTCGGGCCATCTTTTGGCGTTGCTCCTTCAGGTATATGGATATGAATATTATATTTTGATAAAATCTCAGGATCTACACCTAAAAGTTCAGCATTTGATTTTATGTATTCAAGTGCAATTGTAGCCGATTCCTTCATTACGGTACCTAAATTACCGGTCATGGTCATCGATCCTTTCCCTTTGGAAATCAGCGATTCAATAAATAATATATCACCTCCTACAGTGGTCCAGGCAAGACCTGTTACCACTCCCGCAACTTCATTGCCTTCAGATTTATCGCGTTCTAATCTTGGCACACCAAGAACCTTCAGGATATCTTCATCGGTAACCTTTTTGTTGTATCCTTCCTCCATTGCAACCGATTTGGCAGCATTTCGGATCACTTGTGCAATTTTTGTTTCGAGTCCGCGTACTCCAGATTCCCGCGTGTAGCCAACAACAATCCTTTCGAGCTGTTTCTTACCGATTGTAAGGTCTTTATTTGTTAATCCGTGTTCTTTGAGTTGCTTTGGAAACAAATGCTGGCGTGCGATCTCGACTTTTTCCTCAATTGTGTATCCAGACATTTTAATGACTTCCATACGGTCTTTTAAAGCCGGCTGGATAGTCTGCATGTTATTCGATGTCGCAATGAACATCACCTTAGACAAGTCGTATCCCATTTCAAGGAAGTTGTCGTAAAACGCATTGTTCTGTTCCGGATCCAATACTTCAAGCAACGCTGACGAAGGATCGCCTTGGTTGCTGCTTGAAAGTTTGTCGATTTCATCCAATACAAAAACCGGATTAGAAGTCCCTGCTTTCTTAAGACTTTGGATAATGCGGCCCGGCATTGCTCCGATGTACGTTTTTCGGTGTCCGCGTATTTCAGCTTCGTCGCGTAATCCGCCCAATGAAATTCGGACATATTCTCTTCCCAACGCTTCGGCAACCGATCTTCCGATTGAAGTTTTACCAACTCCCGGTGGCCCTGTCAGGCAGATTATGGGTGACTTCATATCGTTGCGAAGTTTAAGGACCGCGAGATGTTCGATCATTCGTTTTTTAACATCTTCAAGTCCGAAATGATCGCGGTCGAGAATTTTTTGTGCACGTTTAAGGTCGAAATTATCCTTCGAGTAATCGTTCCATGGCAGATCCAGAAACAACTCAAGGTAATTACGTTGTATTCCGAAATCAGGTGCCTGCGGATTCATGCGTTGCATTTTCGTAAGTTCCTTTTCAAAATGAACGCGTGTCTTTTCGTCCCATTTTTTGGATTTTGCTTTAATGCGCATTTCATCCATTTCCTCTTCCTGTGAAACACCTCCAAGTTCTTCCTGGATGGTTTTCATCTGCTGATGCAGAAAATATTCACGCTGCTGCTGATCAAGATCAAAGCGCACTTTGGATTGGATATCATTTTTGAGCTCCAACTTCTGAAGTTCGATGTTCATGAAGCGCAAGGTTTCCAGTGCTCGTTCCTTAAGTGTATTCATCGCCAAAAGATCCTGCTTTTCCTTTACGGAAAGATTCATATTGGAAGACACGAAATTTATCAGGAAAGAGTGACTTTCGATATTCTTGATGGCAAATGTCGCTTCTGTTGGAATATTTGGGCTTTCCTTTATGATTTGAATTGCCAGTTCTTTAATGGAATCTATTATAGCATGAAATTCTGTGTCGTGTTTACCCGGACGCTTCTCTGCAACTTCTTTAATATTTGCTTTTAAATATGGCCTTTCAGAAGTTACGGCGTCAATTTCAAAGCGTTTTTTACCTTGCAGAATAACGGTAATATTCCCGTCAGGCATCTTGAGGACCCGAAGTATTTTGGCGACTGTTCCAACTTTATGTATATCGTTTTTGGTCGGGTCTTCATCCTCTTCATTGAGCTGTGCGACGACGCCAATAGTTTTACCGGCGGCATTTGCATCGTTTATAAGTTTAATGGATTTGTCCCTTCCTGCAGAGATCGGAATTACAACTCCCGGGAAAAGCACAGTATTCCGAAGCGGCAGAATGGGCAGCGAAGCGGGAAGCTCCTCATTATTCATTTCTTCTTCGTCCTCGGGTGTCAGCAGTGGAATCAAATCAGCTTCAGAATCAAATTCCTGAAGTGACAAATTATCAAATGTGATGATCTTGTGTTGTGACATATGTGGTATTAGGCCAGTATCAGCCATTAAAAATTAAAGAATTTACACAAATATAATACATGAAAATCAGATAAAATCCTAAAATCGATGTATGGCATGTTTTTTCTGTGCAACCTGATGCGGCAACCAACGCGGTCAAAAAAAAATCCGCCATTTGGCGGATTTTTCACTATTCCTCTATATGTTTAATACGCGACGTCAAAGGCGCCAGCAGTAATAACGTAAGGTACGGCGTCGATAATGACAGTTCCGCTGAAAGTTCCTTTTATGCGACTTGCAGTTTTTTCAGTGATGGTAACTGTTCCGGTAAGTGCATGTCCTCCTACTTCGTTCTGGTTTAGCGCATAGTGTAATTGCACCACATCAGTGTCAAAATTACCGGTGATAGGATAAGTTCCCACTGTTGCATCCGTGCGAACATCAACTGTCATAGATTGATCGGCTGCATTCGATGCACCAATTCCGTAGAATTCCTGACCTAAAAGACTGACTTCTACAACAAGAATATCAGTATCTACAAATTCGACCCCATTTACCTTTGCGTAGAAGGTGTCGTTTGTCGGATTTTGCGAAACGTATGGCAAATTCGTGAAAATACCATTTGTAAATTGTTTTGGAGGAATGGTCGTATTGTCCCAATCGCTCCAATAACCAGTGTATGCAAAGGTGCCGGAGATTGTTTTGTTTACAGTGTCAACATCAGTGACGATCACTGTACCTGTGTTCGCATCGAAGTCGAAAGGATGATATCCTGACCAACCATATTCTTCGCCAGCTTCCGTATAGGCTACAATATTTTCATTTGTAGGATACGAACCTTCTGTAGTACCGTCAAGGATCATCCCAAACGAGTCACCACTAGGATTAATTGCCTGCAGAATAATCGAACCTCCTGAAAGGTAAACGATAGTTGTTGAGGCAGTATATGTTTGTCCGTCAAAATCAACTTTAAAAACACCTGGTGTATTTGGGTCAGGGTTCGGATTTGGGTTGGGATTAGGATTAGGCGTTGGAATAACAATAGTAGGATCTATTGGTTCGACATCACCACATGATACTACACCAAAAGCAGTGAACAAAATCAGGAAAGTCGAAAGGAACTGTAATTTTCTCATTGGAGCAATTTTATAAAGCTCCAAATATAAATCAATTATAGTAAAACTAAAGACTACAACTAAGAAAATTTGGTTACTTTTCGATTCGTCTGATCGATGAAATGTTTTTCGGAACTCTTCGGAGTAAAATGATTCCCGTCATAAAAAATATTGCAAGGAATACAATAGCTGTTCGCGGACTTCCTGTTATCTGATCAATGAGCCCGTAAAGACACATCCCGATTACAATTCCGATCTTCTCAGCTACATCATAAAAACTAAAAAAAGATGCCGTATCGTCCGATTCCGGCAATAATTTGGAATATGTTGATCGTGATAAGGACTGGATTCCGCCCATTACCATTCCAACCAGTGCAGCCATTACATAAAAATGAATCGGCAATGTTATAAAGTAAGAAGCTGCACAAATCAGAAACCAGAAGCTGTTAATAGCAATAAGTACCGGTATGTTGCCAAATTTAGCTGAAGCCCTTGATGTCAATACCGCGCCGGCTACTGCTACTAATTGGATGAGCAAAATACAAACTATTAATCCCATCTGACTTTGCTCCGGACTTTCCCATGCGATTTCCTGCGCGCCAAAATAAGTCGCAACCAACATAACGGTTTGTACGGCCATGCTGTAAACAAAAAAGCTCGTCAGGTATCTTTTAAGTGGTAGGTTGCTAGCCATCAGCGCCCACACTTTCTTAAGTTCACGGAAGCCATTGAACAAAACAGCTTTCGAAATTTTCTTGTCAATTATTCTACTGCCTTTTGGAAGATAATAATAGCTGTACTGGCTAAACAATATCCACCACAAGCCAACCATTACAAAAGAATAGCGCATTGCGGTCGCACTAGCATCATCACCTTCAATTCCGAACCAATCCGGCTTCATAACCATCGCGAGGTTGATGAGCAGCAGCACAACACTTCCAATATAGCCCATCGAATAGCCACGGGCGCTAATTTTATCCTGTTGTTCGGGAAAAGCAATATCGGGAAGATAAGAATTATAAAAAACCAGGCTTCCCCAAAATCCGATGAGGCCCAGGAAATAAAGTAAAAGTCCGATGTAAATGTGCTCAAGTGAGAACCAGTAAAGCCCGATACACGATAATGCACCGAGGTAACAAAAGAAGCGCATGAATGATTTTTTGTTTCCGATATAATCTGCTATGCCCGATAGTATCGGGGAAATAAAAGCTACCACCAAGAATGCAGCGGCTGTTACAAAGCTTATTAAAGCCGAATTCTTGAACGTGCCTCCGAACACATTGATATAATTTCCGGTTTTTGAGAACAAGCCATTGTAAAAAATCGGAAAAATCGCTGATGCAATTACCAGCGTATAAACAGAATTTGCCCAATCGTAAAAAGCCCATGCGTTAAGCAGCTTGTTGCTGCCTTTTGGTAGGTCGGCCATAAATTAAAATATTTGCATAAAAAAAGCTGCCCGTTAAGGCAGCTCGAATATACTATTTTTATTTTAGCTTAACTCCGAATTTTTGGGCTTCGGCTTTGGCCTGTGGAATTAATTTCTTGATGTTCGCGATCCTTGTTGCGTCGGATGGGTGCGTACTTAATATCTCAGGTGGTGCTCCGCCTCCAGCTTTTGCCGACATCCGCTGCCAGAAATCAACAGCTTTATCAGGATTGTAACCAGCGAGTGCCATCAATGTGAGTCCGATCATATCGGCTTCACTTTCATGGTTACGGCTAAAAGGAAGCATTCCGCCTACTTCTGTTCCGATACCATAATATTGCTGCCACATTTGCTGCTTTTCAGCGCTTTGGTTTCCCGTCGCAACTGCTACACCTACAGCACCTAACTGTTGTAATTGCGACGCGCTCATTCGCTGAGCACCGTGGTTTGCAAGTGCATGCGCTACTTCATGTCCCATTACGGTCGCCAATCCGGCTTCATCTTTTGTTATTGGGAGGATACCGGTATAAACTACAATTTTCCCTCCAGGCATGCACCACGCATTGACTGCAGGATCATTGACGAGCTTGTATTCCCATTGGTATCCTTTCAAATAATCGGTAAATCCGTTCGCGTTAAGGTACTTTTCAGCAGCAGCTTTGATCTTCATTCCCACATTTGTAACCATCTTGGCATCGGCAGTCCCCGAAACAACCTTCGCTTCCGAAAGGAACTGATTGTATTGCTGGAACGCAGACGGAAAAAGTTGCTCGTTGGAAACAAAGTTTAAATTATTTTTTCCCGTAAATGGATTCTTGGTTGTACACGAAACCACCATTGCAAGGCATACGGCGATTAGAAAAGTCTGTTTCATAGTTTAAAATTTAGTTCGGTAAAATTAATGGTAAAATCATGCCATTTGTTACATGAAAATTATGAAATGTTTAATGATTACTATCGCACTTTTCACAAAAGTTACCACTAAACCTTGATTATCTGCCTCTTAACTTGATTTTTCATAAACTTATATTGTTCTTTTCCTGATGGTTCCGATTGAATAACCCCGCTGTCACCAGTTCAACATTCAAACGCTGTAGTTCCTGCTGAACAAACATTAACTTGCGGCCTTGTGTATCGTAGAGAGTCACTTCGTCGATCATGATGGCAGTTGGCAGAATACTGATTTCGTACTGCTTATATTGTCGCAAGATTCGAACATAAGTCATTGGATTGCCAATTGGAATTAAGGAATTTTTATGACGCTAAAACGGAGTTACATAAAACAATAATAATAACTTGCATAAAAATCCCGCGATGCCAGCAAAACATCTAAAGCAGCGACAATCCTTGCAGATCCCGACGATAATTACTGCTGCCGCTAAAGTTTTGGAACATATTTCGCCAAAACTTCTTGTACATTTCGCAGCTCGTCTTTTTACGACTCCAATAAAGCATCAAGCTCCAAAGCGCGAACTTGAAATGGACAAAAAAAGTATCCGCTCGATCCTTCACATTCCATCGATAAAAAAAGATATTGTTGTTTACCATTACGGCAGTTCGGTAAGAAGGGTGTTGCTCGTCCATGGCTGGTCAGGAAGGGCAACTCAATTGGTAAAAATCGCAGATGCGTTACTTTCCGTGGGTTTTGAAGTAATAAGTTTTGATGCTCCGGCACATGGAAGGTCCAAGGGTAAAACCACGCTAATGCCTGAATTTATTGCGTGTGTACTTGAAATAGAAAAACATTTCGGCCCATTTGAAGCAGCAATTGGCCATTCTCTTGGCGGTATGTCGCTTCTGAACGCGGCCAAGGGCGGTTTAAAAGTAAAATCATTGGTTACTATTGGAAGCGGAAATAAAGTAAAAGACATTTTCGATGAGTTTGTAAGTCAGCTTAAAATTCATCACAGATTCAGCGATTTACTTCGCATTCATTTTGAAAGCAGGTACGACGCAACTATGGAAAGCCTTTCTTCGTATATAGCAGCGAAGCAAATTGTGATTCCGGCACTCGTCATTCACGATAACGACGATATTGAGGTTCCCGTTTCTGCTTCAATAGCATTTTCTTCCGGACTTAAAAATGGTGAATTGCTGCTCACAAATAATCTGGGGCATCGGAAAATACTCGGAGATCAAGCAGTCATAAAGAAAATAATTTCATTTGTAACAAAAGACAGAATATATGAGAACGATCATGACGTTGTGTTTGGCACTGTCAGTATTGACGGGTTGTCACGGACAGAAAAAGAGTGAATCAAGAACAACTGCGGCTTCCGTAAAAATGGCCAAGACCGATGCAGAGTGGAAAAAAGAACTCACACCTGAACAGTATAATGTGCTGCGAGAAAAAGGCACTGAGAGTCCGTTTACAGGCGAATATGTCAACACTTTTGACAAAGGCATCTACGTATGCGCGGCATGCGGCAATAAGCTGTTTAATTCCGATTCCAAATTCCATTCAGATTGTGGATGGCCATCATTTGACCGTGCCATTGCAGGTTCTGTAGTTTATCATACGGACAATAGCTTGGGAATGAGCCGAACGGAAGTAACGTGCGCGAATTGCGGCGGACATCTTGGACATGTCTTTGACGACGGTCCGCAGGAAACCACTGGCGATCGTTTTTGTACAAATTCCGTCTCCGTAAAATTTATTCCCGCTCAATAATAAAATGTATTGTTATGAAATATCCGATTCAGAAATCAGAAGAACAATGGAAAGAGGAACTTGGACTGGAGCGCTATAAAATTTTGCGCCAGAAAGGAACGGAATTTCCACATTCAGGACAATACAACATGCACTTCGAAAAAGGCACCTATTGCTGCGGAGCTTGTGGCGAACCTTTGTTTGAAAGCAGTTCAAAATTCGATTCCAGTTGCGGATGGCCATCATTCGATGAATCAATTCAAGGGAAAGTGGAGTATATAAAAGACACTACTCACGGAATGCTTCGCACCGAGATTTTATGTGCGACATGTGGAAGTCACCTCGGACATGTATTTGATGATGGGCCTACGCAAACTGGAACAAGATATTGCGTGAATTCTCTCTCTGTTGATTTTAAAATGTAAAACGATGGCTGATTTATTTACAGATGATATTGATTGGGCGGAAGCATTGCAACCGTTGGTGCAACAGTACAGAAAGCGGAA
>DASVRQ010000038.1:0-26434 GCA_036388535.1 Flavobacterium sp. | reverse complement strand
TACATTTTGTCGACCACCACTTATCCGCTGACGACCGAAAATCTGGCGCTTATTTTTAAGGATCGGATCCATGAGCTTGCTGACATCCATAATATGGAAATCAACATTTACGGATTAAACGGAAAGCTGCTTAAATCATCAAAAGCATCGTTCTCAATTGACAGTATTTCGCCTCCGATTCCGCCTTACATCTTGAAACTGGTTCAGTCATCAATCGAAAAAAGGTACGTCGATATAAAAACGATCGATGGAAAGAAGAACCGCTCGTCATTTAGCCAGATCAAAGACGACAAGTTCAAGCCGCTCGGCATTTTGAATCTTCCTTATGTTGAAGATGACGGGTTTTATGAGCAGGAATTGCAAAACTTTTTGCTCCGGCTTGGCCAGGTTTACACCTTTATGCTGATCATCGCATTCGGACTTGCTTATTTTCTGTCAACTTACATAACACAGTCGCTGAAGACTATTTCTGATAAGATCAATGAAACAAGCCTGCATCAGAAAAACGAGAAAATCGTACTTCGGGCAAACAGCAAAGAGATTGACTTGCTGATAAAAGCGTATAATAGAATGGTCGACGAACTTGAAAAAAGTGCGATTCGGCTTGCGCAGAGCGAACGGGAAGAAGCCTGGCGCGAGATGGCAAAACAAGTCGCTCATGAAATTAAAAATCCGCTTACTCCCATGCGGCTTACCGTTCAGAGCTTTCAACGGAAGTTTGACCCAAATGATCCGGATTTGAAACAAAAACTTAGTGACTATTCGCAAACTTTGATTCAGCAGATAGATACAATGAGCTCGGTAGCTTCTGCATTTTCAAATTTTGCGTCGATGCCGGCACAGCAAAATGAAACACTCAATGTTGTTGAGGTTGTGGAACTTGCACTTGACATCTTTAATGAAGATTATATCGTGTTTGAAAAGCAGGAAGAAGAGATTATTTCTAAAATGGACCGGACGCAACTTATTCGCGTCATTACTAATCTTGTGAAGAACGCAACACAATCTATTTCGGACGATAAAGCAGAAAAGTCCATTGTGGTTTCGGTACAACGTGATCAGAGCAATGTACTGATTATTGTTAAAGACAATGGCCGTGGAATTGAAGCTTATAATAAGGACTTGATTTTCGAACCCAAATTCACGACGAAAAGCAGCGGAATGGGCCTTGGACTCGGAATCATAAAAAACATCATCGAAAATTATAAAGGAACTATTACTTTTGAATCGGAGTTTGGAATTGGCACTACTTTTACCGTTTCTCTTCCGATAACGAACACTTAAAATTATATTATGGCTTTTGAAAATATACTCATTTCTGAAAATGAAGGCATTGCAACGGTGACGATTAATCGGCCGACAAAACTCAATGCTTTAAATAAAGTTACTATTAAAGAATTGCATGACGCTTTTGCGGAACTTCGGGCGAATGCAACTGTTCGTGCAATCATACTGACCGGTTCAGGAGAAAAGGCATTTGTTGCCGGGGCTGATATTTCTGAATTTGCAGATTTTTCAGTTGAAGAAGGCACTCAACTGGCCGCACGCGGACAAGAATTGTTATTTGATTTTGTAGAAAATCTTTCGACTCCGGTCATTGCTGCTGTCAACGGATTTGCATTAGGGGGCGGACTTGAACTTGCGATGGCATGTCATTTCCGAATTGCATCCGATAACGCCAAGATGGGTTTGCCCGAAGTAACTTTAGGCGTGATTCCGGGTTATGGCGGAACACAACGGCTTCCGCAACTTGTCGGAAAAGGAAAAGCAATGGAATTGATAATGACAGCAGGAATGCTTTCAGCCGAAGAGGCAAAAGAATACGGACTTGTAAATTATGTGGTTCCGCAAAACGAGCTGCTTGAATTTACGATGACGATAGCACAAAAAATAGCACGAAACTCGCCAAATGCGATCTCCAGAGCAATAAAGGCAGTGAACGCGGGCTTTGAAGAAGGATCTGATGGATATAAAACTGAGATCCGGGCTTTTGGGCAATGTTTCGGAACAGCGGATTTTAAAGAAGGTACAGCTGCGTTTTTGGAAAAAAGAAAGCCGCAGTTTGCATAAAATTACAGTTTACTTTTCTCCGTTCCATTCGGAATAAAACTGAGATAGGAAAGATTCCATATATTGATGCCGTTGCTCAGCGATCTTCTTTCCTGTTTCAGTATTCATTTTGTCCTTCAGCAATAATAATTTTTCGTAGAAATGTGTAATGGTTGGCGCTGCCGACTTTTTATATTCCTCTTTCGACATGTTCAGATTTGGAGTGATCTCCGGATCATGCAATGCCCTGTTTTTAAATCCTCCGTAATTGAAGGCACGCGCAATTCCGATAGCTCCAATAGCGTCTAGCCGGTCGGCATCCTGAACGATATCAAGCTCTATCGAAGAGAATTCGCGTTTGAAGTTTCCTCCTTTGTACGAGATGTTTTCAATGATTTTAACAACATGATTGATCGTGTCTGATTCTACATCTTCGGATTCCAAAAATGCTCTTGCAGTTTTAGGCCCGATAGTTTCATCGCCGTCGTGAAATTTGCTGTCGGCAATATCATGAAGAAGCGCCGCAAGTGAAACTACAAGCAAGTTGGAATCTTCTGTTTGGGCAATATGCATCGAATTTCTATAGACACGTTCAATATGAAACCAGTCGTGACCGCCTTCCGCGTTCTGAAGTTGCTGTTTTACGAACGCAATGGTTCTCTCGGTTATTTCTAAATTTGTCATATTGAAGTAAAAAAAATCCTTTCGGATGAAAGGACTTAGGTTTTTATAGTCTTGCTGGTTCTACCCATTTGAACATTTGTGATTCCTGCGGGATGATGAGCCTTTCCGAAACTTTGGTCATCCTCGCCGGAAGTTTCATCAGGAAGTCTCGCGCTTTTTCAGCTTCATCTGTCAGGTTCGATATTTTGTCAATGTTCCAGCGGTCAATCAGCTTTTGCATAATGTCGACATAATCAGCAGCGGTGTAGACTCCAATTCGTTGAGCAGAATCCGAAAAATGTTCGAACGCCGACCCGATCTTTTCGCCCGATTCACGTAAGAATTGCGCCGGCATAATAATTTTCTGCTTCATCATATATTGAAAAGCAAGCATCATTTCACTTGGGTCCACTTGGAAAATACGGTTTACAAATTCGCTGTAAGCGTGATGATGACGCATCTCGTCACCTGCAATCATTTTACAAATCTTTGACAACTTCTTATCGCCGTAATTTTTTGCCAGTTGCCCGACACGATTGTGCGAGATATAGGTTGCGAGTTCCTGAAAGCTTGTGTAAACGAAATTTTTGTAAGGATCGCGGCCTGTTCCAATGTCGAAACCGTCAGCCAATAAATGCTGCGTTGTCATTTCGATCTCGCGCATATTGACCCGGCCAGACAAATAAAGGTATTTATTAAGAAGATCGCCGTGACGGTTTTCCTCGCTCGTCCAGTGGCGGATCCATTTTGACCATCCGTTTGCCTCTATCTGATCGATACCTTCCACATCCATCAACCACGATTCATAAGTTGGAAGCGCCTCTTCGGTTACCATATCGCCTATAAGAACCACCCAAAAATCGTATGGCAGATCTTTTGCGATTTCGCGAAGCTCTTTTACCTCTTCGAAGAATGTTTCATTTTCCGAATCCGGAAGAAAATCAGACGGCTGCCAGATTTGTTCCACCGGAATCAGATATTGGTCAACGTAAGTGTCGATGTTTTTTTCTAAAAACTGCATCACTTCAAGTCGTATGTTCTTTGTAGACATGCTAATTTTATTATATTCTTATACTGTTTTTTATCGCTTGTTCTGTTTGAGCCATTAACTGGTCAAAAGGCAGCGAAGCTACTGGTATCGGTTCGTGAACTGTAAAGGTAAGATGATTTCCTAAACCTAACGGAAAAAAACCAAATTTTACCATCTTCCATGAGTTGTTTATTGTGATTGGCACCACAATTGCGGACGGCGCATATTTGCATAAGATTTTCAATCCGCTTTGCGCAAATTCCTTCGGATGGCCTGTTTTACTTCGCGTTCCTTCCGGAAAAATGACCGCCGAACGACTGTGTTTTTCGATGTATTCACCAAGTTTTTTGATAGTCGGAATTGCTTGTTTCGGATCTTTCCTGTCAATTAATACTGAACCGCCATGCCTTAGGTTAAATGAGACACTCGGAATTCCTTTTCCGAGTTCTTTTTTGCTGACGAATTTGGGGTGGAATTTCCTGAAAAACCAAATAATGATGATGATGTCGTACAAACTCTGATGGTTTGCCACAAAAATAATAGGCTGGCCTACAGGAATACGATCTCGATTCTGAACTTCAAAAGTAGTGCCCAAAACATGTCCGACCCTTAACAAACAAAGGTTCAAGTAATCGACGCTCTTTTTGTGTGCCCCATAGCCAAAAATATGGAGGCAGATCCATTGGATAGGATGAAAAATTATCAGCACGATCAGAAAAAGTACTACTGCGATGAACGATATCGGATAGGAAATCAGCTTTTGCATTGTCAGCGGATAATGCGCAAAAATAAGAAATAATTATTTAGCCTACTTATTCCCATCTCAGACACGCAATTGGTTGATTAACACAATCTACAGAAAATCTGCCCAAAATTTTTTGCCAACTATCTTAATTTAGAATTGTTAATAATGCAACACTTTCAGCACAGAAAACAACCTGATTTTATCCGCCATACAATTGATTCCTTGCCATGCAGTTTTGGGTTGTTTTTACTGAAATCACGTTGGAATATGATTGTTGAAAAGCTTGAAAAACTGGTGATAAAAAGAAAATGTCTGCCGACGGAACTTCAGAAAAAAGAAGTAATTTTACGGAATCATAAGCGGAATTATACTGGGCAATTATGTTCCGGTGCTGCCTGAAGCTTAGTCCTATAGCAAAAACACAGATGAAAGAAAAAATGAGTTCAGAGAAAGAAGCGAAATTAAAAGCATTACAACTAACACTTGACAAACTAGATAAGACTTACGGTAAAGGAACCGTGATGAAAATGGGTGACCGCGCGATCGTGGAAGTCGAAACGATTTCTTCAGGTTCATTGGGAATCGATTTAGCCTTAGGCGTTAACGGTTATCCTCGAGGAAGAATTATTGAAATCTACGGACCTGAATCATCTGGTAAGACCACTTTGACCCTGCATGCAATTGCAGAAGCACAGAAAGCAGGCGGAATTGCAGCTTTTATTGATGCGGAACATGCTTTTGACCGTGGTTATGCCCAAAAACTACATGTTGATGTTGAGAATTTGATTATTTCACAACCTGACAATGGCGAACAAGCGTTGGAAATTGCGGAGAATCTAATCCGTTCGGGAGCAATTGATATTGTAGTAATTGACTCGGTTGCTGCGTTGACGCCAAAAAGTGAGATTGAAGGAGAAATGGGTGATTCAAAAATGGGTCTTCACGCCCGATTGATGTCGCAAGCATTGCGAAAACTAACTGGAACGATCAGCAAAACCAATTGTACCGTGTTTTTCATCAACCAGCTTCGTGAGAAAATTGGCGTAATGTTCGGAAATCCTGAGACGACCACAGGTGGAAATGCACTAAAATTTTACGCTTCTGTGCGTTTGGACATTCGAAGGTCATCCCAAATAAAAGATGGTGAAAACGTAATTGGCAACCGGACCAAAGTGAAAGTGGTCAAAAACAAGGTCGCGCCACCATTTAAAACTGCTGAATTCGACATTATGTATGGCGAAGGCGTTTCTAAAACGGGCGAAATACTTGACTTGGCAGTTGAATTTGAAATTATCAAGAAATCAGGATCGTGGTTCAGCTACGGTGATACGAAGCTTGGACAAGGCCGTGATGCAGTAAAAGTCCTCATTAAAGACAATCCGGAACTTGCCGACGAACTTGAAGTGAAAATCAAAGCACGAATCAAAGAAAACAACGCTTAAATAAATTGCCCGAACCTTTCGGGCTTTTTTTATGCCTGCACGCAACCTTTTGCAATAAACCGTATCTTGCTTTTAGAAACTGAAGATGAACCATGAGAAAATTTTTGTTATTTATTTTGTTTGCATGTGTATTAAATGGCTGTAGCCATGATGATCGTGAGCAAGCTAATTATGTGTTAATGCCTGTCGAAAGTGCTGATGTACCTACAAATATGGCTGTTGGAGAAACAGCCGAAATCACTGTATATTACAGAAGGCCAACCGACTGTCATTTTTTTGATGATTTCTTTATTGAACATTCTGGATTGACTACAACAATAGGAATTCAGGCTGTAGTTATGAACCGCGATGATTGCATGGAGGACAGCGCTAATTTATATGAAGTAGATTACATATTTACGCCGGAAAGTATTGGTGATTATCATTTTAAGTTATGGACAGGAACTGAAAACGGAATTGCGCAATATCAAGAATATACTGTGATTGTTGAATAATTAAAAACGCGAGCTTTGGGTTTAGAACAACTCATAATTGACTGTAAGAACAACGATGCCAAAGCCCAAGAACAATTATACAGATTATATTCATCTAAGTTGTTTGCTGTTTGCTTGAAGTATTCGCGCAGTTATGCGGAAGCGGAAGATAATTTACAGGATGGTTTTTTAATAATTTTCAACAAGATCAGCCAATATACGTTCAAAGGCTCGTTTGAAGGCTGGATCAAGAGGATCATGGTCAACAATGTGCTGCAGCAATATAGAAATGTGAGTTTCTTGGAGCTTGTTAATGACGTTGCGGAGGAAGTAGAGGTCGAACTTGACAATGACAATGTATCGCTCGATTATCTGATGAAGATTATACAGGAGTTGCCTGATCGTTACAGGTTGGTCTTTAACCTATATGTCATGGATGGGTATTCGCATAAAGAGATTGCAGACATGCTGGAGATAACAACCGGCACATCAAAATCAAATCTGGCACGGGCCAGGATTATTTTGAAGGAGAAAATAGAGAAGTACAACGGAACGAACAAATTACCGTCGGCAAAATGAGCGAGAGGAAAAACATAGATCGGCTATTTCAGGAGAAGTTCAAGGACTTCGAAGTGGAGCCGTCTGAACATGTCTGGCATGGGATCGAAGAAAAGCTTCGGGAAAAGAAAAAACGAAGAGTAATTCCGATATGGTTTCGCCTAGCTGGTGTTGCCGCAGCTTTATTGATTGGACTCCTGATATTCGACCCAAGCGCTGATTCAAACGATTTTAAGGGAAACTCTGTTGTTGACGCCAACAATGTCAAAGCAAATGATAGTAATGTTGAAAATGATCCGCTGAATAAAAATAATGCGGTTGTGACCACAGGATCGTCATCTGAAATAAAGTATACCAATTCCACTTCATCTGACAACAACGCTGCAAATGATACTTCATCTGATCAGCGAATTGTTGGTAATGATAGCGACAATACCGCTGGTGATGCTGTTTCAGATGTAAAAAATTCTGCCGAAAAATCATCCGCAAATAGAATCAAAAAATCAGGAAGCCGCAACCAAAATATTGCCAATAGCGATCAAAATGATGGTTCTTCAGATGTTGGGTCCAATCGCAGAAATACTGCAGTTGCCTCTGTAAATGAAGAAGGCAGTAATCAAAGTAGAACGGAATCTGCCAGGGTAAAAGAATCAGAATCTGTTGCACAACGTAATAACATTAATGGCACAGGAGATAACGGAACTACCTCAGGAACACCTTCTACAAATGTTCTTATAAAAGATAAAGAAAGTATCGCAGTCATAACTGACGATAAAACGAAAATAGACACTACAGCAATTGCTACTGTAGTACCTAATGCGCTGGAAGAATTGTTGAAAGAAAAAGAAGAAACAAAAGTTACCACAAATGAACCAAAAGTAAATAGGTGGCAAGTCAGCTCGAACGTTGCCCCTATTTATTTTAGTTCAACTTCCACCGGATCAGCGTTGGATTCAAAATTTGCGGAAAACACCAAGGAAATTAAATCAGATTTAGCTTATGGCCTCGGGGTTAGATATGCTTTCAGCAAAAAATTCACAGTGCGTGCCGGAGTGAATTCAATTGGGATGGAATACAGCACCAACGATGTCGTTTTTACACAAAATCCACACGCGCGTACGCTTGAAAATGTAGACCCTAATATTAAAGGTGCGCTTCTTCAATTCGATAACAAAGATGCTTCAACTGGCATCGCACCTTTGGCAGATGGCGCGCCTCGTAAATTCGAGTCAAGTCTCAACCAAAGAACAGGATATATTGAAGTGCCCGTAGAGCTATCTTATAAAGTGATTGACAAGAAGTTCGGAATAGAAGTAATTGGCGGTGTAAGTACCCTTTTCTTAAGTGAGAATTCTGTAACGGTTGTGTCTCCTGGACTTGAGATGGAAATTGGTAAGGCCAATAATCTTAACGATACGCACTTCAGTACAAATATCGGATTAGGATTAAAATATGACTTTTTCAAATCGTTTCAAATTAATGTGGAGCCGATGCTTAAATACCAAGTGAATAAGTTTAGTGATTCAAGCAATTACAAGCCGTACTTTTTCGGGGTTTATACCGGGATCAACTACCGCTTTTAAGATAGGGTTAGATTAGTTAAGTTGTTAAAAGAGCACTTGGTTAGGTGCTCTTTTTTTGTGTTTTAAATTTAAGTAGTTGATCGTGGATGACTTTCCATGTTGCCAACCTCAATTCCTTTATATCTTTTTTATTTTCGGAGGTACTTTCAAAAGTAATAAAATTGTGCACTTTAACCCGCATAATTCCTGGGCTTCCGCTTAGAAAGGTGTACGAGAATCTCTTTTTATTATCTGCAAATGTCATTGGAACGATGGGAATATTATGCTCTATTGCCAAGCGGAATGCGCCATCTTTAAATTCATCAAGTAAAACTGATTCATCAGCGGGAACGCCACCTTCGGGAAAAATGCAGATGCTCATTCCTTGTTGCAGACGCTTCTGCGCCCGATTAAAAACTTCCATCCGACTTTTAGAACTCTTCCTGTCTACCAATATGCAGGTTCGCTTGTAGAAAAAACCAAAAAGTGGAATTTTTACCAATTCTACCTTTCCAACAAAAACAAATGGATTTCTTGTGATTGCGAGCATTAGCATAATGTCGGCCATCGATGTATGATTGGCAACCAACATATAACTTCTTCCTTTCTCAAGCTCCTGCTCGCGTTCAACTTTGTAATAGAATCCCATGCCAAAAAGAATACACTTTGACCAGATGCGAGCCATAATAAAAAAGTACGGATACCACTTTTCCTTGATGATCGAGATAAGCAAGAATGGAAGCATCACGAGAATCGGAAGCCCCATCAGGATATAAAACCATAGCCTCCATATAATCCAGAAAAGTATCTTGAGAAATTTCATAAAGCCAAAAGTAGCGAATCGCGTGTAATTTTTACTAAAAGAATTAACTTTGCTGAAACAGCAGCATCCACATGGCAAAAATCCTTACCGGCATCCAAAGTACGGGGACTCCTCATCTCGGCAATTTACTTGGAGCCATCATACCGGCAATAGCTTTATCAAATGAACCTCAGAACGAATCATTCTTATTTATCGCCGATTTACATTCGGTTACGCAAATTAAGGATGGCGAAACCTTACGAACAAATACGTACAGCACGGCTGCTGCATGGCTTGCGTGTGGACTAAATATCGATAAGGTCATTTTTTATCGGCAATCTGATGTTCCACAAACAGCTGAACTGACCTGGTACCTAAGTTGTTTTTTTCCGTTCCAACGCTTAACGCTTGCACATTCGTTTAAAGACAAGGCTGGCCGACTTGAAGATGTCAACGCCGGACTCTTCAGCTATCCGATGCTGATGGCCGCCGACATATTGTTGTATGATGCTGAATTCGTTCCTGTCGGCAAAGATCAGTTACAGCATATTGAAATAGCTCGTGACGTCGCTGCCCGGTTTAATCATCAGATGGGTGATACCTTTGTTCTTCCCGAACCGATAACCGATGAGGAGACAAAACTTGTTCCGGGTACGAATGGTGGAAAAATGAGTAAATCGGCAAACAATATCATCAACATTTTCCTTGATGACAAAAGTCTGCGCAAGCAAATCATGTCGATTGAAACCGATAGCACGCCATTGGAAGAACCTAAGGATCCTGAAACATGTAAAATATTTGCGATCTATAGGCTGTTAGCTGACGAAGCACAACTTTATGATATCACTGAGAAATACAAAAACCTCAACAAGGACTTCGGCTACGGTCATGCAAAGCAGATGTTATTTGAATTGATTGCAGACAAATTTCATGTTGAACGCGAAAAATATTCTTACTACATGAGCAACGTTTCTGAAATTGATAAAGCACTATTACTTGGCGCCGAAAAAGCGCGCATAGTTGCAAATGGCGTTTTGGCCAGAGCACGCGCACGTTTAGGCTTCAGCTAGACAGCTTCAAACAATTTTCCGGGCAATGGCCTGATTACTCCTTTGAGCTCCATGTTGAGCAAGGTTGATGATATCTTGAAGATCGGGAAACCGCATTCGAGCGCGATTATGTCAAGAAGCTGTTTGCCGCCTTTTTGCAGATAATCATAAATTTTCTGCTCGTCATTTTCAAGCGATACAAACAGTTGCTTCTGCACAGGTTTAGGCTTCGATTGGATATCCCAATTCATTATATAAATTAGATCGGCAGCACAAGTCAGAAGATTCGCCTTTTGGGTTTTGATCAGATTGTTGCATCCTTGACTATACCTATCTGAAATCCTTCCCGGAACAGCAAATACATCCCGGTTATAACCGTTGGCAATATTGGCGGTTATTAATGATCCGCCTTTATCAGCCGATTCAATGACAATTGTAGCTTCGCACATTCCCGCGACAATGCGGTTGCGCTTGACAAAGTTTTCTTTTTCAGGTTCAGACGTACTCCAGAATTCGGTAAAAAACCCACCATTTTCTTCCATTCTCGAAACATACCTTTTATGCACTTTTGGATAGATCTGATTCAAACCGTGTGCGACGACACCAATTGTTTGTAGATTGTTTTCAATCGCTGCCTGATGCGCTGCAATATCAACGCCGTATGCAAATCCGCTCACTATGATCGGATTTAATGGCGCAAGATCAGCTATCAGGTTTCGGCAAAATTCGGCACCGTAAGAAGTAATCTGTCGGGTTCCAACAACATTGATGATCTTCCGATTCTCCAAATTAATATTTCCTTTGGAGAAAAGGAGCATCGGTCCATCGGCACAATGTTTCAAACGTTCTGGATATTTCGGATCAAGCCACGATTGCACATCGATATTATTTTCGAGCACGAATTGGAGTTCTTCTTCCGCTGCAGCGAATGCGGATTTGTCGCGAAGCTTCTTTAAACGCGAAGATCCAATTCCGTCAACCGCGACTAATTTTGATGGTTTAGTAGTGAAAACAGCCTCCGCAGATCCGCAGTGAGCAAGTAGTTTTTTGGCAACGACGTCCCCGATTCCCTCAACCTTTTGCAAGGCTAACAGATAAAATAATTCTGTATGGCGCATAGTATATAACTGAAGATGAAATATATAAAATTCTCTTCAATATGAAAACTATATGCCCTGAAACTTTCTAAACTGCTAACTAAATTTTCGATATCGGGCGACAAGAAACATATGGAACGCATACGCGACTAATCCGGCTGCGACAGTACCGAGTAACCAGGCACCATATTCTGCTTCCTCAATAAAGCTGAAAACTTCTTTTGTCGATTTAATTTCGTCGGGATTGGCATCTAAAGCTGCCTTAACCGCAAAGAACCCGGTTATTAAAAAGATAACTCCGCGCGCTGCCAATCCAAAGCGCGCTGATGCCACAATGCTTTTTCTGCTGTTCTCATCGGATAATGAACTCAAGTCGAACTCTTCCAAGAATTTTTTATTATAAACTTTGATGAACTGCCTGATTCCTGACGCTACAAGCGCTACGCCAGCAATAGCTATTAAAACCAGACCGGTTTCTGTTGCTAAAAATGAACTCTTTGTAGAGTCGGATGACGAACCCCCTGATCCCAGAACATGAAGAAACGCAGCAACTGCAAGTCCCAGGTACAATAAGCCACTGATGAAATAGCCAACTCTGGTGAATTTCCCCTTTGCATTCTTTCCTTTATGTTCAGTATCAGAAAAAGCTTGCTTAAATCTCCAGATCGCATAACAAAGCACGCCTGCAGCAAGAAGAATAATTAGAAACGCCCCGAAAGGTTGTTCATCAAGAAACTTTATAACTTCCATCTTACCTGCTTTCTTTCCGCCCAGATGGAATGCCGCTAAAAATGTTAGTATGCCGGTTATTCCATATACAAGCCCTTTCGAAATGTATCCTACTCGTGCTATATTCTTCAATGCTGTATTCATTCCCTATGTTTTTATTAAATTAAGAAGAAAAATCTTATCGAAAGCGTCTTTATATAAATTTTAGCAATTGCCGGTTCACAGGCTCGCAATAATTGTTAATAAAAATTGTGGATAAAATTTTGAAGCCGCCTATGGTTATATAACTTTGCTCCTATGAAGACCGAGCATTATATTTCCCAGTTGTTATATCGTTACCAATGCGTAACTGTGCCAGGCTTTGGTGCTTTTCTTGCTGAAGTCCAACCGGCGCAGCTACATGAAAATTCTAATGCATTTTATCCGCCAAAGAAAGTAATATCTTTCAATTCATATCTCAAAAATAACGACGGACTTCTTGCCAACCATATTGCCCAATCTGAAAAAATTAATTATGAAGCTGCTGTAGAAGCAATTCAGGAACAGGTTGCGATTTGGAAACAATTGTTGCACACTGAAGGTCGATTTGCACTCAAACATATTGGTGAGGTTTCCTTGAACCCGGAACGAAACCTCGTATTTCTTCCGTCTGATCACGCCAATTATCTTACGGATTCATTCGGACTAAGCTCAGTGGTCTCTCCTGCTGTTAAGCGAGAAGTCTATAAAGAAGAAGCTGTTATTTTGGAAGAAAAAGCGCCAATTGCTTTTACGCCTGAACGACGCGAAGCGAATTCTTATCTTAAGTATGCCGCAATATTCGTATTGGCTCTGACAGCAGTTGGAGGTGTTGGGTTCAAATATCAACAAGACCAAATTGCACAGCAGAAACTGGTAGTTGAAACGGCAGTACAGGAAAAAGTACAATCGAAAATCCAGGAAGCAACTTTTTTTATTCAGAATCCACTTCCTCCTGTTACGCTTTCAGTTAAAGAGGAAACTTTTCCCTACCACATTGTTGCAGGCGCATTCCGAAGCGAAGCCAATGCGCAAATGGCATATGAAAACTTGAAGAAAGAAGGATTTAACTCGCGAAGGATTCCACAAAATAAACACGGCCTATATCCGGTACTTTTCGGAAGCTATGCCACATACGCCGAAGCTCAAAAAGAAATGGCTGAAATTCAGCGATCAAAAAATGCTGACGCCTGGCTTTTGGTCAAGGACCTCTAATAATATCCCGCTTTTTGTCGGGATTTTTTATGCAGTGTAAGTACCTTTGCAAAAAAACTTATGCTTCCTAAACATCCATCAGAATCACATACAGTAATGACCGATTTGGTATTGCCAAGCGAAACAAACCCGCTCAATAATCTTTTCGGGGGTGAGCTTCTTGCCAGAATGGATCGTGCCGCAAGTATCGCAGCCCGCAGGCATTCACGCCGGATCACAGTTACAGCTTCAGTTAATCATGTTGCGTTTAACAGAGCAATTCCGCTTGGAAGTGTCGTAACTGTTGAGGCTAAAGTTTCCCGTAGTTTTAAAAGCTCGATGGAAATTTATATTGATGTGTGGCTTGAAGATCGTGAATCGGGAATCCGCACCAAGGCGAACGAGGCGATCTATACGTTTGTTGCCGTTGATGACACCGGCCGCCCAATTGAAGTTGCTCCTGTAGTTCCTGAAACTGACTTGGAAAAAGAGCGTTATGATGCAGCGTTGCGACGCAAACAGCTCAGTCTCGTTCTTGCGGGGAAAATGAAACCCGAAGAGGCAACAGAACTTAAAGCCTTATTTGTATAAAAAAGAGAACCTTCGGGTTCTCTTCTTTTGTCTAGTTCGCTGACGACAACCAAGTCTGCGGGTTATTGTAAACCGTATTCTGCATAATCAGGAACTTCAATACTGTTTTACCGGTATCACCATTGGTTCGGATCTTTCCGATATTCTGCTTAACAGAGACCTTGTCGCCTTTATTCACGCTGACACTGCTCAGGTTCTGATAAACCGTGAAGAAATCTCCATGTTGGATTACGACTACTTTATTTACAGGGGAAAGTTTGATAACGCTTGTAACTTCTCCTCCAAATACTGCCCTTGCGCTTGCTCCAGGCTCGGTTGTAATTTCAATCCCGCTATTGTGTACAACCAAAGATTTGTGTACCGGATGCGGTTGATCTCCATATCTTAGTGTGATTGCTCCCATTTCAACCGGCCAGAACAATCGGCCTTTGTTAGCCCTGAAATTGTCGGCAACGACCTTACCTTCTGGCGTCAATACAATTTTGGTTGCTTCTTCAGTTGCTTTTGTCTTGGCAGGTGTCGCTTTTGCAGGATTGGCTTTCGCGACCGCTGCTGCTGTTTTTTTGTTGGCCGCAGCAATTGCCTCGCGGATCAATTTATCGATCTGCCTGTCGATCTGCTTGCTTTCCTGTTGTTTCTTTTTAATTTGGGATGCGATCTTATTCTTATCCTTCTTAATAGAATTCATTAAGGTTTCCTGCTCCTGCTTTTCCTTAACAAGTGCAAGCCGCTCTTTTTCATTTTCCTCCAATAATTTCTGCTTCTCGGTCTTTTGGACACCAATCTTTTGGTTGAACTTCGCCAGTTGCTCAGCTCTGACCTTTATTTCGTCGCCCTGCATTTTGCGGTAATTGGCATACTGTTTCATGTATTGTGCGCGCTTGTATGCCTGAAGGAAGTTTTGGGATGATAACAGGAACATTGCCCGACTTTGCTGCGACCGGCTTTTGTACGATTTCACAATCATATCGGCATAATCCTTCTTTAAATCTTCAAGTTCCTGCTTGAGCTTGTTGATCCGCAGCTGGTTCATATACATGTCGTCATTGAGAAGCTTTGTTTGTTTCTCGGTCGTATGGATCAGGTTTTCTTTTAGCTTAATCTTATTGTCTTTGATCACGATTTGCGTGGTGACCGTTTTCTCCTGCTTTTTGACCGACTGAAGTAGTCGCTCGTTGTCGCGAATCTCTTTTTGGATTTGTGCTTTACGTTGCTCAAGTTTGCTTTGTTGGTCGTTCTGACTCCATGAAAGGGAAGTCAGGCAAAGAAAAGTAAGGCATAATAAAAGTCGTGGCATAGCAAAAATATTTGGTGTAAAGCTACTTAATAAATATTCTTTCGTAACCATCAGGAACGCTATATGGAAAAGAAAGGTCTTCGTTAAATGACACACTATCGTAATCAATTCGAATATTGGTCTTCTTGTTTTTTTGCATGGCATCGATAACGATCTGCGCCGGTAATATTGCTACATCATGTTTGGCATGGGCGGGATAATTTACAGAAAGGCTTCTGCCTTGTGAACTTTGATTGATTTCTTGCTTTTTGATCAGAAAGTTCTCATCTTCGAAATAAAACGTTTTCTGCGTATTTCCGCTTGCAGAGCTTTGTAATTTGTGCAAGTTGTGTTCGACTGAAGCCTGATAAGTTCCCTTTCGTAAATCGTCCATAGCTTGTCCGATCAACATATTTTGAACTTTCATAAAGTCAAGATCGGTTCCAAGCCAATTGCTTAACGTCGTGTAGTCGCCATCAAAGTAGTTGCTGTTAAGTTTTTCGTAATATTTGACATCTGTAGGCGTGATCAATGCTTTTGCCATCGTGATACCGAGAAAGCGAATGCTCACAAGTATCTGCTCGTCTTTCTTTATTCGGATTTCAGCTGATACGTTTTGTGTTTGTTTGTCATCTTCGTATCGAACCGATGCCTTGATATATGCAGTCTTAAAATCTTTTTTGTTGGCATAATGGCTGTTGATAATTTTGCCTGCGGCTACCGATGTACCGGCAGCGCCTTCAGCCAACACCGCTTTGGATTTACAGCTAACCAAAAAGAGAACAGCGATAAATGCTATATATTTCTTCATTATTTTTTTTGTTTTAACAGCTTTTCGGCCTTCATGAAATAGCTCTCTTTCTTTGCATTGTCGCCCAAACCGCTATATGCTTCACCAAGTTGGATGTTGAAATTAGCCTCAAGCGAAAGATCATCCACTAAATAATCAATTCCTGTTTCGAGAAGATCTTTTGCCTTTTTATAGTTCTTAAGCTGGTTTTGAGCCAATCCAGCAAAATAGTAGAATTGCGGTTGCAACGGATAAGATTCTACCATCGTCTCAGCTTTCCTGGCCAGAATTTCATACTGGCGCTTTTCGATATAAACCTCATATAATAGAAACACAGCTTCCATATCATCAGGATATTCGGACAGATGTTGCTCGTAATATTTACCTGCCTTGTCAAAATCTTTTTTGTTGTGGAAGAACTTTCCGATTTCTTTGGCGACCTTGACAGAAGGATCATTATCGAAATACGCGATTGCTTTTTGCAGATCAGCTTCGTACTGTGGTTTATCTTTTGCGAAAATTAAAAACTCGTTTAAAACACGGTGTCTGATTTTATTGTCGATTTTCTTGCTTGCAAGGATGATGTTCATCGCCTTGATCGCCTTTGGAATATCGTTGTTGTTCAAGTGGAATTTGAAAAGGCTCACTTGCGCCCATTCAGATGACGGAACTGCAGCTTCAAGCTTTTTAGCGGTTTCAAGGGCTTTCTCTTCCTGATTGCTTTCTGAATACAAGGTAATCAGCGCGATATAATTATATTCCTCAGTCGGATTTTTTGCGATAAGTTCCAATAAAGTCTGCTTCTCGGCACCTTGATATTTGGAATCGCGGAGGATCGCTGCTTTGTAGTTATCGCGTGATTCTGTACGGCCGATACTTTCGTTTAATTCGTTGATCATTTCTAACGCCTTATCGAATTGCTGCGTGTTCATATAAAGCGACGTCAGATCTTCTCTGTACTCGGGTTTAAACTCCACCAGTTTCTTTACAATGACGATTGCCTGGTTAAAATCGCGGGTTTCGTAGCAAACATCGTACATTCCAACCCAAGCCCATTTATTTTTCGGGTCTAGCTGCGTTACTTTCTCAAAGGATGAATACGCTCTTTTATAATCTTTTTGGGCAAGATAATTTTTTCCGAGTTCAAAATGTACAGCCGGATTGTTAGGTTCCATCTGCAGACATTTCTCTAAAGCAATGATTGCCTTATCGTAGTTATCAATTCCTTTTTGCTTTAATGATTCATAGAATGATTCCTGGAACGCATCGTTCGCCAACGCAATATCATCCGGTTCTTTTTGCGCCGAAAGACGTGCCGACGAGAACGTCAGAAAAAAAAATGCTATGTACAAAGCTGCTCTTTTCATTATATTTTATTCTAATACCGAGTAATCTCCAATGCTGATGCTCGTGAATTTTCCATTGAAGCTTGCATGGCTGCCGATCATGGCATTGTCCAAATCAGCGTTTTTAATTATTGAATGATCTTGTACCAAACTGTTCTTAATGATACTGTTCGTGACAAAGCATCCTTTCCCAATCGAAACATTCGGGCCAATGGTTGCGTTAACCAGAGTCACATTGTCGCCAATAAAACAGGGCTGAATTATTGTTGAATTTGTAGAAACGACCGAATCAGAAACCAGATTTTCACCGTCACTATGCAAAAATCCCAATAATCTGCTGTTTGTTTCGACCGTTACGTTTTTGTTTCCGCAGTCCATCCACTCATCCACTTTTCCGGGTACAAATTTCATACCCTTTACTTTCATGTTCTCCAAACCGTCAGTCAATTGGAACTCGCCACCCTTAACAACATTATTATCGAGCAAATATTGTAGTTCCGAGCGTAAAGTTGCACCTGATTTGAAATAGTAGATTCCGATAATAGCTAAGTCAGATACATACTCTTTGGGTTTTTCCACAAAATCCACGATCTGGTTGGCCTCGTTGAGCTGAACAACGCCAAACGCACTTGGATCTTCTACTTGTTTGACCCATATCACGCTATCAGCCGTTGTATCCAATGTGAAATCGGCGCGAAATAATGTGTCTGCGTAAGCGACAACGATTGGTCCGTCCATTGAGTCTTTTGCGCACATGATAGCATGTGCTGTTCCCAGTGCTTCGTTCTGATAATATATTTTCCCTTTCGATCCGAGCTTTTTTGCGATTGCAAGCAGATCATGCTCGACCTGTGTGCCAAAATCTTTGTGGATTATAAAAGCGATCTCTTCAATTTTCTGATTAATGACACCTGCAATATCTTCGACGAGCCGGTGAACGATTGGCTTGCCCGCAATTGGAATTAGGGGTTTTGGAACTGTCAATGTATGTGGACGTAATCTTGAGCCGCGACCGGCCATTGGAACGATGATTTTCATTCAGTTAAATTTAAGATTAATCAATGTGCCAATTAAACTATGAACATTGTTTAATTGGTTACTTCGAACATTATTTCACTCCCGTGCTTCCAAATCCGCCTTCACCGCGTGCTGTTTCAGATAATTCTGCCACTTCATTCCACTCGGCACGTTCATGCTTTGCGATTATTAACTGCGCAATACGTTCGCCGTTTTCGACAACAAAAGCCTCGTTGGACAAATTTACTAAAATGACACCGATTTCTCCGCGATAATCAGCATCTACTGTTCCGGGCGAGTTGAGGACGGTAATTCCTCTTTTGGCGGCCAATCCGCTTCGCGGACGAACCTGCGCTTCATATCCGATCGGAAGCTCAATGAAAAGTCCTGTTTTGACTATAACACGCTCAAGTGGATTCAAAGTAATGGACTGATCAAGGTTCGCCCGCAAGTCCATTCCCGCCGACGCAATCGTTTCATAGTTCGGAAGTGCATGTTGTGATTTGTTGATAATGTTGATGGTCATATTTTTAAGTGTAATTAATGGCAATGTCAAGTTCAATGGCAATATCAATAGCAATAGCAAAACGATGGCCTAGCCCTGATAGAAGCGGTTATCCTTTTGCTGTGTCATCCTGAGCTTGCGAAGGATCTCAGCAAAGATAATAGCGAATAGCAGGAAACAGCTCCTGAAAAAAATCAGCTCCGCTTCCTTAACATCGAATTGATGGCGGTTCTTTCGTTGAAATAGATGAAAAATAAGAAGCTCGCAAGCAAAGCTACGCCAACATAATAATTTTCGCGGAATCCGTAAAATGAAATTGCCGAAAAACTGACAGAAACTATTAAGTATCCGAATATTTTTTTAAGGTCGTACGGAATCGGGTAATATTTGTTGCCGAGGTAATACGAGATGACCATCATTGAACCATATGCTGCAAGTGTTGCGATTGCAGATCCGTAATAACTATAAGTCGGAATCAGGAGAAAGTTCAGTACTAATGTTATAATTGCTCCGATCAATGAAATATATGCGCCAATTTTTGTTTTGTCGATCAATTTATACCAAACCGACAGATTCGTGTAAATCCCGAGGAAGAAGTTCGCCAAAATTATAAGCGGAACCACTTTCATCGCCTCCCAATAAGCTTCGTTATCGAGAAGAAGCATTTTGAGTAAATCGGCTGAAATAATCACTACCAACAGGATGATAGATCCAAGGATCACAAAATATTTTGTTATCACCGCATATGTCTGCTGTGCATCTTCTTTACCGGCGTGGCTGAAGAAGAATGGCTCGATTCCGAGGCGAAATGCCGTGGCGAACAAAGTCATGAATAAGGCAAGCTTATAGCAGGCCGAATAAGCACCGACATCCGATTTTGCGATGTTAGGCGGAAGCAATTTTTCAAGAAGGATCTTATCAAAATGTTCGTTGATCGCGAAGGCTATTCCCGCAAATAGTATCGGCCACGCATATCGGATCATTTTACGCCATAAATTGTTGTCCCATTTCCAATGCATTTGGAAATAGTTTGGGAGCAGCACCAGAAATGTAATCAGGCTTGCAATCAGGTTGGAGACGAAGATATAGCCAATCTCAAAATTTTCCACATGCAAAGTGCTCAGGAACGTGCCAGGATTCTTACTTGCCAAATCTGGAAGATAAAGCAGGAAAAATAGGTTAAGGCCAAGGTTTACAACAACGTTTCCAATTTTGAGTGCGGCATAGATTGCCGGTCTTTGTTTGGCCCGCAGCTTTGAAAAAGGAACGATCACCAGTGCGTCAAATACCAATATCCAAATTGCGAATGTTATGTATTGCGAATCGATGTTGGCGAGGTTGCCCAAAGTATTCCGAAAAAGAAGCCCAACAAATAAAAATGCCATTGAGGACCAGAATATTGATATTGTTGTTGTTGCGACTACGTTTCCTTTGTCATTTTCAGCATTGTAGAACCGGAAGAACGCCGTTTCCATTCCGTACGAAAGGATTACGTTGAAGAAAACCATGTACGCAAGAAGAACCGACACTTCGCCGTATTCCGCTGTCGGAAGAATATCCGTGTAAAGCCTGACCAGAAGGAAGCTAAGCATTCGCGGCAAAACCGTCGCAAGTCCGTAGATCGCTGTCTGTTTAAAAAGGCTTTTATATAATCCCAAAGTGCATGTGCTTGTTGGCAACAAAAATAAGTAATTCTTCTGTTGAAGTATCTTTTAAACCGATTTACTTAGGAGGTCCGGAGGCAGAAAAACATACTTGTTTCAGGATTTCATTTGGCTGACGGAAATCTTTTTCGGTGAAGGCCGTGAGAATCGGCTGAGATAGTTCCTATAATTTAATGATTTGGTGCGGCTGAATCTGTACATCATCATTCCGGATCAACGAAAGTGTAATCAGATGGTTTGAAACAAGAAGCGATCTTCTATAGCTTTATTCTGTATTGCTTCAACAAATAAAAAAGGCGCTTCAACTGAAGCGCCTCGAATATAAAATCAAAACAATTCTTATCCGTTCAGTGCTTCTGCGCCACCAACGATCTCGAGGATCTCGTTTGTAATTGCAGCCTGGCGTGCTTTGTTGTACGTCAATTTCAATTGGTCGCGAAGTTCTGTTGCGTTGTCGGTTGCTTTGTGCATCGCGGTCATACGTGCTCCGTGTTCAGATGCAAACGAATCGCGTAATGCTTTGTACAACTGTGTTTTCAACATCTTCGGAATCAACGTCAATACGATTTCTTCTTTTGATGGTTCGAAGATATAATCTGTCGTAGAAACTGCTTTTGACGAATCGGCCGGAGCCAACGGCAACAATTGTTCTGTCACGATGATTTGCGTTGCAGCATTTTTGAATTGGTTGTAAACCAAAACCACTTTATCATATTTTCCTTCAACGAATAGTTGGGTCACTTCTTCGGCAACAGCTGAAGCAGCTTCGAAATTTAGATTGTCGAAGATAGCAGTATGGTTTGCTATTACAGTGTTTGCCTTACGGATAATGTCGTTACCTTTTTTACCGATCGTAATAAATTCAACCTGTTTTCCGGCGTAAACAACATCTGTCAAGCGACGTGTTTCTTTTACGACATTCGAGTTGAAAGCGCCACTCAATCCACGATTCGATGTGATCGCAACAACCAGAACCCGTCGGACCTCACGTTGCGTAGTGAACTCACCTCCTGCATCGGCATCAAGCGTAGCAGAAAGGTTCTGAAGCAGTTCTGTCAGTTTTTCGGCATAAGGCCGCATTGCAGTGATTGCATCCTGTGCCTTCTTAAGCTTTGCAGCAGAAACCATTTTCATAGCCGATGTAATCTGCATCGTCGATGAAACGGAGGTAATTCTATTACGGATTTCCTTTAAGTTTGCCATTTTTGTATGGGTTCAGGGCTCAGGGTTCAGGGTTCAGGGCAGCAAAACCTTGCACCCTGAACCTTGCACCTTGTACCTAATTATTGTATTTCGCTGAAACTTCTTTCGCTGTACGTTCAATTACATCAGTGATCTCGTCAGTCAGTTTTCCTGCTTTCAATGCATCAAGAGTATCCCGGTGCTTGTTGTTGAGGAATTCCAAGAAGTCTTTTTCAAATTCTCTTACTTTGTTAACGGGAACATTTCTGAGCAAGTTTTTAGAACCTGCGTAAATGATCGCAACCTGGTCTTCAACTGTATATGGGTCGTTTAATCCTTGTTTAAGGATTTCAACGTTACGACGTCCTTTTTCAATTACGTTCAATGTTACCGCATCTAGATCGGAACCGAACTTAGCAAACGCTTCCAATTCACGGAATTGCGCCTGATCCAGTTTCAATGTACCTGCCACTTTTTTCATCGATTTGATTTGTGCATTACCTCCAACACGAGATACAGAGATACCTACGTTGATTGCAGGACGAACACCTGAGTTAAACAAATCTCCATCAAGGAAAATTTGTCCGTCAGTAATCGAAATTACATTTGTCGGGATATATGCAGAAACGTCACCAGCTTGTGTTTCGATAATTGGCAAAGCCGTCAGCGATCCGCCACCTCTTACGATTGGCTTCAATGAATCTGGCAAGTCATTCATGTTCCGTGCGATCTCATCGTTGTTGATTACTTTTGCAGCCCTTTCAAGCAAACGTGAGTGAAGGTAGAAAACGTCTCCAGGATATGCTTCACGACCCGGTGGTCTTCTCAATAGAAGCGAAACCTCACGGTAAGCAACAGCTTGTTTAGACAAGTCATCATAGACGATCAAAGCAGGACGACCAGTATCACGGAAATATTCACCAATCGCAGCACCGGAAAATGGAGCGTAAACCTGCATTGGAGCTGGATCGGAAGCATTCGCAGCAACAATAACCGTGTAGGCCATTGCACCAAGTTCTTCTAATTTCTTAGCGATTCCCGCTACAGTCGAAGCTTTTTGTCCGATTGCAACATATATACAGAATACAGGCTGACCTGCATCATAAAATTCTTTTTGGTTGATGATCGTGTCGATACAGACAGTTGACTTTCCTGTTTGACGGTCACCGATCACAAGCTCACGTTGTCCACGTCCAACCGGGATCATCGCATCAACGGCCTTAATACCTGTTTGAAGAGGCTCGGTTACAGGCTGACGGAAAATAACTCCAGGAGCTTTTCTTTCCAATGGCATTTCGTAAAGTTCGCCACCGATTGGGCCTTTACCATCAATTGGAAAACCAAGGGTATTGACAACACGTCCTACCATTTGCTCACCAACTTTTAAAGATGCGATACGTTGCGTTCTTTTTGCAGTAGAACCTTCACGTATACCAGTGTAACCTCCCAAAAGTACCACACCAACATTATCTTCTTCAAGATTAAGTACGATTCCTTCAGTTCCGTTTTCGAACTCAACAAGCTCACCATATTGTACATTCGATAATCCGTGAACAAGTGCGATTCCATCTCCTACACGAAGAACAGTTCCAACTTCTTCAAGCGTTGCACCTGATTCGAATCCGGACAATTGTTTTCTTAATATTGCTGAAATCTCAGCAGGCTTAATTTCTGCCATAATATTTATTATTTATCTTCCTAAATTAATATTTATGCCTGATCGTCGAGGCTCTTCCTTGATTATAATAGTATTTGTGTTAGTAGGAGCACCCGTTCGTGCGGAAAATTCAGCACCATACTTTTCGACTAATCGCTGTGCTTTCTCCTCATCAAGTACGCCAGCTTCATTAATAACTTTTGCATTGTAAAGCAATTCAATGATGCCCTTCTGTGTTTTCTGAACTTCAAATGATTGGTTATAACCAAGAAATTTTACGACTACATAATTTAATGAACCATCTTTATTTGATGCCGTGACAGGTTCCACTCCGGGAACATCTATCCATTTTAAAAAAATAAGCTCCTCGTTGTCATTATTTAATAAAGAACAAGTACGGTCAAATGCACCACAATCAGAATATTTCAACCAGGCAATAGCGTCTACTGTGACGACTCCGTCCTTCAGTTTAATTTTTTGCGCAAAACAGCAGGTCGAAATAAGAAACACGAATAACACTAAGGCTTTTTTCATATGTTAATTTGCTAGTTCCCTTTTTAAAACGTGTAACCTGTTTGCGATCGAAGCATTGTATTGTTGATCGCCAATCCTTAAGATAAATCCGCCGATGATCGATGGATCCACAATATTTTCGATGTTTATTTTTTTGCTTGAGAACGTACGGATTTTATCTAACACCTTTGCTTCCATTTCAGCGTCCATAGGAACTGCGGTGGTAACTCGTGCGACTTCAAATCCGTTCATCTCGTCGAATAGCCGGTTATATTCAGATGCTATTCCGTCCAGGATCTCAAAACGCTTGTTCTCAAACAGAAGATGGAACAGGCTTGTTGTAACGCCGTTTACTCCTGTAAAGATTTCGTTCATCGCGTTTTCTTTAATAACTACGCTAGTAGTCGGATTTGCAATAAAGTCACGAAGTTCTTCATTTGAAGTTATTGTCGAAGCAATTTGTTGCATATCAGTATTTACTTCAGACGCAACACCTTTCGATTGGGCGGTGTCTAAAATCGCTTTCGCGTAACGAATTGCTGCTCTTGTACCTGCCATCTTAGTTTAATTTAGCGTCATCCAGCATTTTTTCAACCAGTCTCATCTGGGAATCTTTGTTGGATAGTTCATCCCTTAGCAATTTCTCTGCTATTTCAAGTGACAATGAAGAAACCTGAGCTTTCAATTCGGCCATAGCCGCATTCTTTTCGCTTTCGATTGCAGATTTTGCCTGCTCTATCATTTTCTGGCCAACAGCCTGAGCTTCATGTTTAGAGTCGGCAATCATTTTATCTTTCATTTCACGCGCTTCTTTTAATAAAGCATCACGTTCCATTCTTGCTTCCTGAAGGATTCTTTGGTTATCGGCCTGAAGGTTCTGCATTTCGTTTCTTGCCTGTTCGGCAGATAACAATGCGGTTCTGATTCCTTCTTCCCTTTGGTTCACAGCGTCAAGAATTGGTTTCCATGCGAATTTTTTTAACAATAATATCAATCCGATGAAGATCAACATCTGCCAGAAGAACAATCCGAACGAAAAATCACTTACTAACTTTTCCATATATAGGTGTAATTATAATCTGTTTAATGAATTGAAAAAACATAAGCTGCAACCAACCGTTACAGCTTTTTGTTTTGATTTACTCGGATACTGCGAACAATGCAGCAAATCCAATACCTTCAATTAGTGCAGCCGCGATAAGCATAGCTGTCTGGATTTTGCCCGTTGCGTCTGGCTGACGTGCGATAGCATCCATTGCAGAACCACCGATCTTTCCGATACCAATACCCGCTCCGATTACTACTAATCCTGCTCCAATGATTCTAGGAATTTCCATAAAAATATGTATTAAAATTAAACATTCAACTTAACAGTCTAAAGTCTCAGGTGGCAAGTCAAAAGTCTGTGAGTGACTTCCTTTCGACTTTAAACTTCCGACTTTAAACTTCTTAATGATGCGCTTCCTCGTGATGGTGCTCTTCGTTGGCTGAGCCAAAATAAAGAGCTGACAACATTGTGAAAATATACGCTTGTAACAAGGCAACTAAAATTTCAATGATCGACAGCGCGAACGACAATAGGAACGATAACGTTCCGCCGATCCAGCTTTTGAAAATGAAGATCAACGCAATCAAACTCATCAGTACGATGTGACCAGCAAAAATGTTAGCGTAGAGTCGGATCATCAATGAGAATGGCCGGATCAAAACACCTAATAATTCAATTGGTGCCAAAATAATTTTCATCGGAAGCGGCACGCCCGGCATCCAGAAAATATGACCCCAATAATTTTTATTTGCTGTAAGGTTTGTTATAATAAATGTGACAACTGCCAAACCTGCTGTGATTGCAATGTTTCCGGTAACGTTAATCCCAAGTGGGGTTAATCCGAAGATGTTCAAAAACCACACAAAGAAAAACACGGTCAGTAAGTGGCTCATGTATTTTTTATAATGTTTTTCACCGATATTCGGAATAGCGATATCGTCGCGAATATAAAGCACGATCGGCTCAAATATTCTTCCGAGCCCGGCGGAAATTCCGCCATTCTTAGCAAATGATTTCGCAAGTCCGGTAAATAACAGGAACATCAATACCGCAACAACAAACATTGTCAAAACGCTTTTTGTAATGGAGAAGTCCAAAGGCTTGGCATTTATTGGATGATGTGCATCACCTGTTAAAGTTCCGCTTGCATCTGTTTTGTAGATTTTCTCGTCATGGCCAAGAACGTAGTAGTTTCCGTTTGATTCGGCTACTTTCTTTCCGTGTTCAAATTTTGAAGAGGAGAATATGTGCAATCCGTTATCCCATAATATCACAGGTAGTGGAAAACCAACATGTTCACCTTCTCTTGTAGAATATAAAGTAAAATCATGCGCATCCAATACGTGATGATTTTTATATGCATTTATTTCCGATTGCAAATCAGCAGGCTTATTATGTGCTGAATGTGAGGTAGCCGCATGCTCATTATGAGTC
>DASVRQ010000037.1:0-1618 GCA_036388535.1 Flavobacterium sp. | reverse complement strand
CGGCTCAACAAATAAGCTCTTTAATCGAACAACACGCAATTGATGCTGTCTTTGCAGTAAATGAGCTTTTCGCGGTCATCAGCGTTAAAACAGCGCATAAATTGGGACTCAAAATTCCGGAAGAAATGTCGGTTATAGCTTTTACCGACGGTATAATATCACGGTATTCGACTCCGACTATTACAACGGTCAGTCAGGATGGCATCAAAATGGGCCGTAGAGCTGCAAAAATGCTGATCGAACGTATTGAATCCGAAGATGAGGAAGAAGAACACTACAAAACTGAAGTCATCGAAACTCATCTGATCGCACGCGAAACCACTATTTCGTAATTTGTGACATTTGTTTTAAAAAAATTATATATTTGTCAGCATTATCAAAGCTTATACTTACTTCGAAAATAACTAAGTTTTGATAAGCCACGCGCTTATCGTTAATTTCTAAATTACGATAATGGAAAAGCGTAAGTTAGGTTTCTGGGAAATCTGGAACATGAGTTTCGGATTTTTGGGAATCCAGTTTGGTTTTGCACTTCAGAATGCAAATACTTCACGAATTTTTGACACTTTAGGAGCAGACGTCGATAAAATCGGACTTTACTGGCTCGCCGCTCCCTTAACAGGACTTATCGTTCAGCCAATTGTAGGCTATTTCTCGGACCGCACCTGGACAAGGCTCGGCCGAAGAAGACCTTATTTCTTAGTTGGCGCCATATTATCAGCGATCGCATTGTTTATTATGCCGAATTCGCCAACGTTATGGATTGCTATTGGAACGTTGTGGATAATGGACTCATCTATCAACATTTCAATGGAGCCTTTCCGCGCCTTTGTTGGTGACAACCTTCCTGAACGACAGCGTACACTTGGATTCGCAATGCAGAGTTTCTTTATTGGAATTGGTGCAGTCGTTGGTTCGGCGCTTCCATATGTATTCACAAATTGGTTTGGAATAGACAATACCGCGGCCGAAGGAATTATTCCGCCGTCGGTGAAGTGGTCGTTTTATGTTGGTGGAGTCGTTTTTCTGCTCGCCGTTCTATGGACAGTTTTTAATTCAAAAGAATATTCGCCCGAAGAACTAGAAGCATTTGAAGCTTCAAAAAAAGCTGCTTTAAAAAGTTCACCAAACGATACCAGCGGTGTTTCTATCAAAAAGCAAACACTTATCGGCTTAGTCCTTCTTGCAATTGGTGTCTTATCTACCATTTATGTGATGGAAATCAATACGCACGGCGAAGGAAACGAACACAAGGAACTCTATATATTGTCAATCGGCCTTTTAGTCGTCGGATTCTTATTCACCTTGGTATCTATGCTTCGTAAGCAGAACATCAGCAACGGCTTCACCGTCATCATTACAGATATGCTGAACATGCCGAAGACAATGAAACAATTGGCATACGTTCAGTTTTTCTCATGGTTTGCACTTTTTGCTATGTGGATTTACACAACGAAAGCGGTTACAGGCCACGTTTACGGAACCAATGATACAACGTCAAAACTTTACAATGATGCTGCCGATTGGGTTTCTGTCATGTTTACTGTCTATAATGGTGTTGCTGCAGCCGTAGCTTTTCTGCTACCTGTTCTTGCGAAAAGAACCAGCAACAAGTTTA
>DASVRQ010000036.1:0-7315 GCA_036388535.1 Flavobacterium sp. | reverse complement strand
TTTAAACTATGTTGTGAGAAGAGTTCGCCAAGCTGTGCCTGCGTCCAACTGCTTTCAAATTCAATGACCAGTAAGTTCTCTTCGGGCATATTTTCTTCTGCCAACACATTTTGGTGCAAATTCCGCTGTTTTCCATTTTTGAGGAAGATCACCTGATCGGAGGTTTTCTCAACCTCATATAGTTGTTGCGAACTCAAAACGATCCCTATTGGCCGAAAAGGAGATTTTGCGATTGCCCTAAAATCTTCAAGTATGGTTTGTTGCGCCAATATATCGAGATTTGCAAGCGGCTCATCGATCAGTAATATTTTTGGTTTACGAAGAAGCATCCGCGCTAACTCAAATCGCATCTTATAACCTGATGAAAGATTCTTCCAACTGTGTTTGCGGTATTTCCGTAAGCCCAGCCTTGCAATTATTAGTTCAACTACGAGTTCATTTTCTTCAGGTAAGTAGCCGTAACTTGCGGCCGTAAACTGAAGGTTTTCGAACATCGATCCATACCAGGTGTCGGTCCGTTGCGGAATATAAACCAATTGGCTCCGTAGATCATAACTGTCTGCACTCGGAAAGTTGTACTGCAACGAGCCGGCACTTGCGAAGAGTTCACCGCAAAGCAACCGTAGCAGTGTCGTTTTCCCATTACCGTTCTCGCCTACAAGCCCCAGGATTTCACCACCTTTAAGCTCCAAATCAACCGGTCCCAGCGAAAATCCGCGATCATATGATTTAGACAATCCTGTAGCAGTGAGGATAAGTTCATCCGTTATAATAGGCTTTGCATGAAGTGCCTGATGTAGTTGCGCAAGCATATCCTTGAAAACCGTTTTCTTAGCTTCAGTATCATGGTGATGAAGGTCGAGCCAGTCTAGAAACTCTGTTCCAATTTTATAATATCCGATGTCTTCCGTGTCGAGTACCAGATCTATTATCCTTTTAGTCAGGATCGTGTAATCGCTAAATTCCAAAAAGTTTCTCAGCTCCTCGAACTGCCTCTCAAATTCGTTCATGAATATTGTTTATTAAAATTTCGACTAAGTATGGAGTAGATCATAGTATCGTGAAATGAGCCGTTGTGGTATTCATTTTCTTTAAAGCGACCTTCGCAGACAAAGCCATTTTTCTCAAGAACACTTGCCGAAGCTAAATTTGCGGGAATAATTACAGCTTCAACCGAATGCAGCTTCATCACTGAAAAACTATAATCCAATACCGCATGGACCGCTTCGCCGGCGATCCCTTGACCGGTGAATTCACCAAGTAGCATGTATCCGATTTCGGCCCGATGATGTTCAGGCTTCAGCCGATATTGCCCTATCATACCGATCACCTTATCACTGTCATGCAACGTAATGGCCCAGTTGATGCCTTCCATATTGTCTATTTTTGTATTTATCATTTCAATAAACTCCAGAGCTTCAGCATGGCTCTGCACCAAGGGCCGCGGGATGAATTCCATGATAATTGGATTGCCACGAAGCGCTATTATGTCAACGGCATCGCTTGCCTTCAATCTGCGAAGTTTTAACCGCGTAGTTTGTAGTTCGGGAAAAGGATTGAAATTGAAAGTCAGCATAATTAGAAAATCTCAATTGCAAAGTTACAAAAGAACGAATTTTCCTGCGACAACAATATAATTCCTTCTTTTTCAAGCAAGTTGCCGCTGGACGTGTCGGTATCCGAATAACCGAACCAGGGCTCGATGCAGATAAAGGGTGCGCCGGGCTTCGTCCATATGCCAAGATTTGGAAAGTTATGGAGGTGTACCTTTATAATTTCTTTGTCCTTCTTCATGATCGAAACCGATTTAGATTGCAGCGTTTTTAGTATTAGGGCATCATTTTCAAATAGCCCGTATTCCAATCGAAGTGTATTATCCTTTAGTTTGAGTTTAAACTTTTTGTGTGACAGCAGATCGTTTTCCAATAAAAAACATTCTAAATAGCGATCATCAGCAAAGTACAGGCTGTAATCACTAAAATGTCCAGGCAAGGCAAATGCGGGATGTGCACCGATTGAAAACGGCATAATCCCCTGCGATAAGTTTCTAACGGTATAGTTGATGTTCAAAATAGACTCAGTCAATGTGTAACGTAGTTCTAATTCAAAAAGAAATGGAAAGTTTTTCAAAGTCTCAGCCGACGCATCCAATAGAAACGTAGCAGAATTTTCCTGCAAATCAATACATTCGAATTTCATGTCGCGTGCAAAACCATGACGTGGAAGAGAATAGTGTCGGTCATTATAGATAAACTGATGGTCCTTAAGTGTTCCGACAATAGGAAACAGCACAGGAGCGTATTTAGCCCAGTATTCAGGATTTGCGCTCCAGATAAACTCCGTGTTTTTATTATCAGATAATGATGTCAGTTCTGCTCCTTTCGGATTTATAACAGCAGTAAGCCCCAATCTTGAAGTGATTGTAATCATATGGTATGTGCAAAAAATTAACAAAATATTTGGAAGGTAAATATATTTTATTAATTTTAAACCCCCTCCAAATAAACAATTAAAACTTAACCCTATGATTCAACAATTTGAAACCATTGAAAAAGAGTCGGTTGCCGACCTGCAGTTTCCCAAATCGGATTTATTGGAAGACAATGATGCCATAACACAACGGGTCTGTGATCTGAACCGCGCGCTTTCGCTCGGAAATCTCGAGCATGCAAAAATCCGCATTTATTTTGAAGACAATACATCTAAGAAAGTGGTGGAAACTACAGTGTGGGGCGTAACTGACAATAGAGTAATCTTAAAACGAGGCGTTGGAATTCCGATCAACAGGATTTACTGGTCAGCTTAAGATTTACCTTCAAAAAATGACACCATTTACGATGGTGTTTTTTTTGTGCCTGTTTTTTTCTTTAATTTGCTAACAAACATTCTTAATATGAAACACATTTTCTGCAAGGCCTTATTAGTTTCGGCTTTGTTTTTCGCAAGTTCGGCGGAACTGCAGGCACAAGATGCTCCGCAGGTACCTAATTATAATTACAGGGATGCATTTGGTCCGTTCTTTTATTCGAAAAATGCTTCCGACACACGATCGGCAAGTGGTCAACCCGGACCCAAGTATTGGCAGAACAGAGCCGACTATCAACTTACCGCACAACTGAATGATAAAACAAATGAAATCACGGGAAGCGAAGTTCTGACCTACACGAACAACAGCCCGGATAAACTAGGTTTTCTTTGGCTCAGTGTCGATCAGAACTTATTTAGTCCAGATTCACGCGGAAATGCCGTGGTTCCGATAAACGGCAGCAGAAATGGCGCACGCGGACAACTTTTTGAAGGCGGCCACAGGATAAAATCGGTTAAAGTAGTGAGTACTTCCAAAGGTAAATCAACCGAACAGGAAGTTAAATTTACAATATCGGACACAAGAATGCAAGTGGTTCTTCCGCAGGAATTGGCGGCTAACGGCGGATCTGTCAAATTAAAAATTGACTTTTCATTCATTTCACCAATTTATGGATCGGATAGAATGGGAGTATTGGATACGCAAAACGGAAAAATATTTGCTGTTGCACAATGGTATCCACGTATGTGCGTTTACGACGACGTAAAAGGCTGGAATATTGAACCTTACCTTGGAGCAGGTGAATTTTACCTTGAGTATGGGGATTTTGATGTAAATATTACAGCTCCTGCAAATCATATTGTTGTATGTTCAGGTGAACTCGTCAATCCGGCTGAGGTCTATACTGCAGAACAACAGAAAAGATGGGCTGCGGCGGCACAAAGCGACAAAACGACAATCATCCGATCTGCTGACGAGGTGCTAAATACTTCGTCGCGTCCGTCAGGAAAAACCACGCTTAACTGGCACTTCAGGATGAAGAATTCACGTGATATCGCGTGGGCATCATCTGCGGCATTTATAATTGATGCAGCCCGTATCAACCTTCCAAGCGGAAAAAAATCGATTGCAATTTCAGCGTATCCGGTTGAGAGCAATGGCAATGCAGGCTGGAGCCGATCAACTGAATACACGAAATCTTCAATTGAACATTATTCGAAGCAATGGTATGAGTATCCGTATCCTGCGGCTGTCAATGTGGCGTCGATAGTAGGCGGAATGGAATATCCCGGAATCGTATTCTGCGAATGGACAGCTAAAAACGTTGATCTATGGGGAGTGACAGACCACGAGTTCGGACATATTTGGTTTCCGATGATCGTAGGGTCGAATGAACGCATGTTCGCCTGGATGGACGAAGGATTCAACACCTTTATTAATTCAATAAGTTCTGCAAACTTTAATAATGGTGAATACAAAACACCAAAATCAGACATGCATCAGATGGCCGGAATCTTCACTTATGAAGGCCTAGAGCCGGTGATGACCGCACCCGATAATCTCCGGGAATCTAATCTGGGATTATTGGCATACACAAAACCGGGTGAAGGGTTGATTATTTTGCGCGAGCAGATCCTTGGCCCGGAAAGGTTCGACAACGCATTCAGGACATACATCGAGCGTTGGGCATATAAACATCCAACTCCTGATGATTTTTTCCGGACGATGGAAAATGTAGCAGGCGAGAACCTTGGTTGGTTTTGGAGAGGTTGGTTTTTAAACAAATGGAAGTTTGACCAGGCAATTTCGAAAGTCATGTATGTGAAAAACGACCCTTCAAGAGGAGCCGTAATTACAATTGATAATCTGGAGCAACTGCCGATGCCGGTTGTGATGGACGTTCGTCTTAAAAGCGGAAAGGTCAATCGGGTGAAACTGCCGGTTGAAATCTGGCAGCGAAACACGAGCTGGACATTCCGACATGCTTCAACCGAAGAAATCGAAAGTATCACAATCGATCCGGAGCATGTTTTTCCTGATCAGAATCCGCAGAACAATTCTTGGTCATCTGCTACAAGCACCATGGAAAAAGATGTAATTCTTGATGCTTATATCGGAACATTTTCAAGTAAACAGGTCCCTCTGAAAATCACTTTTACGGAGGAAAATGGATTGTTAATGGCACAGGCAACGGGTCAGGGTTCATTTCCGTTAAAACCGGACGGAAAAGACAAGTTCGTTTTTGACGAAGGTGGCTTGTCATTACAATTTAATGAGAAAAAAACAGAGTTCACTTTGTCACAAGGTGGAATGAGCATAAGTTTTACAAGGGACTAAAATAATTTCATTGATAAAAAAAGCCGACTGATGTCGGCTTTTTTTATTCGATATTAAAAACAATTGGAAGGTTGTAGAAACATCGTACCGGAACGTCCTTAATTGTTGCGGGTTTCCATATATCTGGAAATAAGGTCAATACGCGAACTGCTTCGGGTTCAATAAGGTTAAGTTGGGCGGCTTCGTAGGCGGCATCAGAAGGATCATTACCATTTGCAAATTTGTCTTCATATAAAGCTTCTGCGAGGTAATGGACAAAATGCAGATCAGACAGCGAGCCGTCTTTTTCAACGATGAAGCTTACAAATACTGTTAGTTTTTTATTACTAATAGCGGGGATCTTGAAATTCGTACTGATGAACCTTGTTAGCGTAAACATCCCGTTTGCCGGTTCAGGCTTTGTCTCTGTTTCGGTTATCCGATATACTTTTTCAGGCGTTTCGATAGCCGCTAAAACTGTATCCAAACTTTGGGCACGTGCCGCAGCAACGGCAAAAAATAGGAGAGGTATCCATTTTTTCATGAATACAAAACTATAAATTTATTCTGTAACAATAGAGCAAAAAAAAACGCCGGCTTTACCGACGTTCTTAATTAAATTTGTTCTGTCAGGCGTTAGAATGGATTCCTTCTTTAATTTCCTCAACCATTTTGCGGTTAAATGCGGGTAAATCATTAGGATCACGGCTTGTTACCAGTCCTTGGTCGACCACAACTTCCTGATCCGACCAAACGGCTCCGGCATTGATCAAGTCCTGTTTGATCGAATTATACGATGTCATTTCACGGCCTTTTACAACATCTGCATTTATCAATGTCCACGGACCATGGCAAATTGCAGCAACCGGTTTTTTCGCTTCAAAGAATCCTTTCACAAACGAGATTGCCTGGTCATTTACACGTAGTTTATCGGGATTTATCACGCCGCCGGGCAATACCAGCGCATCATAATCGCTTGCCGATACTTCATCAAGAGTAAAATCAACTTTATAACTGTCGCCCCAATCTCCATCGGCCCACGCCTTAATTTTACCAGATTTGATACTGATAATATCGGCGGTCCAACCTTGTTCTTCGATATGTTGCTTTGGCGATTTCAATTCACTTTCTTCAAATCCGTCGGTTGCCAAAATGGCTACTTTTTTGCTCATAAGTTCAAATTTTTTAATTACATACTTAAAGTTACCAAATAACAATTCGGCAGCTTCCTAACGTAATACTAAAGTTTGAGTCAAAAAAAGCTCCAGTCGGAACTGAAGCTTTATATTTTAGACTTCCGTTGGTATCGTTTGGTTGCGAAATACCAATTCACCATCAAAATTATCGAGAAGTATGATGCTGTCAGTCTTAACGTTTCCGGCCAGAATTTCTTTAGAAAGCTTATTAAGAACTTCCCGTTGGATTACTCTTTTTACTGGTCTTGCCCCATATTGGGCATCATAACCTTTTGCAGACAGATATTCAATTGCTTCAGGTGTGGCGTCAAGTGTGATATTTTGCTGTGCCAACATCTTGGTCACACTTTTAAGTTGCAGCCCGACAATTCTAGTGATATTTGCGGTCGTCAATGGTGTGAACATCACGATCTCATCGATACGGTTGATGAACTCCGGCCGAACGGTCTGCTTCAGCAATCCGAGGACTTCGGTTTTAGCCGCTTCGGTCGCAGCTTCGATTCCGCCCTTAAGCGTATCAAATTTCTCCTGAATAATCGCACTTCCCATATTGGAGGTCATGATGATGATCGTATTCTTGAAATCGGCAGTCCGGCCTTTGTTATCCGTCAGTCTTCCTTCATCCAAAACCTGAAGAAGAATATTAAATGTATCCGGATGCGCCTTTTCGATCTCATCAAGCAAGACTACAGAATACGGCTTGCGACGAACGGCTTCAGTCAATTGTCCGCCTTCATCATAACCAACATATCCCGGAGGCGCACCAACCAAACGACTCACACTATGCTTCTCCTGGTATTCACTCATGTCAATGCGGGTCATCATAGTTTCATCATCAAACAGGTAGTCAGCAAGTGCTTTAGCAAGCTCAGTTTTACCAACACCGGTTGTACCTAAAAAGATAAACGAACCAATCGGACGTTTAGGATCTTGCAGTCCGGCACGGCTACGACGAATAGCATCTGAAACAGCTTCAATTGCTTCCTCCTGTCCTACT
>DASVRQ010000035.1:0-25707 GCA_036388535.1 Flavobacterium sp. | reverse complement strand
GTTGGTAAAAGCTGCGCTTTGTCCGTCAGCTCCTGAAATCCCGATCTTGACAAATGGCATTCCAGCCTCTGAAATACTGCAACCATTGTTTTCGCCATCAAAACGGACCGTTCCTTGAACAGTATTAAAATCACCACCAGGAGTGAAGGAACAGAACGAGTTTATGTTTGGCTGACCAGTCCCAAAATTATCCTGATAATAAACTATTTCATCTTCACCGGCACATACGAATTGTAGATTAGGAGTATTGACAGCTGAAAAATCACTGATCAATGACCCTGTTTTCATATTAATATAGGTCAATGAATTACTGTTGTTGCAGTGGAACATATCCAAATGAGGCAACATGCTGACGTCGATTTCCGTGAGAAGTGAATATTCGCAGAACAAGGTCTCAAGATTTATGACATTCGATAAGTTTAGCTCCGTAAATTGATTACCACCGACCGACAAAACTTTTAATGCCGGAACCGGCGAAAGATCCAGGCTTTCAATTTGATTGCTAGGGCAGATAAGCCTCTCCAGCTGTGTCAACCCGGCAAGATTCAAACTTGTCAAAGTATTCCCTGCATATAAGTCAAGTTCGCGAAGATTGTTGGCGCCTGTAAGCGTTAATGATGTTAAATGGCAGTAAACGCAGTCTAATACTTCAAGGTTTGTCAAACTGGAAACGTTAAGCGTCGTGAACTCATTACTTCCGCAGTCGAGGTATTTGAGTGCCGGTAATTGTGAAACATCAATAGAATTAAGCAGGCACGCATATACATGCAATTCTTCCAGATTAGGTAAGCCTGTCAGATCTATCGATATTAAAGGGTTGAGATTGCAATTGAGCTTTTTAAGGCTGGTGAGACCAGAAATATTTAAAGAAGCTAATCCATTATTAGTTATATCTAATTCCTCCAGGTTCGTAAAACTCATAATACCTTCCATAGAGGAAGCTTGTATGAAGGGTAAATTCAATCCTCTCACCGCGAGTGCTTCTACTATCTGGATTTCTCCATCGCCCGAAACATCGACTGTAATGTGCGTTCCCGCTGCGTTTGTGGCGGTGTTGTTCAACGGGCTTGCAGCTACGAGCTTCGTTTTAAAATTGACATCAGGTATAAAGACAATATCGTCCTGCTGGATCACTAGAATATCAAAACTAGTAAAGGTACCGCAGCCAGTATTTTGTGTAACGCGGACATAAATTCGCTGGGGATTTGAAATATTGGAATACGAAGCTGGCGCAACTAAAGTATTGGTTCCATTCATCATATCTATTTCTGACAAATAATACGAAAACCCATAAGCTGCCTGGTTGTTGGACATCATTGCTTCCTGCGAGGTCAGATCAAAGATCGCAAAACCGTCATAAGGACTATCGACGACAAACATTGATTGCGGTGCAACTATGATCGGTATAGGATTGACGATAAGAGTCAATGTCGTAAATTCCGATGTTCCGTTGACCGTATCGTCGACACGGACGAAAACCGTCTGACTTCCTGGCTCAATATTGACGTAGGGGCCTACAATTTCGTTTATATCACCAGACGCCTCGAATGAACTTTCATAGTAGTGCACAGAATTTGTCGATGGATCCGTGAAAGCTAGTATCTCCGAATTTTTTAATGTCAGATCAAACTGGCCGATTCCATCGTTGTTGTCATCACACTGCTCATACGGACTTGGTGTCACAATAAATTGCCCGTGCGATAGACCTGTAACCAGAAGCAGGATAAGTAATATATTTTTCATAATAAATTATTTATTTGATGATATAAATGTAAAGGCTTTGCCTTCATCGAATCGTGCTGATTGAGCAACAACAGCCTTTGAATTAGAATTCGTTACAAGGTCTTCAGCAACTCCTGCAGCCGTTCCTTTTTTCTTTGTGAAATTGGCAGGTTGCTGTTGTCGGCCATCACTACATATCCGCCATCTTTCCTGATATAAGATTTCAGATAGGACAGGTTGATCAAATGCGATTGGTGAATACGTTCAAAACCGTGCTCAGTCAGTAAATCCTCATATTCCTTCAAAGTTTTTGATATCAGCACCGGCTTGTTGTTCTTGATATAGAACTTTGTATAATTGTCTTCGCTTTCGCAGCGGATGATATCGCTGATCTCAAACAAGTGAATCCCGTCAGATGTGGAAAGTGCGATCCTTTTAAAATTGTCAACTTTCTTTCGGATGTTTTCCAATAACAAGTCAATGTGCGCATAACTGTCATTTTTCTCAAGCACATTTTTTATTTTTTCAATCACCTTCTGAAGCTCTTCAGGATCGACAGGCTTCAGCAGGAAATCAAGTGCACTGAACCGGAATGCTTTGATCGCATACTGTTCGTGCGCCGTTATAAAGACAATATGAAAAGACGACTTACCGTTTTTCAGCGCAAGCTGCTCCAAAATATCGAAACCTGTTCCGTCTGTTAATTGGATGTCAAGAAAAACTACCTGCGGTTTTTCCAGATCGATCGCTGTAATTCCGGTTTCTACGCTGTCGGCCTCGCCAATTATTGAAATTTCAGGCGCATATCGCTGCAGCATCGTTTTCAATCCGTTGCGGAGGTTGGCATCATCGTCTATAAGTAGTGCTTTTATCATAGGTGCAAGGTTCAGGGTGTAAGATGTAAGGTGTAGGGTGTAGGGCTTAGGGCTTAGGGCTTAGGGTTTAAAAATTTGAGATTTTAGCGTCAGGACTTCAGATCGGAATTTATACTTTGGAAGTTTATGTTTGGATGTATTGTATCGGAAGTTTTAACTTTACGGTTGTTCCGGTTACTTCGCCAGCATCATTTTTGATCTCATTTATTTCGACTTTCGCTTTCCGCGATGTTGATGCTTCCATCATCTCGAGACGTTTCCGTGTGATGTCTAATGCCATTGACTTGTGCACGCTTACGAGATTTTCTTTTATTTCCTGTGAGGTCTCAAAGCCGATCCCGTTATCGGCGATCGTACAAATAAGGCATTCTGCCAGGACGGCAAATGAAATGCTGATATTACCCTGTTCCTTTTTCGGAATCAGTCCGTGGATTATCGCATTTTCGACAAATGGTTGCAACAATAAGGGTGGCAGCGCCATATCATCTTCGATATCGGAACTTTTTGTGATGCTGAATTCGAATTTTTGATTAAATCGAAGCTGTTCGAGCTCAAGGTAATTCTGCAGGCTCTCGATTTCTTTATCAATGGGAATTAAAGATTCTTTTGAATATTCGAGTGTGAGCCGCATCAGTTTGGAAAACTTTGACAGATATTTGATTGCCGAATCGGTCCCGTTCTGGACTATAAAACTCGATATCGAACCCAGGCAGTTAAATACAAAGTGCGGGTTCATCTGCAGATGCAACGCTTTCTGCTCGTATTCCGCCAGCTCTTTTTGAAGTGTCAGCGTTTTTCTAAGTTGGGTTCGGCTGTAGATCAAGAATGCGATACCACACAGCAACAGAATCGATAATGCACCAAATCCCATTTGCAACTGATGCCTTTTGGATTGTTCCGCATATAGCAATTCCCTTTTTTCATTGTCTTTTTTCTGAAGTGCCTCCTTCTTTTCAAATTCGAAGTTCATCTCGGCTTGCACGCTTCTGCGGACGTTCTCATGATTTGCCAGGCTATCTTTCGCATTGCTGTAAGCCTGGAAATGTTGTAGGGCTTCTGCATCATTACCTTGTTGTTGATAGATACTGCCCAGTAATTTTTCAGATGCGATGATCTGATCGGGAATCTTCAGTTCAGTGGCATACGACAGTGCCTTATTAGCCGATGCTAAAGCTTCATTGTAATGGCTGCCATCGAATTGAAGTTGGCTCAAGTGCAAATACGTGTCGGCTGCGCCAAACTTATCATCGATCTGTCCAAACTGCAACAACGCCTGACGGAGCAATTTTTCGGCTTCCGACGCGTTACCGCCGGATTTGTGATATAAGGCAATGTTGTTATATAACTCCCCCAGCCCGCGTGCATTCGGGTTTTTCTGAAAATGATCTCGCGCCTGCTGATAAAACTCGGCTGCTTTGGATGCATCCTTCTGCCTGAGATAAATATTGCCGATGTTCGTGGCAGTAAAACCAACTGTGGGATCACCGATCCTAACCTGAAGTTTTTGTGCTTTAATAAAATAATCGAGCGCTTTAAAATCGGATTCAAGCGCCTGGTAAACAACACCGATATTATTATATAAACGCGCTGTCTTCTCAAAATCCTGCAGATTTTCCGCTATCCGCACAGCTTTTAAATGATATTGAAGTGCCCTTGCATAGTTGCTTTGCTCCGAAAATACAATTCCGATGCTGCCGTAAGTTCGTACGAGTGCCCTTTTTATGTCGCCATCTGCAGCATTTTCTTTTTCGAAAACCTGCTGGGCTGCGAGAAAGTGTGTCAGAGCTTCAGGATAGTTCCCGAGGATAATATTCGAATTTCCAAGGTTCAACAGAGCATTCCCTTCGGCGAGAGGATATTTAATTTTCCGCGAAAGCGCGAGTGCCCGGGAAGCATAACTATGTACTTGTACAGGATCTGAAGATTTGAATTCATCTGCAATTGCGTTAAGCAGGTTTGCTTTATCGATGTCATTTTTGGCTTTTGGAAGTATCGAGACAAGACTGTCCGCCTTCGACTGGGCCAATGACATGGAGGTGATGAATAATGATGCGAGCAGCAGAAGTACTTTTATTTTCATTGTGTTCAGGAACAGTCTGAAACAAATGTAGTATTTCCTTTTAATTGTAAACGAGGTAATGAGAATACGCAGCTTTTGGGTGAGAATTCGAAACGTTCAACGTTAATATACGCGTCTTTTACTTTTGCTAATTCTGTCCTGCCATGGTTATAGCCATAAAAAAAACCCGACCATTTGCCGGGTTGATTTTGTACTGGAAATGCAAATTATCTTATCTTAAATGCTTTCACTCCCGGAAAATAAGCTGTACTTCCCAATTCTTCTTCTATCCTTAAAAGTTGATTGTATTTTGCGATCCTGTCAGATCTTGATGCCGAGCCGGTTTTGATCTGGCCACAGTTCAGTGCCACCGCTAAATCAGCGATCGTCGTGTCTTCTGTTTCTCCTGAACGGTGTGACATTACCGAAGTATATCCGGCGTTATGGGCCATATTCACTGCTGCGATCGTCTCTGTAAGTGTTCCGATCTGGTTCACTTTTACCAAAATCGAATTGGCGATCCCTCTTTCGATCCCCGTTGCAAGACGTTCAACATTTGTTACAAATAGATCGTCTCCAACCAATTGCGTTTTATTTCCGATCAGGTCAGTTAGATATTTCCAGCCGTCCCAGTCATCTTCATGCATTCCGTCTTCAATTGAAATGATCGGATATTTCGCAGCAAGTTCAGCAAGATATTCGGCTTGTTCGGTCGACGTACGTATCTTCCCCGTTGCACCTTCGAATTTAGTATAATCATATTTTCCGTTGACAAAAAATTCCGACGCCGCGCAATCAAGTGCAACCATCACTTCGTCACCAAATTTATATCCTGCGCTTTCAACCGCTTTTTTGATCGAATCAAGCGCATCTTCAGTCCCGCCTGCGAGATTTGGAGCAAATCCACCTTCATCACCAACAGCAGTCGATAGTCCGCGGTCATGAAGACCTTTTTTCAGGTGATGGAAGATCTCTGTCCCCATCTGCATCGCTTCAGTAAAGGTTTTTGCCTTCACCGGCATGATCATGAATTCCTGGAACGCGATCGGCGCATCAGAATGCGAGCCACCATTGATGATGTTCATCATCGGAACCGGAAGCGTGTTTGCTGAAACTCCGCCAATATACCTGTATAATGGCATATTAAGTTCGTTCGCCGCTGCTTTGGCTGCAGCCAATGAAACTCCGAGGATCGCATTCGCACCTAAATTCCCTTTGTTATGCGTCGTATCAAGCTCAATCATCTTGCGGTCGATCAGGTTTTGTTCGAATACCGAAATTCCGAGAAGCTCTTCGGCAATCAAAGTGTTGACATTGCGGACTGCTTTCAAAACTCCTTTACCAAGGAAGTTCTTTCCGCCGTCGCGCAATTCAACTGCTTCATGTTCGCCTGTCGATGCTCCTGACGGAACCGCAGCACGTCCTAAAACGCCGTTTTCAGTGACAACGTCGACTTCGATCGTAGGATTTCCCCGCGAATCAAATATCTGCCGTGCGTGGATTTTGATGATTATGCTCATTTGTGAATGTTTTAAAATTATACTATCTACAAATATATTGCATCTGTAACAACGGCAATAGCAAAAAAAGAAGTATTTGTTGACGTAATCGATGTAGTACTCAACACGATATTTTTGCCGGCGCATAAAAAAAGCAGCTTAATTGCTGCTTTGATTCTTGATGTTCTCGATAAACTGGTCGAACAGATATGTTGAATCGTGCGGGCCAGGCGATGCTTCCGGATGATATTGTACCGAAAATGCGTTCTTGCTTTTCATTTTCATTCCGGCAACTGTATCGTCGTTGATGTGTAGGTGCGTGATCTCGAAGTCGGGATGCTTGAGAAGTTCTTCTTTATTGACTGCAAAACCATGATTTTGCGATGTTATCTCACCTTCACCTGTCAATACGTTTTTAACGGGATGGTTGATCCCGCGGTGGCCGTTGAACATTTTGTACGTCGAGATCCCGTTTGCTAATCCAAGGATCTGGTGCCCGAGGCAAATCCCGAATAAAGGATCGTTTGCAGCAAGGATCTTTTTGGCTGTTTCCTGCGCAACCAATAAAGGTTCCGGATCTCCGGGACCGTTCGACAGGAAGAAGCCGTCCGGCGCGAATTTCTTCATCTCCTCATACGAAGTATCGTAGGGGAAGACTTTTATGTAACAATCGCGTTTGGCGAGATTCCTGAGGATGTTCTTTTTGATCCCGAGGTCAAGCGCTGCGATTTTGTATGTTGCAGTTGGTTCTCCGATGTAGTAAGGCTCTTTGGTTGACACACGTGATGCGAGTTCGAGTCCTTTCATGTCCGGAATTTCCTGCAGCAACTTTTTCAAACCTTCGACCGGAGTTCCGTCAGTTGATATTATTGCGTTCATTGCTCCGTTGTCACGGATGTAACCAACGAGTGCGCGGGTGTCGACATCCGAAATACAGATCAGGTTGTGCTTTTTGAAGTAATCTTCAAGGCTTCCTGATGAGTTTGGACGCGAATGGTTGAAGCTGAAGTTCTTGCATACGAGTCCGCTGATCATGATCTTATCTGCTTCAATGTCGATATCGTTGACGCCGTAATTCCCGATATGCGGATTTGTCGTCACCATGATCTGTCCGTAATAGGACGGGTCAGTAAAGATTTCCTGGTATCCGGTCATTCCGGTATTGAACGCGATTTCACCGAACGTCGTTCCTTCAATTCCAATTGATTTTCCGTAGAAAACGGTCCCGTCAGAAAGAAGAAGTATTGCTTTTTGTCTTGTTGTGTATTTCATGTAGTAGTTAGTTGCGGGTGCAAAGTTAGAAGTTTTGCCACTAATTCACGAATAGTTTGCGAAAAATGGCCACAGATTGCTTCGCCTGTTCGCTAGCGCTCGAGTCGCAGATTTGAATTCTTCTAGCTTCAAATATTTCACAAATTTACTTCATTCTATAGTATATCCTAATACATAATTCGTGAATTCGTGGCTGTCAAATAAACATTGTTCTATATTTATCAAAATTTTTCCAATGAGAAAATATCTAAATTTTGGTTTGTTGCTGATTACGATATTATCATGCAGTTCATGTAAAGTGGGTCGCTATGTATATTACAATTTTGCGAACATTACTGATCACGAGATTTTTCCCTCGCGGGAATTAAAAGCTGATTCACAAACTAAGTTTGCTTTTCCTGTTGCCGCAATTGCAAAAGCGCCCAAATCTTTAACTGTAAATGGAAAGCAGGAGTCGTTTGACGGCTTTCTTGCAGAGCACAAAACCGTTGCGTTCCTTGTCATCAGAAACGATACGATCCAGTATGAAAAATATTTCAACGGTTATGATGAAGGCTCAGTTGTCGCATCGTTTTCAATGGCTAAATCGGTAACTTCACTACTGATCGGCTGCGCACTCGACGATAAGTTGATCAAGTCGATCGATGAGCCGGTGACGAACTATATACCGGAGTTGAAGGAAAACGGGCTTGAAAAAGTTACGGTCCGGCATCTGTTGCAGATGATGTCGGGCGTCCGCTTTGACGAAAGTTATGCAAATCCGTTTGCTGATGCGGGAACCTATTATTATGGCCGGGATTTACGCAAGGCTGTGTTTAAGCGAAAACTTCAGAATGAACCTGGTGCGAGATTCAGCTATAGCAGTGGCGATACGCAAATGCTCGGTTTGGTTTTGGAGCGTGCGCTGAAAGGACAAACGATCACTTCATATCTACAGGAAAAGATCTGGACTCCGCTACAGATGGAGTACGACGCGAGCTGGAGCCTGGATAGAAAAGAAAACGGACTGGAGAAGACCTTTTGCTGCATTAACGCTCGTGCCCGTGACTTTGCAAAAATTGGCCGGTTATACTTGAACAAAGGAAAATGGAATGGCAAACAGATCGTATCAGAATCGTGGGTTACCCAATCTACAAAAGCGGATACGGTTAAAGGACAGCCGTCACACTACAAATTTCAGTGGTGGCTTCCGAATGATAAAGGAGATTTTGCGGCCCAGGGAATTTTAGGCCAGTACATCTATGTGAATCCGGCGAACAATGTCGTTATTGTGAGGCTGGGAGAAAATTATGGCGGAGTGAATTGGCTGCAATTGCTGGGGAGCCTGGCGGAAGGTTATAAGTAAGGGAATTGCCGCATATTGCTTCGCCAATACGCTTTTGCTGAGTCACAGGTCAAAGGCCTGAAAGTGCTAAAATTTCACCTCTTGCTCAACTTTATTTTTGACTGCTATCGTCCTGCTTATGAAGCGACTTGCACCTATCCGTGCTTATTTGACAATCTTTTTTTTATATTTGAAGCAACTGCAAAACAACAACAACCATAATCGCTAAAATTTGTCCCCATGCACAAAATTACCTTAGCCGTACTTCTGTTTTCCATATTGGGTTTCAGCCAGAATATCCAGTTCAGCGACCCTGACCTCCTGGTTTATCTTACGACGAAAGTTTGCGTTGATACCAATGCGGATAATGTATTTGATTCGGATGCCGACATTAACAATGATGGCCAGATCCAGTACAGCGAGGCGGCGCAGGTGGTAGGCTTTACCTTTAGTACGGTTGCCCACGGTATCCAGAGCATCGGCGGATTCGAACATTTTGAGAACCTGCAGCGTCTTACGGTCACCACGATACAAATTCCTTCGCTCGACACAAGCATATGGCCGGACTTGCAATACCTCAAGTTATCTTCAACAATTCCCGCTTTTACATTCAATAATCCGGCGCTTACTCAATTCGTGCTGGAAAACACCGGGTTCACCAACCCTGTATTTAACCTCACGAACCTTCCCAACCTCGAATATGTCAGGGTGCAGAGTTCTTTCCTGACCGACAACCTGATATTTGGAACCCACAACAACCTTGAGGAACTGCGGATCCTCGCCGGTAGCTATTCGACCTTGAATCTGTCAGGAATGCCCGCGCTTAAATATTTGACGATAGAGGACTTCACCGGAAGCACACTCGATATCTCAAACTGCACCGTTTTGGAAGAATTTGCTTTCCGATACAATAATAATCTGCACACTTTAATTGGCTCTGACGCATCACCGGCACTGGCGACCCTTGATTTTATAATGGATGGGTATGAGGATACTGCGTCGAACTTAGATCTGGTTTTCGATGATCAGGCACTGGTCGATGTAAGTGTGATCGGAGTAAAATCGTTTTCCCTTACCGACAATACCGCTGTAGCCGGTAATGTAGTCCTATGGAAGATCAGTGAGGCGGTCACTGTCAGCAATTGTGAATTTGGCTATATTAGCTCGCTTTTAGACGGAAGGCTGAGCATCAACAATCTTGCTACCGACCAGATCGCTTTGTCGGATATAAGCGGAGTGCAATTCCTGACACTGAACTCACTACCGTTGCAGCAGCCTATAGATCTTTCGACCGTCACCACAGACATCCTCAGCATATTCGATTCAAATATTACTGAACTGATCTTAAAGAATGGCCATGCGCTGCAAAGCTTCGGTGCCTACAATACTCCGATACAGTTCATCTGCGTAGACCGTTCCGAAATAGAAACCGTAACAAGCGGCTATGACAACGTTGAGGCGCCGGCGGTCATAAATCCGTACTGCTCGTTTACGCTTGGTGGCGATTATCACGAGATCAGCGGCAATATTTTGGTTGATTCCGGTAGTGGCTGTTCGAACAACACATACGGACCGGTCTTTAACCTGCAGCTTTCGGCCAGCAATGGCCTGGATACCGATATGTTCTATGCAGACAGCACCAACGGCTATTCGCATACACTGCCTGAAGGAAGCCACGTCGTAAGCAGCCAGCTTGTAGATCTGGAACACTGGATCGTAAACCCGCCCACAGTTGAAGTAACATTCCCTAATGCTGCCGAGCCGTATATCCAGGATTTCTGCATTACTCCTGCCGAAACTTTCAGCGATGTAGAGGTTTATTTAATGGCTGTCAATCCGGCACGCCCGGGCTTTGAAGCGGATTACAAGCTTATTTACAGGAACAAAGGGAACACGTCGGTTTCCGGTTCTCTCAGCCTGGCTTACAATGACGATGTCAGTAACTTTGTGGAGTCGTCTCCTGCAACAGCAACGATGGCACCAGGCAGCCTATCGTGGAATTATACCGACCTTCATCCGTTTGAATCGCGTGAGATCGAATTTACACTGTTGATGAACACGCCTACAGATCCTGATTTTCCACTGAACGGCGGCGATACGGTCACGTATTCCGCAGCGATAAATTCGGTTCCGGCTGACCAGCAGCCCGGCGACAACACGTTTAATTCGGACCAGGTCCTTGTTAATTCGTATGATCCGAATGATATCACCTGCATGCAGGGGCCGGTTATTGCTCTTTCGCACGTGGGCGATTATGTGCATTACAGGATCCGGTTTGAAAATACCGGCAGCGCCACTGCGGCAAACATCGTCGTTAAAGAAGTGGTGGATACCGGCAAATTTGATATAACCACACTGATCCCTCTTGGTTCCAGCCATGGCTTCCGCACGGAAGTTGTAAATGGCAATGAGGTTGAATTTATTTTTGAAGGGATCGACCTGCCCTTTAACGACGCCAATAATGACGGATATGTTGCCTATAAGATCAGGACGCTGCCTACGCTTAGCGTAGGCGACAGTTTCAGCGCCCAGGCCCAGATCTACTTCGACCACAACTTTCCGATCGTGACCAATATGGCTACAACGGTTGTTTCGGAGAACCTGGCAACGCCCGGCTTTACCCGTAGCAGCATCGCCTTATATCCTAACCCCGCAAACGCCGAACTGACCATCACGAGCCATGACCAGATCTCGGGAATTGCGGTCTACGACTTAAATGGCCGCAAGGTTTCGCACCGTAACGGCGTTAACGCGATGGATTGCGTGGTCGATGTAAGCGCACTGGCAGGCGGAATGTACTTTATTGAAGTACAGCACGCCGGGGCAAAAGAAGTTTTGAAGTTCGTTAAGGAATAGTGGAGCAAGCGTCTTTCTTTTAGTAATATAAAAAACCCGGTTTAGTCCGGGTTTTTAATTTGGGCAGAGACATTGCATGCAACGTCTGTACGGATGATGATGATGGTGATGATGTATATGCTGTTGTCTTTTTGTGAAATTATGGTTATTCAGATTAGAAAAATTTATCACCTCGCCAGTTAGAAGGGTTGTTAATGATATATTCGGAAATCTTTTGAAACGATCGATCATCACGAATAATGTGGTCGTGGAAACGGGTTTGCCATTGAAATTCAAATCCGAATCGGTGGGCGTGTCTGGTAACGGCCGATTTATACGAACGGACGATGGTGGAAATTGAATTGGGTTTTGGTGGTATTGGTGGTAGAGACGTTGCATGCAACGTCTGATCGGATGATGATGATACAGACGTTGCGTGCAACGTCTCTATGGATGACGGCGCAATCATCAATATCCCATGCACATGATTGGGCGTTACCACAAATTCCCCTAATTCCAAATTCTGACGGTGATATGGAATTTGGTGCCATAAAATATCGGCAATGATACCGATGTTCGAATATTGCAGTTGGTCTCTTGCAATTTCGCCAAAATAATGCTCCCTGTTGTGGGTGCAAATAGTAATGAAATACGCCCCTGCGGAGCTATAATCCCAGTTAGGATAACGTGCAGACGGTATGCGGTATTTGTTATTGAACTTCTCCATTATTTCAATGTCGGCTACTTCATCTTACAGCCTGCCTCCAACACCTTTGAACTTTTCTACAAACGCGCTGATCTTTTGGAACACACTTTGTTTCCGGGCCAAATACTGAGGGTTCAGCGGACTCATCTTTGGCAGGATCGCGTTGAGTTCCGTGCCTTGTTCGCTTGCGTATTCGCGTTTTAACGCAGCCGTAATATATCGCTTGGCTGCGTCCTCGTTCAGGCTTTCGTCAGTAATTAACGCTGACGCCTCTGCTTTTTGTTTTCCCTGCGCAAAAGCGAAGAACGAGTCTATTACATTTGCTTTGTCCTGGATCGTGTCGAGGTCGGTTTCGTTTATAAAATCGACGACCAAACTTTCTTTTGCACGGTTACCTATACTGGCGCGGATCACCCGGCGAATCTCATCTATCAAAGCCGCTTTATCGGTGGTTTTTTTATTGTTTTCAAAAATCAGCTCAAGAATATAATCAAGGTTTATTTCCTGCGATTTAAGCAAATCTATCTCAAACACTACATCGTCCCAATCAATCTTCGACTCCTCCGCTTCCGCGCCGTTTTTTTCACGCCTGAGCCAGTCACGGATGTCATTATATGTCGATCTGTAGTCCTGGACAGTACGTTCTGGCAAAACTGCGACCTCGCGCATTGCTGCTATTTCTGCATCGGTTACAAAATGTTTTTCTTTAAATGCTTCAACTGCATCCAGATCATTTGCATCTATCGCCTGGAGCGCTTTTAAATTAGTGAACTCATCATAGTTCTGAAGTACGTTTTCTACCCGCAGATATTCCCCAAATAGTTTAGCAAAATCTTTTTTATCGCTCTCCGTTACAATCTCATCAGGGTCTGGAAATCTTTGATTTAGTTCCTGTACCACATCAATGTAACCCCTTCTTGCTTCTCCTGTTGCAATATCGGTAAAGCCCTGCAGGTATTCTTTGTAGCTTTTCTCCAGTACTACGTTCTTGGTATTGTTGTCACCAAATAAAGTGATGGCTTCGACAGTAGCTTGCTCCAAATCCCGAAAGGTGACAATATTCCCGAACGTCTTTGTGGCATTATAGATACGGTTGGTGCGTGAAAACGCCTGCATCAGGCCATGGTAGCGCAGGTTCTTATCGACAAAAAGGGTGTTGAGCGTTGGCGCATCAAAACCTGTCAGGAACATACCCACTACGATGATCAGGTCGATCTCTCTGCTTTTGACGCGTAATGCAAGATCCCGATAATAGTTCTGGAACTCACTGTCGACACCAAAGTTCATATTAAACATCCTGTTGTAATCACCTATCGCTTTTGCAAGAAATTCTTTAGCAGTGGTGTCCATTGCCGACGGCTCGAAAGTTTCATCGGGAATCTCGCCAATCGCATTTTGCTCTTCATTGGCTGCAAACGAAAATATTGTCGCGATCTTCAGAGGCTTATCGCTCGCCTCCTGCAAACGTGTCAGTTCTTCATAATAACTTTTGGCAGCATCAACGCTGCTAACGGCAAACATCGCGTTAAAACCTGTATTGCCGCCTGGCGTACGATGGGTTTTCTGCCTGAAGTTTTGTACAATATATTCTGAAATTTCCCTGATCCGGGCCGGATGCAACAATGCTGTCCTATTCTCTGCAGCACTTAATTTCTTCTCATCCTGTTCGGTTTCTATTTTCTTGAACTGAGGCCTTACGTTGTTGTAATCTACCTTGAACTTGAGGACTTTTTCATCCCTGATCGCATCGGTAATTACGTATGCATGCAGCTCACTCCCAAACACGCTTGCTGTAGTCTCCGAACCCAAAGCATTTTGTGGAAATATCGGCGTTCCCGTAAAGCCGAACTGATAGTATTTTTTAAACTTCTTCTTCAGGTTCTTCTGCGCTTCGCCAAACTGTGAGCGGTGTGCTTCATCAAAAATGAAAACAACCTGCTTTTGATAGATGGCAAGCTCGCTCTCTGTTTTCATCAGGTTATTAAGCTTCTGTATCGTGGTGACAATAATCTTGTTATCATCTTTATCGATATTCCGCTTTAATCCTGCGGTACTGTCTGATCCGTTGACGCTGTCGGGCGAGAACCGTTGGTACTCTTTCATCGTTTGGTAATCAAGGTCTTTACGGTCGACCACAAAAAACACTTTGTCGATGTAATCCAGCTGCGTTGCCAATCGGGCCACTTTAAAGCTCGTAAGGGTTTTACCTGAACCTGTGGTATGCCAGATAAATCCGCCACTCTCGGTTTTTGACCAGATTTTAGACTGATACGAACTTGCTATTTTCCACAAGACACGTTCGGTTGCCGCGATCTGGTAAGGCCTCATGATGAGCAGCGTATCACTGACGTCAAAAACAGAATACGTCAGCAGTACGTTCAAAAGCGTGTTCTTCTGAAAAAATGTCGCGGTAAAATCTTTGAGGTCTTTGATCAACGTATTATCGGCACGTGCCCAGTTCATCGTAAAGTCGAAGCTGTTTTTATTTCGCTGTACCGTGTTTGCGAAGTAGCGGCTGTCGGTACCATTTGAGATCACGAAAATCTGTACAAACTTGAATAAGGAGTTGGTACTGTTGAAGCTTTCCTTAGTGTAGCGATGCACCTGGTTGAATGCCTCCCTGATCGCAACCCCGCGCTTTTTGAGTTCGATCTGAACCAAGGGCAGCCCATTTACCAATATCGTGACATCATAGCGGTTGGCGTGCGTGCCTTTTAGTTCAAACTGCGAGATCACCTGCACTTTGTTGCGCGCAATATTTTTTTTATCTACCAGATAGATGTTTTGTATATGGCCGTCATCAAAAACAAAATCATGGATATAGTTGTCATGTAGTTTCCTTGTCTTTTCTACAAGGTTGTCGCTTGGCCTGTCAAGGTATTCTTCCACAAAACGCGTCCATTCGCCCTCGGTAAAAACCATGTCGTTTAGCGCCTGAAGCTGTATCCGTACATTGGCGAGCATTGCTACGGGAGTAGTAAGGCCCGGCGGATTCTCATAACCAAGTTCGATCAGGTCGCGGAGGAACTCACGCTCAAGCGCGGCCTCTGTCTGATAGGCCGCAGGAGCCTCGTTCACCGCCTGGAATTTCGTGTATTTGTCTAGGACAATAAAATTGTTTGATTCGGCTATGGTTTTGTAAGTCGTCATTTTGCGTCGGGTTTAGGAAATGTAAGCAGCAAGTTTCTGTAGTATTCGTACTGTTTTTTGCGCAGATCGATTTCCTTTGGGAGACCTTCGCTAATTGATGTCGTAAGGGTATCGAACTTATCGAGGATGGAGACGATGCGGTTTTGTTCTTGGAGTGATGGGACCGGAATACGATACTTTTCGAACATAGGTTTCCTAAGTGATGTGACAGAAGCATGAACCGAAGTCATTTCTAAGTATTTAGCGAAATTTATTCTCATAAAGTGGAATAGATACCTAGAGGTGACAAACTGATTCGTTACAACTATTCTATAAGCTCGCTGATGAAGTGCGTATTTCCCCGTGATGTAATGAAATACCTTACCTACACCGACTCCATCACCTGCGGTAATAATTGCTGTTTCGTCAAATTCATATTCATTAATTGCGCGCGGTTCCTGAGATCGTACAAAGAACGGATACTCGCCGCCAATGACTGATTCATTTGTATTTCGACTTCCTGTTCCAATTGTTGCAACTTCTCCTAAACTCTTCCAGCCAACTTCCCTGTCATCAAAACTAAACAACTGCTCGCGATAAAAGCTATATTGCTTTTTTCGTGCTGTAAGCTCTGCTGTAAGTTCTGCTGTAAGGCCGGTGAAAGTGTCGAGAATACGAACAATTTCTTGTTGTATTTTAATCGGTGGGATTGGGATCTGGAGGTTTTCAATTGTAATTCTATCAATTGTAGGTACACCGCCTTCACGTTTTTGGGATTTTAGATATTTCTCTTGAGTCTTTAACAGATAATATAAGTACTTATTTTCAACATTGTCGTTGGTATCCACTACAAAAGTTCCGTCAGAAGACCAAAAATCTACTCCACTCCAAACGACTTCACCAACACTGCCAGTATTGATGATCATCGTCTGATTTGCACTGCGGTTATATTTATGATAAAGACCCAGAGGAATTAATCCACCATGAAAAACAGGAAAATTACCATTTTCAGTAAGTTCTTTTTTAGTAAGTCGTTTTCCTCGCACAACATTGCCAACATTACTTAAAAACTTCCACTCCACTTCAACCCCATCCAACAATTTCTCTAAATAATTCATGCTCCAATCTCGTTTATAATGGCATCGATGTCGGTGCGTAGTGCATTGATCTTTGCTACAGTTTTAGAAATTTCAGTATTCAGTTGGGCTATGTCGACCTTCTCACGGTTGTCCTTGGCGGCTACATACGAACTCACCGATAGGTTGTAATCGTTTTCGGCAATTTTGCTGTTTTCAACCGATATGGCGACGTGGTCAACATTTTCCTTGCTGTCGAACATTTCCATGATCATCTCGATATGCTCATCCAAAAGCACATTGTTGTTGGTCACTTTCTTGTAGAAACCTTCGCCGCTCACGTCGATAAACTGCGTTGTGTTCTCGGTCTTGTTTTTAGACATAACCAAGATGTTTACGGCTATCGATGTACCAAAGAACAGGTTTGGTGGCAGCGAAATGATGGTTTCTACAAAATTATTGTCGACCAGGTATTTCCTGATCTTTTGTTCGGCACCGCCACGGTAAAAGATTCCCGGGAAACACACGATCGCCGCGCGCCCGCGGCCCGAAAGATAACTCAGCGCGTGCAGCACAAAAGCAAAGTCGGCCTTTGATTTAGGCGCGAGGACTCCGGCTGGCGCAAAACGTTCATCGTTGATCAGCGTTGGATCGTCGCTGCCGATCCAGTTGATCGAATACGGCGGATTGGAAACTATGGCATCGAAGGGTTTGTCGTCGCCCAATTGTGGGTTGCGAAGCGTATCGCCAAGCACGATGTGAAATTTGTCATAATTGATATTGTGCAGGAACATGTTCATGCGCGCAAGGTTATACGTCGTATGATTCACTTCCTGTCCAAAGAAACCTTCCTCGATAATGTGGTTGTCAAAATGTTTCTTGGCTTGCAGGAGCAGTGATCCCGAACCAGCCGCCGGGTCGTATATTTTGTTTACCGATGCCTGCTTGTGCATTGCAAGTTGCGCTATGAGTTTGGAAACGTGCTGTGGCGTGAAAAACTCACCGCCCGATTTCCCGGCATTGGCCGCGTAGTTGGAGATCAGGAACTCGTAGGCATCGCCGAACAGATCGATCTGATTCTCTTCGAATTTTCCAAAATTCAATTCTCCGACTCCTTTTAATACGGCTGCCAATCGGCTGTTCTTGTTGTTGACCGTGTTTCCGAGCCGGGAACTCGTGGTATCAAAATCCGCAAATAATCCTTTTATGTCTTCTTCAGACGGATAACCGTTGGCAGAGGTTTCAATGGCGGAAAATATCGCGGCCAGTTCGGTATTCAAGTTGTCGTTCGTATTTGCTGTTTTGGCAACATTTACAAAAAGCTGGCTCGGATAGATGAAATACCCTTTTGTTTTAATTGCATCGTCCTTTATTTCCGGTGTAATTACCGCATCCGATAAAGCCGCATAGTCGATGCTTTCGTCGCCACCTTCTATATAATTGGAAAAGTTCTCGCTGATGAACCGGTAGAACAGTGTACCCAGTACGAAATGCTTAAAATCCCATCCATCTACTGAGCCACGCACGTCGTTGGCAATTTTCCATATTTTGTTCTGTAATTCTGCCCGCTGATTGATAATTGTCATTAATAATTGTATCGAATTATTTGATTATTGGCCTGAAAATAATAGTCGGCAAGATAGAAATTTAAAGCTGAAATAAATTTATTACCTTGTTGCAAAATTTATGTTGCTTTTATTTTGCAACGAAAAAAATGCAACAAATGAGAAAAGCAAAACCTTCTGCCATTCTTGGACTCAAGCAGTCGGATCTGGCAATGTTGCTTGGTATACCGCGTGGCCATTATTCAATGTATGAGTCAGGCCAGCGCAGCCTTCCTTCGCACGCGTCTATACTCCTGAGCGAGATGCTTGCGCATGTGCAGGCGCCGGGTGCCCAGGCCCGTGCTGCGGCTTCGCACGGGAAACAACAGGGAGGGCTTGCGGCCGAGATTGAAAGAATGCTTGGGGAAAACAGATACCGGCAGCTGATGATGGAGAAGAAGATCGAAGCCGCGATGAAAAAGCACGAAGCCGAGATGCGCCGCGTGAAGCTTGCGGATTTTTTTGAGAACAAACCCGCAGGAAAAATGAAGTCGGCCCCTCAATTCCTCAGCCAGTGCAACACCAGGGCCGAAAGAAGCATGCTGCCTGCGATGCTGTTCAAACTGCAGCTCAAAATGCAACTTCTGCAGCACGAAGAAGTGCTCTTGAAGAAGCACCTTGGATCTTTAACATTATGTACGGAAAAACCGTAACGGGTCTTTATAAAGTTTTTCAACTTTGGGTATTATTAACCTAATATACTGATTATGAATTACTCGTTACAAGACCTCACGGCAGTTGCAGAGTGCGATGTGCTGTTGAGCTGGGCAGCCAGGGAAAAGGCTAATTTGAGCCACAGAAAAATGACAGATGAGTTCAACACGAACAAGTTTGCGCAAACGGCGCAGGAGATCACCAATGCGCTGATGGGTGTCAATGCCGAAATATCGGCGAACAATGCGGTGCTTGCAACCGTTCCCGAGAACAGCGAGACGCACGAGGAGGCACTCAACAAGCAAACCCGCCTTACTTACAAAAAGTTCCTGCTCGAAGAGCGTAGAGAGAACTTCGGCATCACAAGCCTTATTGAAAAGCAGGTCGACCTTGCGCGGACCGGCCTCGAACTGTCAGAAATGGAACAGTTCATGGCTGCGGTTGATGAACGGCGCGCAGCTTTGGCATAAGCGCAGTATCGTAAATAGTAAAGCAGGCTCCGGCCTGCTTTTTTATGGTAACAATTCAAAGTTATATGAAACAAGCGGACTCATCAGTACGAAAACATATTGCCAATTCGATTCAAAGAAAAAGCCTCATTATTTTGAGGCTTTCGGAGAATCATTTTTGGGAGATGGTATTGCAGCTGGAGGAGGCGAAACGCTATCTCTTGGTGTCTGCGTTGGAGGTTTAATCTGTGTACTCCTAGTTTCAGTATGAGGTGGCGAATTTTGATTTTCCGCTTTAAAGTTTTCAGCCATAGTTTGATTTTACTGGTTTACTTGTTTTTTAGGTTGAGCAGGCGGAGGCGGCGCAACGTTTGCACGCACAGTAGTTGATGCAGGCTTAAATTGTACATTTTTAATATGTACAGTTCTAGTTAATGGCGGAGGGGTCCTCGCTGATATCGTTTTCTTTGTCATATTGTTTTAATTTTGCTTGTTCAATTATAATTTGATCACTATTGAAAGATAGATAAAGTGACGGAACTTCATATAATTTTATACTATCTGGATACGAATAGACCGTCGCTTCTTCTAGAACTAACTCTTTGATGTTCTCCTTTTCTGCTAAGGAAAAAATTTTACCTAAGTAAGTTAAATTATTTTTCAAATCTCTTATATAAACCCAATCAATTTCTTTTTTTGACAGATATGATGCATATAGTGTTTCATCGGTCTCTTTGACAGAGAGTTTTAAAAATATACCAATTTTATTGACTAACAAATATGTGTCCATAGCTGCAAACAGGTAAGCAAGAACAACACCAAAAAAACTTGCTGAAATTACCTCAAAATAGGGAATGCCAGTACTCGTCTCATAATTATAACTCGATCCATCAGAAGATATTATTTCAAAGGTTTTTAAAACTTCGTAGTCATAACAAGAAAATATCAAATTAAATATTTGCAAGATAGAATATGATATTACGCCTAAAAATATTGAGATGCTAATAAACATTAAATCTGATCTCTTATTGGGCCGTGTTGTAATCCGCTTATAAACAAAGTATGATACTAATCCGGGAATTAATAAGACTATAAGTTTAATTGTTAAACTTGATATTTCCATCTTCAAATTTAACTAATTTATTTAGATAAATCACATAGTAACAAGCTGAAAACCAATGATCCGTTTGCGACGAACAACTAGTTCCGCTCACAGCCTAGCGGCTATTTTTTAGCGGGAAATGCTATAGCCGACAGCATGGACCGAGCTCCTAAAGAGCGAATAGGCGAAGCAATAGCTTCAAAATAATTACTTCGATAGATTTTGTGCGCCAATTCTGTCGCTCGGGTCATGCCACTTCACTCCAAAAAAAAAGGATAAACCGTTAAGTCTATCCTTTTTTTATTGAATGATGAAAGTTTATTCAGCTTTGTCCTTTTTATCGTCTTCGATAGCAGGAGCTTTTGTAGCCGTATCGTCGTTGATCGGAGAATCAGTCTCTGTGGCTTGCGCAACTGTTTCAGCAACCGGAGCGTCAGTTTGTGAATCCTGAACTTCATTCTGGTTAACTGTTTGTCCGGATGCGTTCGCACTTGAATCAGACGTAGAGATCGCAGTTGCGTCACCAGTTTTAGCTTTTCCACCACGACGGCTTTTTGCTTTTTTAACTTCTTTTTTACCGCCATTGTAAAGTTCGTTGAAATCTACAAGTTCGATCATCGCCATATCGGCGTTATCTCCCAAACGATTCCCGACCTTGATGATACGTGTGTATCCTCCCGGGCGATCCGCAACTTTAGCAGCTACATCACGGAAAAGATCCGTTACTGCATACTTGCTTCTCAGGTAAGCGAAAACGATACGACGATTGTGGGTTGTATCATCCTTAGATTTTGTGATAAGTGGCTCAACGAATTGTTTAAGCGCTTTTGCTTTAGCAACGGTTGTGTTGATACGCTTGTGCTCGATAAGTGAGCAGGCCATATTGGCGAGCATCGCTTTACGGTGTCCGACTTGTCTGCTAAGGTGATTGTTTTTCTTTCCGTGTCTCATGACGTGTTTTTGTTAACTCCATCTTGCTTCGATCCTCTTTGGAGAGCAAAATATGAAGTAATTTATTCTTTATCTAATTTGTATTTTGCCAAATCCATTCCGAAGGTCAAATTTTTAACAGCTACAAGTTCGTCAAGCTCTGTCAAAGATTTTTTACCGAAGTTACGGAACTTCATAAGGTCGTTTTTATTGAATGACACCAAGTCTCCCAGGGTATCAACTTCAGCTGCTTTAAGGCAGTTTAGTGCACGAACTGAAAGATCCATGTCAACAAGCTTGGTTTTAAGCAGTTGCCTCATGTGCAAAGACTCTTCGTCATATGACTCGGTCTGGGCGATCTCGTCAGCTTCAAGGGTGATCCTTTCATCTGAGAACAACATGAAGTGGTGGATCAAAGTTTTAGCAGCTTCTGTAAGGGCATCTTTCGGGTTGATAGATCCGTCGGTTTTGATTTCAAAGACCAATTTCTCGTAATCCGTTTTTTGCTCAACACGGAAGTTCTCAATAGTATATTTTACATTTTTCACCGGGGTGAAAATAGAGTCTGTAAAGATAGTACCGATAGCAGCATTTTGTTTCTTGTTCTCTTCTGCAGGAACATATCCACGTCCTTTCTCGATAGTCAGCTCGAAATTAAGGTTGATTTTGCTATCAAGGTTACAAATTACCAGTTCCGGGTTCAATACCTGGAATCCGGAGATGAATTTTTGGAAGTCACCTGCAGTAAGCTGGTCTTTACCTGATACGGAAATAGTAACCGATTCATTGTCCACATCTTCGATCTGGCGTTTGAAACGGACTTGTTTCAGGTTAAGGATTATCTCTGTAACGTCTTCAACAACACCTGGAATAGTAGAAAATTCGTGGTCTACACCTTCAATGCGAACCGATGTAATTGCGTATCCTTCAAGTGCTGAAAGCAATACTCTTCTAAGTGCGTTACCAACGGTCAATCCGTATCCCGGTTCTAAAGGCCTGAACTCAAACTTGCCTTCAAAATCGGTTGAATCGATCATGATCACTTTATCGGGCTTCTGAAAATTAAATATTGCCATAATTTCGACTAAGTCAATTATTATTTGTTGTACAATTCGACGATTAACTGTTCTTTAATGTTTTCCGGGATCTGCAATCTTGCAGGAACGGAAACGAAAGTACCTTCTTTAACGTCATTGTTCCAGGTAATCCACTCATATACATGAGAAGAATTGGCTAAAGAACGTTCGATAGCTTCAACAGATTTTGATTTTTCACGAACTGCAACTTTGTCTCCAGCTTTCAGGTGGTAGGACGGGATGTTCACAAGTTCGCCGTTTACCGTGATATGACGGTGAGAAACGATTTGACGTGCAGCGCGGCGTGTTGGCGCGATACCCATTCTGAATACAACATTGTCAAGACGTGCTTCACAAAGTTGAAGAAGTACTTCACCTGTTACACCACGTGCAGCAGATGCTTTTACGAATAGGCCACGGAATTGTTTTTCAAGGATCCCGTAAGTGTATTTCGCTTTTTGCTTTTCCATTAACTGGACAGCGTACTCCGATTTTTTACCACGTTTTTTTGCCATTCCATGTTGTCCTGGCGGGTAATTCCTTTTTTCGAAGGATTTGTCTTCTCCGAAGATTGCTTCGCCGAACTTACGGGCGATTTTGGTTGTTGGACCAGTATATCTTGCCATTTTAAAAAATTTAAGATAGAGATTATGAATTCAGGTCAAATCCTCCGATAATCTGCTTCTACCTTGGTTTATACTTATAAATAAAAAAAATTAAACTCTACGTCTCTTTGGAGGGCGACATCCGTTGTGCGGCATTGGTGTAACGTCGATGATCTCAGTTACCTCAATTCCACCGTTATGCAAAGAACGGATCGCAGACTCACGTCCGTTTCCTGGTCCTTTTACATACACCTTTACTTTTTTCAATCCAGCCTCCAATGCTACTTTACTACAATCTTCTGCTGCCATCTGGGCTGCGTACGGAGTGTTCTTTTTAGAACCCCTGAAACCCATCTTACCTGCTGAAGACCAAGAAATAACTTCACCTTTTTTGTTTGTCAACGAAATGATGATGTTGTTGAAGGTTGCACTAATATGAGCCTCGCCTGTTGATTCAACGATAACTTTACGTTTTTTTGCTGCTGCTTTAGCCATATTACTTATTATTTAGTTGCTTTTTTCTTGTTAGCAACAGTTTTTCTCTTACCTTTTCTAGTACGTGAATTATTCTTGGTTCTTTGTCCGCGTAACGGAAGACCCGATCTGTGACGGATTCCTCTGTAACAACCGATGTCCATCAAACGTTTGATGTTCAAAGAAACTTCAGAACGAAGTTCGCCTTCAATTTTATAGAAAGATACTGCGTCCCGGATTGCCCCGATCTGCTCATCATTCCAATCCTGAACTTTGATATCTTCGCTAACTCCAGCTTTTTGCAAAACTTCTATCGCGCGGCTTCTGCCAACTCCGAAGATGTAGGTTAAAGCGATAACTCCTCTTTTGTTTTTCGGGATGTCTACCCCTGCTATTCTTGCCATAATTATCCTTGTCTTTGTTTAAATCTAGGATTCTTTTTGTTCACAACGTAAAGACGTCCTTTTCTACGAACGATAATGCACTCGGCACTTCTCTTTTTAACTGATGCTCTAACTTTCATTTTTTTAGCTTTTAGCTTCCAGCTTTCGGCGTTCAGCGTTAGCTTTTGGCTAATTGCTGACAGCTAACAGCTGACTGCTTATTTAATATCTGTAAGTAATTCTTGCTTTTGAGAGATCGTAAGGACTCATTTCCAGTTTCACTTTATCACCAGGTAATAACTTGATGTAGTGCATTCTCATTTTTCCTGAAATATGAGCAATTACAATATGCCCGTTTTCTAATTCTACCCGGAACATTGCATTTGACAATGCTTCGATGATTGATCCGTCTTGTTCTATTGCTGATTGTTTCGCCATAAAAATTAAGCTACTGCTTTACGATTTTTACCACTTTTCATCAAGCCGTCATAGTGCTTGTTCAAAAGGTAGGAGTTGATTTGCTGCATCGTGTCGATCGCGACTCCAACCATAATGATCAATGACGTTCCGCCAAAAAACATTGCCCAGGCTTGTTGCACATCCATCAGACTTACAATAATCGCTGGGAACACAGCTATCAACGCAAGAAATAAAGATCCGGGGAAAGTTATTAAAGACATGATCCTGTCCAAGTATTCAGAAGTTTCCATTCCTGGCTTAACACCCGGAATAAAACCACCGCTTCTTTTAAGGTCATCTGCCATTTTATTTGTAGGAACCGTAATTGCCGTGTAAAAGAATGTAAACACAATGATCAACAATGCGAATACAAAGTTATACCAGAATCCGAACATGTCGCTGAATGTCGCAGTGATCGACTGTGAAGTCTCTGACTGTGATAATCCTGCAAGCGCGGCCGGGATGAACATGATTGCCTGGGCAAAGATGATCGGCATAACACCTGAAGCGTTGAGCTTCAATGGAATCCATTGACGGTTTCCGTTCACATCCTGTTCAAAGTCGCCCGAAACTGTTCTTCTGGCGTACTGTACCGGAATTTTCCGAACAGCCATTACAAGCAATACACAAGCTACGATAACAAGAAGCCAAATGATGATCTCAACTACCAAAAGCATTGGCCCACCATTGTTATTGGTAACCCTTGTTGTGAATTCCTGTAGGAATGCTTCAGGAAGCCTGGCCAATATACCAACCATAATTAATAGTGATATACCGTTACCGATTCCTTTGTCAGTGATTTTTTCTCCAAGCCACATGGCGAAGATCGTACCTGTTACCAGGATGATCACGGAAGAAAATAAGAATGAGAAAGAATCAGGACCTAACAAAAAGGCAGTGTTTGGCAAAGTCCTGTAAAGGTTATAGATATAACCAGGACCTTGAACCAACGTGATTCCGATAGTTAACCAACGAGTGATCTGGTTGATTTTCTTCCTGCCGCTTTCACCATCTTTTTGCAGTTTCTGCAGATAAGGAACCGCGATTCCCATCAACTGCACTACAATGGATGCTGAAATGTAAGGCATGATCCCGAGCGCGAACACAGAGGCTTTCGAGAAAGCTCCACCTGTGAACATGTCCAGGATCGAACCGATACCATTTTCAGTCTGACCTGCCAAAGTGTTCAGTTGGGTCGCATCTATACCCGGAAGTGTCACATGCGCACCAAAACGGTAAACTAAAAGCAGGCCAAGCGTAAGCAAGATCCTGTTTTTAAGCTCTTCGATTTTCCAAACGTTGGCTATTGATTCAAAAAATTTCTTCATCTTAGCTGAAAAATTATATTGTTACAGCTTCACCACCAGCAGCCTCGATAGCCGCTTTAGCAGTAGCAGTAAATTTGTGGGCAGTTACCGTCAATTTTGCTTTCAACTCACCACGGCCTAAAATCTTAACGATCTCATTTTTGGTA
>DASVRQ010000034.1:0-52007 GCA_036388535.1 Flavobacterium sp. | reverse complement strand
CCCATTAAAATACTCATCGGACGGCCAACAATATGACTCCTGCCGATAACAACGGTGTGCTTTCCTTTGGTCTCGACATTATATCTTTCGAGTAGCTCCAAAATACCGAAAGGTGTCGCGGGAATGAAGGTTGTCATGTCAAGCGCCATCTTACCAAAGTTCTCGGGATGAAATCCGTCAACATCTTTACTCGGATCTATTGCCATGAGGACTTTCTGCGTATCGATCTGCTTTGGAAGCGGCAATTGAACTATGAAGCCGTCGATATTATCGTCTTCATTAAGTTGCTTGATTTTCTTGAGGAGTTCCCTTTCGGAAGTTGTACTTGGCATTTTAATCAATGTAGATTCAAATCCGACTCGCTCGCAAGCTTTAACTTTGCTGCCAACATACGTCAGGCTCGCGCCGTCATTCCCAACAATTACTGCGGCGAGATGCGGTACTTTTTCACCGTTCTTTTTCATCAAATCAACCTCAGCAGTTATTTCGAGCTTAATGTCTTCTGAAGTTTTTCGTCCGTCGAGTAGTTGCATGTTTTAAAAGGTATAAGGTTTAGGGTATATGGTCAAGGCCCGATCAGGCGTAAGGTTCAGGGTGCAAGGTTCAGGGCCAGAGTGCAAGTCGCAGGTTAGCTGCAGCTGCGTTAGCGATGGGAGCAAGTACCGCGTACTGCGGACAGCGCGACCGAAGGGAACGCTATGAAAGTCTACAGTTTTCAGTCTCATCTTCAGTCTCAGTTTACAGTTTATAGTTAGTTTAGACCTTCTGCCCTAACCCTAAACCCTGAACCTTGCGCCCTGCACCTCTTATTATCGCATCCCTTTCATTCCGCCCATCATTTTCATCAGGTTTTTTCCGCCCGGGCCTTGCATCATTTTCATCATCTTGCTCATTTGCTCAAACTGCTTCATGAGCTGATTAACTTGCTCTAATTTCGTTCCCGATCCTTTGGCGATGCGGGTTTTGCGTTTCACATCAATTATTGCAGGCCTTGTTCTTTCGGCCGGCGTCATCGAGTGGATTATCGCTTCGATATGTTTAAAGGCGTCATCCTGGATTTCAACATCTTTCATGGCTTTTGAAGCGCCCGGAATCATTCCGACCAAGTCCTTCATATTACCCATTTTTTTGACCTGTTGTATCTGAGTAAGGAAATCGTCGAATCCAAATTCGTTTTTGGCGATCTTCTTCTGTAGCTTTCGCGCTTCTTCTTCGTCAAATTGTTCCTGAGCCCTTTCAACAAGCGACACAACGTCTCCCATTCCTAGGATTCGCTCCGCCATACGATTTGGATAAAAGATGTCGATTGCATCCATCTTTTCACCTGTTCCCACAAACTTGATCGGTTTGTTCACTACCGATTTGATCGAGATCGCAGCTCCACCACGAGTATCACCGTCCAATTTTGTAAGGATAACACCGTCGAAATTGAGTCGGTCATTGAATGTTTTAGCCGTGTTCACAGCATCTTGACCCGTCATTGCATCAACAACAAACAACGTTTCCTGTGGTTGAATTGCTTTATGGACATTTGCGATCTCGTTCATCATTTCCTCATCGACAGCCAAGCGGCCGGCTGTATCGACTATTACGACGTTGAACCCATTTGCTTTTGCGTGTTTGATCGCATTTTGCGCGATTTCAACCGGATTTTTGTTTTCAGGCTCTGAGTAGACTTCGACACCAATTTGATCTCCAACGACATGAAGTTGGTTGATTGCCGCCGGACGATAAATATCACACGCTACAAGAAGCGGCTTTTTATTCTTTTTTGTTTTAAGAAAATTCGCAAGTTTACCTGAAAAGGTAGTTTTACCCGATCCTTGCAACCCGGACATTAAGATCACCGTTGGCGTGCCAGAGAGATTTAATCCCGCAACATCGCCGCCCATCAATTCGGTCAACTCATCTTTTACGAGCTTGACAAGCAATTGTCCAGGCTGTAATGTGGTCAAAACGTCTTGTCCGATCGCTTTCTCTTTTACTTTGGTGGTAAAATCCTTTGCGATCTTAAAGTTGACATCGGCATCAAGTAAGGCGCGTCGTACTTCCTTTAAAGTTTCGGCAACGTTTACTTCTGTTATTTTCCCGTGGCCTTTAAGGATATGAAAGGCTTTATCGAGTTTATCACTTAAATTATCGAACATAATCTGAATAGTCTTTATTGAGGCACAAATTTAGCGATTTCGGATTGAAGTACCCGTAAGAAAATAATAAAAATGGACATGCATTCCTAGGAATATTGCAAGATTTGAGATAAATAATGTACGGCTGACAATGTTGATTTCGTAGATTTAGGTAAAATATACACTATGAAAACTATTCACAAACTAAGAATTGGAGCTCTTGCAATTGTGTTTATGATTGCCACTGCGTGCAGCACGCAGAATACCTTTAAAGGCAGCGCATCTGACCGAACAGGAAACAACGGAGCTACGAACGGAACCGGAAAAGTTTATAAATAAAAAAACCAGCCCCGAAAGGCTGGTTTCCATAAACAATATAAACGTCTAAATCAATTCGGATTGAATGCGATTCCAATATGAGCCAGCACATGATAAACCGGTTCGTCACTTCCTGTACCGCCACCAAAGTAACGGGAGCTGTGAATAGTAAGGTAACCATTTGAAGCTGGCAGGATTGGCTCAACTCCTGTTGACATTACCACACGGCATAATCCTCCGCCTCCCGGCAATGTTCGCCTGATGCAGTATAGTTGATTCGCTGCAATGTTCACTGGCGGAATAGAAACATATTCTGTTGCATCCGATGAGAAAGTATGTATTCCTGAATATATTACAGATCCATCTGCAGCTACTATTTCAATTAAATATTCCACGCCGGTAAATCCTTCGTCACCCTGATAACCAATACTGCAAATTGTACCGTCAGTATTTGTTGAGAAAGTATACTCATGGGTTTCGGCACTCCATATCGTAGATTCGGCAACTTCAGGCAAAGCTTTTATGCTGTCATAAATTGCGATGAAAGGTGTATCGACTGTTACACAAGCCTCCTCAATTATTAAGCAATCTTCGACTGCCGTCTCGATCGCGTCCTGCAATTGTTCGTTGCTGGAAACGTTTATGGTGTTGCCTTCACTGTTTTGAAGCGCGATCGGATAGTCAATTGCATAATATTGGCTTACCTCCAAATTACTCAGCAAATTAAACAACTCAGCATCGCTGCCAACCCCGTATGAAGTTGCTACCTGGTAATTGCTGTCATAGGCAAGTATTGTAATCGGGTAATTTATTGATAGACAAGCAATTGGAGATTCATCAGCAGGAACAGCATCCTGACAATCAAACGAAAGTGATTCAAACTCCGACTGGCTTTCAACGACAACTTCTGAATAATCAGGATACACAACCGTAATTGGGAAAACAAAATCTACCGTATTGTAATCAGGATACGAAGCATCAAAGTTCTCAGCAATGGTTTCATAATCCGATTCGCTGTCAACCAATATCGGCTGATCGTTCAGATTCACATTGTAAGGCAGTTCTACATGAAAACAACTGGTGCTGTCAATAACATCATCTGCGGATGTTTCAACCATCGCAACCCTTTGCAGCAATCCCGTCAGAGGCGCATTTGTTGTCAGTGCCTCAGGATTTTCCTGATTCACATTGTTTTCCTCATTTTGGCAAGACACTATTGCGATAGCGGCTACAAAGGCGAGGCAATTTCGGAGTTTGATAAAATTTTTCATTTGTTCTAAATTATTAGTTTGGATATAAAACATCTGACGAGCTAAATACCCTACCTGATCTTTCAATTTGAATACGGAATGCGCTAAAATAACCATTTCACCACCACTACTATTTATATTACCAACAATAGTATCCGTATGATTCAAAAATTTACCGACAGGTTGGTAGGGTTTTACGAATATCAACTGTTATATACTATATTTTTGTTTTAAAGTTCATTAACTGCATGAGTAGTACCAATCACAACATGGGTGTTTGTCAAGAGTTTGTATTTGCCGGATTTTTTGAATCGAATGTCAAGTCTCTCCGGAATTATTTATTTTATAAATTCGGTAATCAGGACCAAGCAAATGACATTGCACAGGATGCGTTTATAAAACTATGGGAGAACTGTGGCTCGGTTCCGTTGGAAAAAGCAAAATCCTATATCTATACCATCGCAAATAATGCAACCCTGAACCAAATTGCTCATCAGAAAGTGGTGCTTGAGTATAGTAAGAGTGCCGGCATGAAGTCGTCGCATTCTGAGAGCCCTGAGTTCCTATTAGAGGAAAGTCAGTTTAAGGAAAAGTTGCAGAATGCAATCGCTAATCTTACCGAAGCGCAACGGACAGCTTTCCTACTCAATCGGATTGACGGAAAAAAATATGCAGAAATTGCCGACATGCTCAATATTAGTGTAAAAGCAGTTGAAAAGAGAATCAGTGGAGCACTTTTTACTTTAAGACAGGAGATCGAACACTTTAAATAAGTTCAAAAAACATACGATGAAAGAACAAGATCATAATTTAAGTAAATGGCTATCGGGAGAAATGAGTGAAAGTGAAAGAATCGCTTTTGAAAATTCCCCTGAATACGACACCTATAACAGAATTGCAAAATATTCGGCACAACTTCAAGCGCCTTCATTTGAAGAAAGTATTGATTTAAAAAACATCGTCTCCCGGCCAAAGCAGAAAACAATTAAGTTAAAAATAGACTGGGCAGCCAGAATCGCGGCGATATTAGTTGTAGGTGCCGGATTATTTTTAATTTGGAGCAACATGACAGTTACTGAATCAGCACAATCAGGACAGATGTCCAGCTTCACCTTACCAGATCAATCATCCGTGCAATTAAATGCAGGTTCTGTAGTGAACTACAAAAAATGGAACTGGAAAAATAACCGTTCACTTTCCTTAACCGGTGAAGCATACTTCAAAGTTGCGAAAGGGGAAAAATTTAAGGTCGAAACACCAGTAGGAAAGGTCACTGTGCTAGGAACTCAGTTCAATGTAAAATCACGCGGAAATCAATTCGAAGTTGCCTGTTTTGAAGGACGCGTCCAGGTCGATAACAAAAAACAGACAACTATTATCGGGAAAGGCGAGAAAGTAATTGTTGAAAATGGGCAATTCAAAAAGTACAGCATTTCAGATTCTTCGCCAGAGTGGACGCGAGGAAAAATGACATTCGATTCGGCAAAATTGCGTTCTATCGTTACAGAAATCGAGCGGCAATATGGCATAGCGGTCGAAGTTAAAGATTCTGACGAAAGCAAAACATTTACAGGAACGCTGCCCACAGACAATCAACAAATTGCCCTTGCTATAATTGGTAAAACTTTTAATCTGAATATCAGTAAAGCCGGTACGTCAAAAGTTATCCTCGAAGGCCGATGATGCTACGATACCGATTGACCCACCTATTTCTGCTAATTTCGACAATAGCTTTTTCACAGCAGAAATTGCCATTGAATGAGCTATTGACTTCACTTGAACTGCAGCATGGTATAAGTTTCAGTTACATTGACAATGCCATCTATGCTTTGGAAGTTTCACCTCCACAATCAGAACTGACGTTGCGTCAAAAGCTCAGGAACATAGAGCAAAGCTGTCCTTTGACTTTCACCTTCGTCAATTCAACGTATATCACAATTACAGTAAAAAAAGTTGAATCGGAGAATTTGGATCCTATACCAATAGCCATTTCTTTGTCTGAAGTAGCAATAAACAATTACCTGACCGTTGGCATATCCAAAACCTCAAGCGGCACATTTGTCATCAAGCCCAAGAACATGGGTTTGCTGCCCGGACTTACCGAAACAGACCTATTACAAACAATACAGCAAATTCCCGGAATTAGCAGTGCCGACGAAACCATTTCCAACATTAATATTCGCGGCGGGACTCATGATCAGAATCTTTATTTGTGGAATGGAATCAGAATGTTCCAAACTGGTCACTTCTTCGGGTTAATTTCCGTATTTAATCCCAACGTAAATGAGAAAATTGTCGTCTCCAAAAATGGCACCTCGCCTTTTTTCGGCGAAAGCGTCTCCGGGCTGGTAAATATTTCGTCACAAGCCAGCGCTGAAGAAGGATACCAATCAGGTTTAAGCTCCAATCTTATATCGGCGGAATTCCATGCTAAAATCAAAAGTGGAAAGGATTCGCGATTCACTATATCCGGCAGGCGTTCACTCACAGACATTTTCAATTCGCCTACATACCAAAGTTACTATAACCGGGTTTTTCAAAACACTATGGTCACAAATTTTGAAAATGATCAGGAAGTCGGTTATAGTTCAGACAAGAAGTTCTATTTCTATGACTTTTCAGCTCAATACGAACAAAAGGTCGGCAGTCGAAATGTATTTCAAGCCGCGTTCTTATCGATCAATAATTCCCTTACAATTGAGCAAAACACCTTTTCCGGCAGCGCAGAGATTGCGTCAGAGAGCAACCTAAGCCAACAACAAGTGGGAGCAAGCGCCGATTGGAAAACGAAGTGGAACGACCGTGTTGAAAGCAGCATACAAATTTATTCATCAGTTTATGGACTCAGATCCCGGAATGAATCCGCCCAGTCGCGTCAGGTTTTGCTACAGAAGAACGAGGTGCTTGATTTGGGGCTGCGCTTCGAAACGCGCTACAGAATGACCGATGATTGGCAGCTTAACTTCGGATACCAATATAATGAAACGGGAATCCGAAATAATGATGAAATTAATTTTCCCGCATTTTCGCGAAAAATTAAAGACATTTTAAGGACTCATGCCTTTATTGGCCAGATCCAGTGGAGCTCTAAAAACCGTAAGGCCGGATTTCAATCGGGTTTTCGAATTAATTACATTGAGCAATTCGCCAGGTTTATCTTTGAACCACGTCTGCAAACGCACTATCACTTCACAAAAAACTGGCAGCTGGTAATTCTGGCAGAGCAAAAAAGCCAGACTATGACACAGGTAATTGATCTTCAGCGCGACTTCCTCGGAATCGAAAAACGCAGATGGCTTTTGGCAGATAACAATAGCACGCCGGTACAACAGAGTAAACAAATTGAAATGTCGTTAACTTTCAAAAAAAATAATTGGCTTGCAACATTTGAAAACTATTATAAGCAAGTAAATGGAATTTCAAGCCCAAGCCAGGCGTTCCAGAATCAGTTGGAATTCATAAGAATAAATGGACAATACGGAATTTTAGGCTCCGAACTGCTGATTCAAAAAAACTTCCGAAGTTTCTACGCATGGCTTAATTATACATGCAACAATAATAAATATGTTTTTGACGGATATGAGCAAAGGCGATTTGACAACAACCTTGAGATCATGCATAGCGTTGCGTCGGCGATGGTTTATCAACATAAAAATCTGAAAGTAGCATTAGGATCTAAATGGTTTTCAGGAAAGCCGGTAACAACTCCTGCCCGCGTTCAGCCTGATATTGCAAATTCTGCCAACCCCCGGATCGTCTATGATCGTCCGAACAACGCGCGGCTTCCGAATTATTTTCGAACTGACATTTCTGCGTCCTATAGTTTTCTTTTGACTTCAAAAGCAGAAGTACGGGTTGGTGCAGCTTTATTGAATGTTTTCAATCAAACCAATATCGTTAACAGCTATTTCCGAATCGACCCGGAACAAAGCTCTATTGAAAGGGTTAACACGATCTCTCTCGCACGAACGCCAAATGTAAGTTTACAAGTAAACTTTTGACGGGAATCCCTAAAACTGGAAGTAAATAAATGGCTGCGGTCCGCTTGTCATAGTTGCGTAGACAACCCAGTACGTTAGTGCCAACACCAAAGCTTTTAAAACAATCGGCAGTTTGTCGAAGCTTGATTTCATAAAGCCAATCCATTTGGATGGAAGGAAATGCCATGCGAATCCGATCAGCATCACTAAAAATACATTACGGTAACCTGAGATAATTGTGGCCCATTGCTCAAGGTTAAACTGCAACTTCCCGATATTTCCGATGACTTCGAATGCAGTTGCAAAGTCGCGTGCCCGGAAGAATATCCAAGCAAACACAACAAAGTGATAGGTCAGGATTACCCGAACGAGCCATGCCAGACGGTTTTGTGGAAGCTTGAGCCTGCTTTTGAAAAACCGCTCGACCACAAGTGCCAATCCGTGTAAAACTCCCCAGATTACGAACTTCCAAGATGCGCCATGCCATAATCCGCCCAGCAACATCGTCAGGAACAGGTTCACATAAGTACGCACTTTACCTTTTCTATTTCCGCCAAGGGAAATATATAGGTAATCACGAAGCCACGTCGAAAGCGAAATGTGCCAGCGCCGCCAGAACTCGGTAATTGAAGCAGACTTATATGGAGTCCGGAAGTTTTCGGGAAGCTTGAAGCCCATCAACAGCGCGATTCCTATAGCCATATCCGAATATCCGGAAAAGTCACAATAGATCTGCAGTGAATAGCCATATGAAGCCATCAGGTTTTCAAAGGCAGTGTAACTATTGGGCGAGTCAAAAACACGGTCGACGAAGTTCAGTGAAATATAATCAGAAATGAATGTCTTTTTAATTAGTCCGCCGATAATCAAAAACAAAGCAGTATTGACATCATCACGCGTGAGGTTCAGCTTTTTATATATCTGCGGAATAAAATCGGATGCTCGAACAATCGGTCCGGCGACAAGCTGTGGAAAGAATGAGACGAAAAACATGTAGTCCAGGATATTCTTTGTTGGTGTAAGTTCCTTCCGATAAATATCGATGATGTAGCTCATCGACTGGAACGTATAAAAGGAGATCCCGACCGGCAGGATTATATCGTGAAAAGGCACATCACCTGAAAAAAGGCCGTTGTAATTGTCGATCAGGAAGTTCGTGTATTTAAAATATCCTAGGAAACACAGGTTCAGAACGACACTTAATACCAGATAGAATTTACGGTATGCCTGAATGGTTTCCTGATAGAGTAATTTAGCCAGGTTGTAATCAACAACTCCGGAAACAAGCAATAACCCGAAATACAAGCCGCTTGATTTGTAGTAGAAGAACAACGAAAATGCAAACACATAAAAGTTGCGAAGCGCGTTTGTTTTTACCTTCGTCGTATAGATGTACAACGGGTAAAAAATCAGGAACATGCCAAGAAAAAGCGGTGTATTAAAAAGGATCGGTTCCTCCGGATTATATACGAACCATGATTGGTAATGCGAAGCCAACCAAATTTGCAATTCAGAAATAGTCATCATTCGGCCTGAGATTTAAATTCGGCCAATCCCTTTTTTATTGCTTCGGCAAGTAAAATTCCCTGCTGTTCGTAACCCGCTTTTGAGTAATGTACACGGTCGGAACCAATCAATCCTAATTTTGCGCTACGGTCTACGTAGAATAATCCGCCAAGTTGTGAAAACAGATCCCAAACAGCATAATCGTCCTGTGACCCGATAATCTCGTGCGAGTAACTGGCAACAAATGTGTTTGGATATTTACGCTGGAACTGTGATGGCGGTGGCGTAACGACCAAGATCGATGCATCGGGATTTGACCGTTTGACATTCTGAAGAAAAATGCCGACCTGCGCCATGTAATTTTGAGGTGTCATCTTATCAAAAGACTCGTTGGTGCCAAGTGATAAAATAATCAGATCGGGTGCAAGCGCTTCGAGCTGGCTGAAAAATAGAGGATATTTATTATAATCTGAAAATTTGGCGCCGTTGACTCCGATGTTGTGGTACAAAATTCCAGGATTTTCATTTTCCAAAACAATTCCACTCAAAGTTGCAGATTCTTGTTGGTTAGGTACCAGATAGATCTTTTCGAGTGAGTTATCCGATTTGTAAAAATGATAGTTCTTGCCGGCAATTGTGGTAATTGGAATAAATTCGGACCGTTCGACCTGTACGCTCTTCGTTTGTGTTGTCGGAATCTTCAAGGTTTTTCCCGCGCGAATAGCATTTGATGGGAGATTATTGGCCTTTTTTAATGCGGATATGGAAACATTGTATTTGTCGGCAATGATCGAAAGGGCTTCACCGCTTCTAATTTTATGGGTAATTTTTTGTGGAACTTTCGACTCAAGAACGATGGTTCTTTTATCCGTGGCAACGGCAAAACTATTCGTGTTTTCAGGTGTGATAATTTTTATTGTGCTGAATTCATCGCCGGGAAGCTTGGTGCCAACTTCAATCGAAAATTCTTGTGTTCTTGCTGTCAGTGCAATCCCGCTTAACCCGACGATGCTGCCGTTAGGTACGTAAATGTTGCGGTAGCTTTCCCAGCGTCCGGTTGACGAGAATCGGATATCCTGTGCTCCGTTTGTCTTTGCAACGCTATGCGGAAACACGAAGCCACGTCCACCGTTTCCGAATTCCTGCTGCAGGTTCCGCCGTGTAGCATTAGTCATCATGTCGGCTTGAATATGCGAATCCCCAATATGGACGATGTTGATTTTTCTGTTTCTGTTCTTCTGAAGGTCGGCTAATTTTGCATAAAACGACTTGATTTTTGAGCTGTTAAGGATCCAATTCTCAGGCACTGTGATCGGTTCGGCTATGGCCGAGTCGATTTCTACAAACGAGGAATCGGTTTCCTGTGTGCAGCCCTTCTGCCAGAAAAATAACGCCAGGACCAATATTAGCAGCTTACTCGGCATTTGTCTGATCTGAATTATGATTTATGGTATCGGGATTTGGCGCAACGCCGCTGCTTGATTTCCTGTTCCGGCGCAGGATTTTATATTGTTCGTAGCCTTGGTTGATTTGTCCGTACAACAAGGTCGCAATTTTAGTCGCGCCTTTGAAACTGAAATGCGTATAATCTTTGTTGGCCAATGGTGGTTGTTCGGCCGACCATTTTACGATCGATCCGTCGCCGCCCATTAATGTATACAAATTGATGAATCCGGATTTTGTATTCAGCGCGTACCGTTTCTGCGCAAGCGTCAGCGGTACAACAGCCGAATCAGTTTTCATTTCTGTTCCATATTTGGACGCTTTATCTGCAGTTGAAATAATCAGGATCGCAACACCCGGAAAACATTCGCGAAGACGATTCACGGCACGCGTCATTCCGCGCTCGTACCAACTGTAATTTTTTGTGCCATAATTCAGCACGTTCGTACCATAATGAAGCACGATCAGGTCGTAACCCAGTTTTTCCTGAAAGGATTTCATCAACGGAACATTAAATTTCGAGATCGGGATCCCGGAATTTCCGCGTTGCGAGAAATTATCGACATGTACGCCTTTTCCGTCATCGAAATTGAATCCGTAGATCGGGATTGTATCAGCTTCAATGAAATTTGCCTTCATACTTTTAATGCCTCCTTGCTGAAGTGTCAGCGTGTTGAGCAACTTGTTCGGCAAAAGCTTTTTATAGATCGTATCTTCTCCGTTTTTGAATGAAATTATCCCGTTCTTGTTTTTGGCGCTTCCGTAAAATAGTGTCGGATTATCAAGTTGTGAAATGAAACGGCGCTTACTTGCCGTATATTTTACCCATTCATTCCGGGAAGTGTCATTGGCAAAAAACACGTGTCCGTTTACTCCAAAAGGCCTGATCGGATTTTTGATATTGAGGTAGGACTGCATTTTCCAGTTATCTGAATATTCGTGTTTGACGGAGTTTCGCGATGCGGATGATTCCGATGTAATCGCTACGAACCCGACACCTTTTCCGCCATATTTCTCCTGCAAGCTTGTACGCAAATCCTGAACAATTAAATCTCCATCGGTCATCGAATCTCCAAAATAGGCTATCCGAACGTTTTCTGTTCCCTTTGTTTCAAGTTGAAAAAGCTTCTCGTAAAATGAAATCAGGTATTGGTAACCTTTGTAATTTTCGTAAGTTTCTGGTGGAAAAGTAATGCCGTTTGTTTCGTAGAAAGTAACTTTTTGGTTTGCCATCGTGTCGCCGACTTCAGCCTGTAAGCCTTCTTCTTCGGCTTTAAAGGCATCGAGAAGCATACTGTCGACCAATACATTTTTCGTAGTTCCGGCTTTCTCGGAAAAGATCTTCTCAGGAAGCACTTTCTTCAGCCCCAAAAAAAATATTGCCGATAATAAAATTATCAGGAATGACTGGAAGAAATACGATTTTGGCTCGTTCACTGCGTCTGGGTTTATATTACATTCTTTCGGGAACCTCGATTCCGAGCAATCCGAAAGCTGCTGCGATCGTATCGGCTACTTTTTTGGATAGCTGCACGCGGAAAACCTTTTCGGTAGGATCATCAGTTCCCAAAATCGGCACTGCCTGATAAAACGAATTGTAGCTTTTCACCAATTCGTATGTATAGTTGGCTACAAGCGCCGGGCTATGATTGTTTGCCGCGTCTTGAATTACTTCAGGAAACAATTCGATTTGCTTCAGCAATTCCTTTTCCTTTTCGTGCAGATTGATATCAGCAACTTGTAACGTTATTGTGGAATCAAAGTCAGCTTTGCGCAGAATCGACTGAATCCGCGCGTACGTATATTGAATGAACGGACCTGTGTTTCCTGCAAAATCAACCGATTCCTCAGGATTAAACAGAATACGTTTTTTCGGATCTACCTTTAAAATGTAATATTTGAGAGCCCCAAGTCCGATGATTCTGTAAAGTTTTGCCTTTTCATCATCTGAATAGCCGTCAAGTTTACCAAGCTCTTCAGAAATTTGCCGGGCGGTTTGAGTCATTTCATTCACAAGATCATCGGCATCGACCACAGTTCCCTCACGGCTTTTCATTTTACCCGACGGAAGGTCGACCATGCCATATGAAAGGTGGTACAAATGCTGGGACCAGTCGAATCCAAGTTTTTGAAGGATCAGGAAAAGTACTTTGAAGTGATAGTCCTGTTCGTTCCCGACAGTATAAACCATTCCGCCGATGTCCGGGAAATCTTTTACACGCTGAATTGCTGTTCCGATATCCTGTGTCATGTAAACAGCTGTTCCATCAGACCGAAGTACGATTTTGCGGTCAAGTCCGTCGTTGGTTAGATCTATCCATACAGAACCATCGGGATCTTTTTCGAAGATTCCTTTCTCCAGGCCTATCTGCACAACATCCTTACCTAAAAGATAAGTATCGCTTTCATAATAATTCTTATCGAAACTGACGCCGAGATTTTTATAACTTATTTCGAATCCGGCGTAAACCCACGAATTCATTTCTTTCCACAATGCCAAAACATCAGCATCGCCTGCTTCCCATTTGAGCAACATTTCCTGTGCCTCGAGCATGATCGGTGCCTGTTTCTTGGCATCGTCTTCCGTCTTTCCTTCGGAAATCAATTTGCTGATCTGCTCCTTATATATTGTATCGAATGCTACGTAAAAATTTCCGACGAATTTGTCGCCTTTAATACCGGTAGTTTCGGGAGTTTGACCGTTGGCCGTCTTCTGCCATGCGACCATTGACTTACAAATATGGATTCCGCGGTCATTAATGATTTGTGTGCTGTAGACTTTCTTCCCCGACGCCTTTAAAATCTCGGCTACCGAAAAACCCAATAAGTTATTTCGGACATGGCCAAGGTGCAACGGCTTATTTGTATTTGGCGAAGAATATTCGACCATAATTGATTTTTCATTTGGAACGGAAGTTACAAAGCCATATTTCAAATCGTCCTTTATGCCACTGAAGAAATGTATATAATAATTATCAGCAATAACAATGTTCAAAAATCCCGAGACGACATTATAAGCGGCTACTTGCGGAACATTTTCCTGAAGATATTGCCCGATTTTCTGTCCGAGCTCGGCCGGATTGGTTTTAATCTGCTTTAATAGCGGAAACAATACGACGGTAATATCACCAGCAAATTCCTTTCGCGTGGCTTGAAACTCCACCTTTTCAAGTTCAATTCCAAACAACTTTGCAGTTGCGTTCATTACGTGGGTTGTCAGTAGTTCCGATAATGCCATTATTGTACAGATTTTTAAGCGTGCAAAGATAACTAATTATTGTATTGGCGAGTTCGTGTGGCACTATTATAAATATTGTCTATCGTAATGACTGGCAGCCGACAAATTATGTAACAATCCGTCGAAATTATACAACTAGGATAATTATAAAATATCTGATACTGAGCAATAATAAACTAATAATTGTAAGAAATTTACTTATCAATTATTTTAAAGCATGTATTTCATCGACTTTATTTGTATTTCATCGATAATTATCTAATATTTGTCGGGTCAAAATTTCTAAACAAAAACATTCTCTTCAGAGTTAAAATGCGGTACCATGAAAAAACTTTTCTTTCTATTTATCATAGTATTTACTTTTAAAGGTTTCTCTCAAGCAATCACGGTCAATACCAATTCTTATAGTGTTCCTCAATTAGTCAATAACATTTTGATAAATTCTCCTTGTGTGTCGGCTACCAATATCACTTGGTCGACCGGAACGAATTATGGTTCTTCTAACGGAATCGGGTATTTTCAGAACACAAATCCATCATTTCCAATGCAAAGTGGCGTAATGCTTACGACAGGAAATGCAATGAACGCAGCAGGACCCAATACCTCCTTATTAAATGACGGGAGTGCATCATGGGTTGGCGATGCTGATCTAGAGGCTACTCTTGCAGCTGCCGGAATTCCGATGACATCGGCAAACGCAACCATTTTAGAATTCGACTTTACCCCTATATCATCACATTTTAGTTTTGAATTTATTTTTGCGTCAGAAGAATATGGTAATTTCCAATGCCAATTTTCAGATGCGTTTGCATTTTTACTGACCAACGTCAGCACCGGAGTAACGACAAACCTTGCGGTTGTGCCGAGTACGACCACTCCAATTTCGGTTGTTACAATCCGTGATTTTTTGTATAATTCTTCTTGTCCATCCGCGAACGCGCAATATTTCGGTGAATTCAATGGCGGATCTGCCGGTGCCAATGCAGCTATAAATTTCAACGGACAAACCATTCCCATGAATGCTTCAGCAGTTTTGATTCCGGATACTCCTTATCATATCAAACTTGTCATTGCCGATCGTACAGATTATGAAGCCGACTCCGCGATCTTCCTTTCATCGGAAAGCTTTAATATCGGCCAGGATGTTTTAGGTGCAGATTTGACGGTCGCAAATGGAACCGCTATCTGTCCAGGTGATGCTCATACTTATAACACTGGCTTGGATACCAGTATGTTTGATATCACGTGGACCAAGGATGGTGCCGTGATCCCTAACGAAAACGGACCTTCTTATACAGTAACCGCGCCCGGAACCTATGAAGTAACTTATGACAGTATCACGGATACTTGCCCGCCTGTAACTAATGTTGTAGTGGTTGAGTATTTCTCGGTAATGACTACTCCAAATCCGATCACATTATACAGATGTGATTCTGGGGCTGCAACTTACGTTTTCGACCTTTCGTTGAACACGCCTGTTTTGATGAATGGAATGCATCCCCAAACACAAATCTCCTATCATTCAACCGCGGCTAACGCCAATAACAATGTTAATCCGCTTCCGCTCAATTATACCAGTGCCGGAAATCAAACGATCTACGTACGCATCAAAAATGGCGCAAGTACATGCTTCATAGTAAAGTCTTTCCAATTGCTGACAGCGCCGGGACCAGTTGCTAACCAGCCACAGGACTTAAGGGTTTGCGCAAGTAATACCACAAATATTTACGGATATTTCAATATCGCTGCACAAACTCCAACCGTCTTAGGTGGTCAGAGCACTGTCACCAATGTAGTAACCTATCACTACTATGCTGCTGATGCAAATACAGGTGCAAACCCAATCGGTCCCGGCCTTTTTCTTGGAACCAATAATGTAACCATATACGTTAGAGTAGCAAATGTTTCAGATCCTGCGTGCTTCGTAATTACAACTTTTAAATTATTCGTAAGTATATTACCGCAAGTGGATGTAATGGAAAATGTGATCGTCTGCGAAGATTATGTATTGCCTCCATTAACGCATGGTAATTACTTTTCTGCCATAGGCGGCGGCGGCGTTGCACTTTTTGCAGGCGATGTCATTACGGAAACACAGACAATCTATATTTATAATGAATCGGGTACAGTTCCTAATTGTATTGCCGGAAGCAGTTTTAAAGTAACCATCATTGACCCGTTGACACTTTCGCCTGGAAGTGGAACGCACTGCGGCGGATTCATGTTGCCTGTACTTGAGTATGGGGATTATTTTACTCAGCCGGGCGGAAATGGAACTCCACTTTTTGCCGGGAACGTTGTAAGCAATACCCAAACTGTCTATATACATTACGAAGCTCTTGAAGCACCATTTTGCGTGGTCGACATTAGTTTTGATGTTACGATTATCCCCAAACCGCTTGTGTTTGACCAGCCAAATGTATTTGACTGTACCTCGTTTACTTTGCCGGCTCTATCTGTCGGAAACTATTACACAGCTCCAAACGGCGGCGGAACACAACTTGCCGCAGGAACAGTCATTACAACCTCGCAGACACTTTACATTTATGCCGCTACAGGTGTGGCACCGCACATTTGCAGCGACCAGGATCAATTTACAATAACAATCGGCTACAGCACTCCTGCTAATATCTCGCAATGTGGACCGTATACTTTACCTGCACTTCCCGGGACAGGAAAGTACTTTACCCAGGCTGGTGGCAACGGAACTGAAATACCGGCAGGGACAGTAATCGATGCAGCGCAAATGATTTATGTCTTTTTTGCTGACAACGCGACATGTATGGGCGACCTCCATTTTTATGTTCAAATTTCACAACCACCGGTCGACACCATCGATGACATAACAGTGTGTGGCAGCTATACATTGCCTACATTGACCAATGGAGCATATTTCACCGGATCAGGCGGAACAGGAACTCCACTTAACGCCGGGTATGTTGTCACTACCACGCAAACCATATACATTTATTCGCAATTTAACGCAGCCTGCAGCAACGAATCAACCTTTACTGTAACGGTAAACACGCCTCCGGTAATCGATCCGCGTGGCGATCAGGAACCTTGCAACTCCTTTGTTCTGACACAACTTACTAACGGAAATTACTTTACAGGACCGGGCGGAACAGGAACAATGTTACCAGCCGGGACTATATTGACAACATCGCAGACCGTTTATATCTATGCAGCATCAAATTCAACTCCTCCTTGTACATCGGAAAGCAGTTTTGAACTAACCATATTCTCAATTGAAGCAGACGATCCTGCTGATGTTGTGGCTTGCGACAGTTATGTATTGCCTCCATTGACTATTGGAAATTATTATATTCTTCCAGGTGGACCAGCGGGCGGCGAAGGAACAATGTTGTCTGCCGGAGATGTAATATCTGATACAACATTGCTGTATGTTTACACCGAATCAGGTGAAAGGATCAACTGTAGTGATGAAAATGAATTCACTATAACAATTAATGACACGCCGATAATTCCAGCTGTTGCCGATCAATTTGCATGTAATTCATATACTTTGCCTGCGCTTCCTATCGGAAAATATTTTACCGCTGCGGGCGGAACCGGAACAATGTTGAATGCTGGCGATGTTCTGACTACTACGCAAACGGTATACATATATGCGGAGACCCTTACGACGCCGAATTGTTCGTCTGAAAAAAGCTTTACAGTTACCGTTTTTAATGTCGATGACCGTGCGGATGTGCTGACATGCGAAAGCTACGTACTTCCTGCTCTGAACGTTGGTAAATATTATACAGCGCCAGGCGGAACGGGAACGCTGCTTAACGCCGGAACCGCAATAACCACTTCGCAGACCATTTATATTTACGCCACAGCGCCATTTAATCCGGCTTGTTCAGACGAAACTTCATTGGATATTACAATTATCGACCAACCAATCGTAAATGCTATTCCGACAGCGTTAGTAAAAGTATGTGACGAAGATGGTGAAAATGATGGTGTGACGGCATTCGACCTAACGACTTTGACCGCTACCGCATTGGGAGCACAAACAGGAACCGAGTTCTCGATTGCTTACTACGAATCTGTGGCTAATGCAAATGCACAGACAAATCCTGTTACGACTACAACAGCACATACGATCTATATCAGAATAAACAATGCGTTGGCACCAAGCTGCTTCGCGTTGCGTACGATCAATATTTTAGTGAACAAGCTTCCAATTCCAACACCTGTTGGAGGAATTATATGCTTCGATACCGAAACACAAACATTGTTAGGAGATCCATTGACTATGCAAAGCGGACTCAGCAGCAGCCTGCACACGTTCGAGTGGACAAACGCAGCAGGTGACATCGTAGGAACGGGAGCTAATTTTACAGCACAGGCCCCTGGAGATTATACCGTAGTTGCTACAAAAACCGCGACCGGATGTGTTTCTGAACCAGTGACTGTAACTGTTATTCAATCTGAACCAGCGTTAATTACTTATACCGTTACTGAAGATTTCGCCGATAGCCAGACCATTACCGTAATTGCAAATGGAACCGGAGATTACGAATATATGCTTGATAATGGGGTTTTTCAAAACAGTCCGATCTTTAACAATGTATCTTCAGGTATGCACCTTGTTACCGTACACGACAAAAATGGTTGCGGGCCAGACGGAACTGCGGATGCTTTAGTAGTGAATTATCCACATTATTTTACTCCTAACGGTGACGGCTACAATGACACTTGGAACATCCGCGATTTGCGTGAACAAGCTGATTCAAAAATTAATATATACGACCGATACGGGAAATTAATAACTCAGATCGCACCTCACGGAGCCGGATGGGACGGAACTTACAACGGCGAAATGCTGCCGTCAACCGATTATTGGTTTGTTGTAAATTATAGCGAAGATGGCATGGCTAAAGAGTTCCGCGCACACTTTTCTATGAAACGATAATAATTAGAACTTAACTTTAATCCCAATATTTTATGAAGTGAACCTAGGTTGAAAATGTATTTGAGTTTAGAAAAAAAAATCCCGGAATGTACTCCGGGATTTTTGTTTTATACAGCTGATAGTTTTACCATCTGATTATAGCACTTCCCCAAGTGAACCCGCTTCCGAAGGCCGCCAATACAACGATATCACCAGATTGTATCTTCTTCTGCTCCCAAGCTTCAGTAAGTGCAATCGGAATTGATGCTGCAGTGGTATTCCCATAACGTTGGATGTTGTTGAAAACCTGGTCATCTGATAAGCCAAACTTGTGTTGGATGTATTGTGAAATCCGCAGATTCGCCTGATGCGGAATAAGCATTCCTATGTCGGAAACTGCAAGTCGGTTAGCCTGCAAACCCTCATTAATAACTTCACTGAACCTGACGACTGCATTTTTGAAAACAAATTGACCGTTCATATACGGATAGTAACTTTCATCATCCGGATCATTGTCGGAAACAATATCTGTCACCCATCGCCCTCCCATTCCCGGGGCTTTCAAAACGAGCTCCTCAGCATGTTGCCCTTCCGAATGTAGATGTGTCGACAGGATACCTTTACTCATATCCTCTTCCCGGCTCAAAACGGCAGCACCTGCTCCATCTCCAAAAATAACAGAAACGCCACGGCCGCGGTTGGTCATGTCAAGCCCGGTTGAATGAACTTCGGAGCCGATCACCAAAATATTCTTATACATTCCGGTCTTAATATATTGATCGGCAATTGAAATCGCGTAGATAAACCCCGAGCATTGATTCCGGACGTCAAGCGCACCAACTGTTCGTAGTCCCAAATCCCGTTGTACTAAAACCCCAGGTCCTGGGAAGTAGTAATCGGGACTCAAAGTAGCAAACACCACAAAGTCGATATCTTCTTTTGCAATTCCGGAACGTTCAATCGCGATCTTGGCCGCCTTCACGCCCATCGTTGTTGTTGTATCTTCGCCTCGAATAATATGTCGGCGCTCTTTTATCCCGGTTCGCTCCTGGATCCACTCGTCATTCGTATCCATAACTTTCGACAGATCGTCATTGGTCACAACATTTTCGGGAACATAAAAGCCAAGTCCGGTAATCTTAGAATGGTATGTCATTTTTTTAGCTTTCGTTTTATAAGGCAACGCCGTTGTTGGGCTAGCCAAGTACAAGATTACGCAATTCGCGTATAAAAGAAAACGGCGTTTGCCTCTTATTGTTTTACTTCACGAACTTCATCGATTGCCTGCCCGTGTTTGTGTGAAGGTTCAGGATATAAACGCCCGAAGCATACGGAAAGTCGAACGTATATGTTTTAGTGGATTCAGAGACGATTTCATCTTTAAAAAGTTCTGTGATCAAGTGCCCTGCATTGTCATACAATTCCAGTATTAGATGATCGCTTTCATCAAAATCAATTGTAACAGTCAGCTTATCGCGAACAGGATTCGGATTCACAGTCGCTTTAAGTGGTTGACGAGCCTGCTCAGCAAAATCTACCACTGCCAAACTTGGGTCAGTATATTTGTAGATCGTCGTTCCCGATGCATAAGCGAGGTTTTCGTTTATGATAAAGATCCTGTTGAGATTACTGCCGATCCCAACATCAGTCCATGTATCGCCCGCGTCGAAAGTTTCGAGAAAGGGAGAATTGTGTCCGCCCATCCAACCGTGCGTCTCTGAAATAAATCCGACGCCCTGAATATCGGTGTCAGGTACTGATTTACTTACCCAGGTAACTCCGGCATCCGTCGATTTAATAAGCTTGCCCAAAAGCGGCGACACCGATTCAACCGAACCAAACATCACGTTCGGATTTGACTGCAGGATTTGAAGTTTCCAAACATATTCACCATTGATATTTGAAGTATATATTTGAGTCCACGTTGCACCTCCATCAGTAGTTTTTAAAATGACTCCGCCTGTTCCTGCCTTTTTTCCTGATGCAAATCCGAGGTTTTCGTCAATAAAAAGCACTTCAACCAATGCATTTGCATAAGCACTCATATTGATGTATTGCCATGTTATTCCGGAATCAACTGATTTAATAATGAATGCCGGCGAAAAATAAGCTCCGCAGCCGTAAATTGTTGACGTTCCGACAGCATCCAAACCACAGATCGCAACCGGATTCGGAGCAATGCCCGACACCAGCGTCCAAGTAGTTCCACCATTGATCGTTTTGAAGAACTCGCCATCAAGCGTACCTAAAAATCCGACGTTCTCGTCGAGGAACTCAATATTCCTAAAATAATAATTGTCCCCAAGCATTGACTCATTTAGCTGGTTCACCCATGTCGATCCGCCATCGGTTGTTTTCCAGACTTTTGCGTTCGACCCATCAGCGGCCCAGCCTGTTGTGTTATTGATGAAAAACACATCGTCATATCTGGTGAACGAAACGTTTGACGGAATACTTGTCAGCGGCGACCATTCCGATTGGCCATAGAAAACGGTTGTAAAGAATAACGCGATCGCAGCAATCTTATACATAATATATTTTTTGCAAACTTATGATTTATTCTGGCTTTTAAGACTTTAAGCAAATTTCTTTTTAATGAGTAAAAGTAAATTTACGATGGTTCTGTAACAGTATTACCGTATTTTAGTCCAATACAAAAACCCTCACAATAATTTCACATGAAAATCAATTTTTCAATTTTCCTGTTCCTTGTTTCTACCATTGTTTCGTTCGCACAGGAGAATATAACGTACCAAAAGCCACCGCAATCAATATTGGATTTGGCTGATTATGAACGTGCACCATCGGTTTCGATGGATACAAAAAAGCAATATATGTTGCTTTCGTACCGGAATACGTATAAAACTCTTGACGAACTTAATCAAGAAGAGCTGCGCTTGGGCGGCCTCCGGATCAACCCCGTTACCAATATCGCAAGCACCGTAACGTATATCAACAATATCAAAATCAGGAAGATTAGCAATAAAGCTGAAAAGCAGGTAACTGGATTGCCTGCAACTCCGAAAATCAGCAATATTGTATGGTCGCCCGACGATAAAAAAATCGCTTTTTCACATACTTCTGCAACCGGAGTAGAACTTTGGGTGGTTGATGTCGCATCGGCAAACGCCATAAAACTGACTGAAGCTACTATAAACGCAAACCTCGGAAACCCCTTCAACTGGTTCAGCGACAGCCAAAACATCCTGGTGAAAATGTTACCGGCCAACAGGCCAAAGCTGCTTGACGCAAAAAAAGATCTCCCGACAGGACCTATAGTTTCAACCGCTGACGGATCAAAATCGCAAAACAGAACCTATCAGGATTTGCTTAAAAACAAACTTGATGAAGCTAATTTTGAGGCTTTGGTCACTTCCGAATTACATAAAATCAACATTTCCGGACAAGCATCATTGTACAAGGAAGCTGGAATGTATACGAACGAAAGCTTTTCGCCAGATGGAACTTTGTTAATGCTCACAACCATCCAAAAGCCATTTTCATACATCGTCCCTCTAAACCGGTTTCCATCAAAAACCATTGTCTACAATCAAAACGGCGTTGCTGTCAAAACAGTTAATGAAGTGCCTCTTAATGAAATCATCCCAAAAGGTTTTATGGCCGTCCGAAAAGGCATGAGAAACATGGGCTGGAGAAATGACAAGCCTGCAACTTTATACTATGTTGTTGCTTTGGATGAAGGTGATCCTGCAAATAAAGTTCCGTTTCGGGATGAGGTTTTCCTTTGGAACGCTCCATTTGATTCGGCTCCCGTATCACTTGCTAAAACCGCACAACGCTTCAGTTGGATTACTTGGGGAAATGAAACGACGGCTGTTCTCTATGACGAATGGTACGACACGCGGAATGAAAAAATATTTTTGATCGATCCGTCAAATCCTGCTGCACCGGCAAAATTGATATCTGACAGAAACTCCCAGGATATTTATGCTGATCCAGGCGGATTCGAAACCCGGGAAAATGAGTTCGGACGTCAGGTACTTGCTCTTGAAAACGGCAACGCTTACCTCATCGGCGACGGATTTACCAAAACAGGACAATTTCCGTTCATCGATCAGTTCAATACAAAAACACTGCAAAAGAAACGGCTTTACCAATCGGCTTACACAGATAAAAAAGAAGCTATCATCACTTTCGTGGATTATAAAAAAGGCGATGTGCTCGTGCAGGTACAATCAAAAACCGACTATCCGAACTACTACTTCAGGAACATCAAAAAGAAGAATTCGTTGCAACCAATTACTGCTTTTCAAAATCCGTTCGAAAGCATCAAAGGCGTTCATAAAGAGGTGATCAAGTACAAACGTAAAGATGGTGTGGAATTATCAGGAACATTGTACTTGCCTGCCGGCTATGACAAGGCTAAAAGAGAAAGATTGCCGTTACTGATCTGGGCTTATCCGGCTGAGTATAAAGATAAAAACAGCGCGGGGCAAAGCAGCCAGAATCCGAATGATTTTACTTTTCCGAATTATGGATCGTTTGTTTATTGGGTCACACGAGGTTATGTCGTTTTGGATGACGCGGCCTTTCCGATCATTGGCGAAGGGACGACCGAACCCAATGACAACTTCATCTCACAATTGGTCGACAATGCAGAAGCAGCAATTGACGCGGTTGACAAATTAGGATACATCAACAGGCAAAAAGTGGCGGTTGGCGGACATTCATATGGTGCTTTTATGACGGCAAACCTTCTTACACATTCAAAATTATTCGCATGCGGAATCGCAAGAAGTGGCGCTTACAACCGAACATTGACACCTTTCGGCTTCCAAAGCGAACAGCGTAATTATTGGGAATCTCCTGAAGTTTACAACACAATGTCGCCATTCATGAACGCCGACAAATTGAAAACTCCGATGTTGCTAGTTCATGGCGAAGCCGATAACAACCCGGGAACGTTTACTTTGCAGACTGAGCGTTATTTTCAAGCATTAAAAGGACTTGGTGCGCCTGCGCGAATGGTGATCTTGCCGAAAGAATCTCATGGATATGCAGCCAAAGAAAATATCCTGCATCTGCTTTGGGAACAGGATCAGTTTCTCGAAAAATATCTGAAAAATTAAAAGAAACACCCGGACCCTGTTCGGGTTTTTTATTGGACTACTGTTAACGTGACAATACTGCCTTCCTCAAGCGGTTCGTTGCTTTCAAAATAGATCATACCTGAATCATGTAAAGCTGAAACAAGATAATGGCTTCCGCGGAAATAATTTGCTTTAACACTTAATATTAGACCCGAAGTGGAAATTTTAAGCTGACTCGGATACAACAACAGCATCTTCTTTTTATCTGCTGAAGGATCGAATAAATGAGCAGGTATTTCGTTGATTTCCCCGAACAAACCACCAACATAAGCTGTTTGCGGGTTCCTGTAAAGATCGGCAGGCTTTCCTGCGGCAATAATTCGGCCTTGCTTCAAGATAACGGCTTCATCGGCAAATGACAGTACGTCGGCAGCGTCATGAGTTGCAACAATGCAGGTAATGTCGTTCTTTTTGAGATATCCGAAAAGGTTCCGGCGCAGCGAATTTGCCCGAAAAGCATCAACCTGACTAAAAGGTTCATCAAGCAAAAGCACTTCAGGCTCCAAGGCAAGAACTCTCGCCAGTGCGACGCGTTGCTGCTGTCCGCCACTCAGGAACTGCGGTTTAATATTCGCATATTCCGTCATTCCGACCATTTCAAGAAGTTCGCTTATACGTTGTTTCTTCTTCGGTTTATCAACATTCGACAGAAACCTGCCAACATTTTCTGAAGCTGTGATGTAAGGCATCAATCCAAAATCCTGCGCAAGGTATTTGATGTAATCTTCTCCTGGAATCAGGTTGTACTTTGGCCCGCGTATCGGCTTTCCGTTATATGAGATCGAACCTTGCTCGAGGTCATACATTCCGTAGATCAATTTTAAGAGCGTACTTTTTCCACAACCGCTTTCGCCTATAAGCGCGACGTGGCTACCCTGCGGAACTGCGACATTAATGTTGTGCAAAACCTGCATGTCGTACGAGAATGAGAGTTTGTTGATTTCAAGCATACTGGCAAAGGTAGCAGAATCTAAATAAAAGAGCGCTGCCATAACTGACAGCGCTCTCAACAAAACAAAACATGGAAAATCAAATCTGTAATCGGCGAATTAGTTTTTTCATAGCAAGATTTCCTAAAATAAAACCAACAACATCTTCAAAATCATATACGATTTTGAGTTGCAGTTGGATTTCTCGGAACAAAAAAAAACTGCCTCCAATGGAAGCAGCTTCTGAATCATTATATAAAAGCTTATTGTTGCTTTTGAGCTTCTTTGATCATTTTTTCATTCGCAGTAATTGCAAACTCAACACGACGGTTTTCACTTCTTCCCTGATCAGTCTCATTTGAAGCAATTGGATCAGCAATTCCCAATCCTGTTGTTGTAAAACGGTTGGCTTTGATTCCTTTTGAAACCAGGTAAGCCTTTACCGATGCAGCTCTTTGCCCGGATAACGTCAGGTTGTAATCAGCCGGACCAGTACTATCTGTGTAACCAAATATCTGGATATCTGTTTCAGCATATTCGTTAAAAACCGGAACCAGCTTATCAAGATTTGCTTTTGCCGTAGCAGTCAAAGTAGACTTGTTTGTATCGAAACGAACTGCATTTTCTTTCAATGTAAGTTTAATTCCTTCACCTACTCTTTCAACTTCTGCACCTGGAACAGCATTGTCGATCTCACGGGCTTGCTTGTCCATTTGATTTCCGATAACTCCGCCAGCGATACCGCCTACAACTCCGCCAAGTACAGCTCCAAGAGCGCCTTTTCCGCCTTTGCCCATGTTGTTTCCTAGAACGCCGCCTATAACAGCGCCGCTTGCTGCGCCAATTGCAACACCTCTTTGTTCTTTATTTGAATTCTTTACAGCTTCACAACCTGTGAATACTGTTCCTGCGGTCATTAGAATCGCAAGTAATAATATGGATAGCTTTTTCATGTGTATTTTATTGTTTAGAAAATTGGTAAACGATATTGGTGGTTTTTCCGCCAACCTGCATCTGGTCGATCAATTGAAATGAATTTTCTGTCTGGTTTGCAACGGGAAGTACATAACCATCACGTACTTTTCGTGCTTTTTCTCCAGCATTCAGGACTTTAAGAACGAACTGTCCGTCTTTGTCAAGGAACCAGGTAATCGGTGAAGAAAATGAAGGACAATCAGCTTTTGACAACGCCATTTCGCCTTTGTTGTTATTTGCGATGAGTTTCCACGTACTTCCAACGAAACATTGTGAATCGGCTAAACCAAAAGAATTAACCTTTATAACGTCTGAACCAGGATAAGTAACTGAACTGACAATCCAGTTGCCTTTCATCATTTCCTGCGACTTATGGTCGACTCTTGTGTTTGTGGCAGATTTGGACTTACAGCCAAAAAGCAGTACAGCCAAAACGCAGGTTAAAAGTATTTTTTTCATGCTATTAGATTTAAGGTTATACACAAATATACAATCATGAGCGCCCAAATGTTAAAATTGCCTCCAAAATTGACTTAAAATTAACAACCTGCCGATTTGTCACCTGCGCATTAAATGGTACTTAATTTGAAAACAAACGCAGCAGCAAAACATCTAATAATCATTAACAGATAATAACTATGACAACAGGAAAAATTAATGTTTCAGTAGAGAACATCTTTCCATTAATCAAAAAATTCTTGTACAGCGACCACGAAATTTTCCTTCGTGAGCTTGTATCCAACGCGACTGATGCAACCCTGAAATTAAAACACCTGACAAGCATCGGCGAAGCTAAAACGGAATATGGCAATCCGATGATTGAGGTCAAAATCGACAAGGAAGGCAAAAAACTACACATCATCGACCAAGGAATCGGTATGACTGCCGAGGAAGTTGAAAAATACATCAATCAAATCGCATTTTCGGGAGCTGAAGAATTCCTTGACAAATACAAAGATTCTGCAAAAGACTCGGGAATAATCGGACACTTCGGCCTCGGATTTTATTCCGCTTTTATGGTAGCCGACAAAGTAGAAATCATCACCAAATCATACAAAGACGAACCTGCCGCGCATTGGACGTGCGATGGAAGCCCGGATTTTACATTGGAACCATCTGATAAAACAGAGCGCGGAAGTGAAGTGGTACTGCATATTTCTGAAGATTCTCTTGAATTCCTGGAAGAAAACCGGATCCGCGAATTGCTTAACAAATACAATAAGTTTATGCCTATTCCGATCAAATTCGGAACAAGAACAGAGAAAATTGAGCAGAAAAAAGGTGAATCAGTTGACGCCGAAGACATAGACGAAGTTTTCAAAACGGTTGAAGTTGACAACATCATCAACAATCCAAATCCGGCGTGGACAAAGCAACCAACCGAACTATCTGACGAAGATTACAGAAACTTTTACAGAGAATTGTATCCGATGCAATTCGAAGAACCGCTTTTCAACATCCACTTAAATGTTGATTATCCGTTCAACCTGACAGGAATTTTGTACTTCCCGAAAATGGGATCAGACCTGCAAATCCAAAAAGACAAGATCCAATTGTACCAAAATCAAGTTTACGTTACTGACAATGTGGAAGGAATTGTGCCTGAATTCCTTACAATGCTAAAAGGCGTAATTGATTCGCCGGATATTCCGCTTAATGTTTCAAGATCGTATCTCCAAGCTGATGGCGCGGTAAAAAAGATCTCCAATTATATTACCAGAAAAGTAGCTGATAAACTCAAATCACTGTTCACAGAGAACCGTGAGGATTTCGAACAGAAATGGAACGACATCAAGATCGTGTTGGAATACGGAATGTTATCGGAACCAAAATTCTACGAAAAAGCCAGCGCGTTCACTTTATACCCAACAGTTGACGGAAAGTTCTTTACTCTTGATGAGCTCAAAGAAAACCTTAAGGAAAAACAAACAGACAAAGATGAAAAATTCATCCTTCTTTACGCTTCAAACAAAGATGCGCAGCACAGCTATATCGAATCTGCAAAAGAAAAAGGATACGAAGTTCTATTGCTGGATTCACCGATAATCTCGCACCTTATCCAAAAATTGGAAAGCGACAACGAAAAACTGTCATTCGTTCGTGTCGATTCAGATCACATTGACAACCTGATCAAAAAAGAAGAAACAGCGATTTCAAAACTTTCCGATGAGGAAAAAGAAACCTTGAAAACCGTTGTTGAAACTATCGTTCCGAAAGCAAATTATTCAGTTCAACTCGAAGCACTTGACAGCAACGCATCGCCGTTTATCATTACGCAGCCGGAATTTATGCGCCGTATGAAAGAAATGAGCCAAAGCGGCGGCGGCGGAATGTTCGGAATGGGCAACTTTCCTGAAATGTACAATTTAGTTGTGAACACGAATTCCGACCTGGCGACAAGCATCCTTAATACAAAAGACAAAACGCATCAGGAACACCTTGTGAAACAAGCGCTCGATCTTGCGAAACTATCGCAAAACCTTCTTAAAGGTGAAGATCTGACCGCGTTTGTAAAACGAAGTTTCGAACTGATCAAATAATCATGTTCTGGAGATAGCGCTTCAGAAAAGATTTTTTTAGCCACGAATTACACGAATTTACACGAATTATTTTGTGCTCATTCGTGAATTCGTGGCTAACTTTTATTTGAATTTTACTTGATTATCCACAACAAAACGGGTTTTTTCGCAACCTGCAACTTCGCGTCGAGTTTCCGCATAAAGTTATCTGAAACTGCCGGGCAACCCCATGAAAGCGGACTATCCGCCGGATAAATTTCAACATCCGAAACTGCCTTCCAGGAATGCAGCACAACTACCCTTTTCTCTGCATTGCTGTTGGTCGGTTCCAGGCCGTGCAGCCAATATTTCACATTGATTCCCCAACTGCTATAATCGCGCTTCCCGATCTTGAACTTGCCAATCGAGGTACAGTGGCTGTTTTCTAAATTGCTGAATTTTGCGGTTATATACTTCGAATCATTCGGTTCCAGAACGTCACAACTTCCATGTGTTACCAGGTTTTTATCAATGATCTTCTGCTTCTTGAAGTCATAAACCAAAAACCGGTTGCTGCCGGACGGAATACTCATGTCGACTAAAAAATAATACTCGTCGTTGAAGTTGTTGTCTTTGCAAAATGCCAAGGCCTCAGCATTTACTGCAGTGTAATCTTTTGGCCGCGAAACCCGTGTCGCATTGTTGCAACAAACCAGCACCACAAAAAGCAGAAATGTAATTTTTTTCATACAGATATTTATAACTGCAAAAGTTGATTTTTTATTTTAAACCTTTTCAATATTTTTTATTCTAACCAGTATTAATCAGACCTCTAACTGCGAAAGCTATACCTCATGGAAAATAATGTAACATGGTCGCTACGTCTGGGATTTTCAGGAAAGCAATCGGCAGATATTGCCAAACTCGGCATCAGACAATTTCTCGAGAGATCTTTTTCTTCAGAAGTTGACCGGGCAATGCCCGCATTCCTGCAAGACGATCCCAAAACTATGGCCGAACTGAAAGCTTTCCGCATAGAAATCAAGGATCTGTCTTCCGAAAAAAGCAAGAAAGCTTTGAAGAAACAGATTTATGATGCTGCCGAATTAAAAGCGTGGTGGATCGACAAGATGCTTTCGGAAGAATTTCCTTTACGCGAAAAAATGACGTGCTTCTGGCATAACCATTTCGTCGCCTCGTCACAAAAAGTAAAGTTGAATTATTGGGTTTACCAACATAATATGATCCTGCGCGATAATGCATTCGGAAATTTTAAAGACATCACGAAAAAGATGGTGACCTCGAATGCAATAGTGCGCTACCTTGACAACGTCGACAACCGCAACGGCAAAATCAATGAGAATCTGAGCCGGGAGATGCTTGAATTGTTTACACTCGGAATCGGCAACTATTCTGAAGATGATATTAAAAATGGAGCTAAAGGCTTGGCCGGATTAGCAATCGGTGAAAACCACGCAGTTTATCGGCCGGTATTCGAAGACAACAGCACAATAACTTACTTCGGCAAAACCGGAAAATTTAAAGCTGATGAACTCGTTGACATCGTTTTCGAACAGCCTGAAGTTCCCTATTTGCTGACGCGTAAAATCCTTAAATGGTTTATATATGATCGTCCTGATGAAAAGCTGGTGCGTTACTACGGGGATTATTTCCGAAGCATCAATTTTGAGATCAAGCCGCTTCTCACGAAGATCTTCCTTGAAGAATACGACAAGAAAACCGCCGGAAGCAAAATCAAAGATCCGCTTGTCTATATTTTCCAATTGATGGACGAACTTAATACAGATACCCGAAATTCGAAACTTATCACATTTTTCCTTAAACAGCAAGGAATGGATTTGTTCACGCAGCCCAATGTAAAAGGTTGGGACGGCGGCAATTCATGGCTTACATCACAGATTTATCTTCAACGCCAAAACGTTGCCGATTTACTGTGTAACGGAAAAAACCTGAACCGACAGAAAATGAAGATGGAAGTGCAGAACGATCAGCCTATCAGCGTCAAACTGAAATGGAACAACACCGGGACAAATCGCGATATCATAGAAGAGCTCAAAAACAGACTGCTCTATAATGTCGATGCTGCAACGCAATCCGATTTTGAAAAGATCCTTAAATACGATTTCGAGCCAAAATCACCGGGCGCCGAAAATGCCGTTCTGCGGCTTTTCAACGCAATGACAAAATTACCTGAATACCAACTGATATAATTTAGGACATGAACAGACGACAGTTTTTAACTTTAACAGGGACTTTCACTGGCGGAGCACTTTTGCTTCCCGACTTCCTATATTCATTTGGCTCGCAGCCAACTTCGGGTGTGACCGCGCAATGCCTGGTATTCATTCAATTAAACGGCGGAAACGACGGATTGAACACATTTATCCCGTATGATGATCCACATTATTACGCGGCGCGACCTAAAATTGCGATTGCACGTGATCAGGTTATCGGACGCAATGGCGGAATGGCATTTCATCCGAGTTTAAAAGGGTTTGCTGAAATCCAGCAGGCCGGTAATCTCGCAGTACTCCAAAATGTGGGTTATCCGGAACCTGTTCGTTCGCATTTCCGCAGTCAGGAAATCTGGCAAACCGCATCCCATTCCGATGAATATCTGACCAACGGATGGCTAGGTCGTTATCTTGATCTTCAATGTGCCGCCCATCAGCCAACAGCGGGCATCAACATTGATTCGATCGACAATCTTGCTTTTAAGGGTGAAGAACCAAATTCGGTTACAGTAAAAGATCCCGCGCGATTCCTTGCAAATTCAAACGATGAAGCCACCAACAAACTTTCCGGCAATCCGCAGTTAGATTTCGTCAGAAAGATCGCAGGTTCTGTCTCTGAAGGTTCTGATGAAATCCAAAAAGCCCTTGCGAGGTCAGCGGCCAATGAGGTAATTTACCCGAAAACAGGACTTGCCAAAAATCTCGAATGGATTTCAAGGCTGATCAAAGGCAACTTAAATTCAAAAATATATTATACATCGCTCGGCGGATTCGACACCCACGACAACCAGCTCATTTTGCACAGAAACAAGCTGGCCGAACTCAACGATGCCGTCTATAGTTTTTATCAGGATCTGAAAAAATCGCAACAACTGCAGAACGTTACATTGGTAGTTTTCTCCGAATTCGGCCGGCGCGTGCACGATAACGGAAAAGGAACCGACCACGGCGCAGCAGCTCCGATCTTTGTGATCGGTGGAAACAACAGCGGAAAAATCATCGGCAGCAATCCCGATCTTCAAAATCTCGATAATGGCGACCTGAGGCATCAAATTGACTTCCGAAGTGTTTATGCGAGCCTTCTGCAAAACAAATTGTCATTCGATTATTCAAAAATCGGGATCAGCAATACGCCTGTCAGCGGACTTTTCAAATAATTTTAAAATTTCGGCGAACTGCGGGCTGTCCGCTATATCTTTTGCTGCTTCGCGCAAAAGGATGCCGCTTCCATCCCTGTCGCGCATTATCATTCACAACATTTTTTTACCTTTGCAGGATGCCAAAAGAACTCCTGATCCAGGTCATACCCGAAGTTGCAGCAAACGATCAACTGCTCAAACAACATCTCGGTAAACTGCTTAAAATGTCTGCTTCCGATATCGATCGTGTCGTTATTGTAAAACGGTCTATCGATGCGCGGCAGAAAGCGATCAAAATCAACCTGAAGCTCAACATTTATTCGTCGGGCGAACCTTTTTTGGCTTCAAAAATTGAATTACCGGAATACAAAGATGTTACCAATGCACGCGAAGTTATTGTCGTTGGCGCGGGACCGGCCGGATTATTCGCAGCTTTGCAGTTAATTGAGCTCGGACTCAAACCGATCGTGATCGAACGTGGTAAAGATGTCCGCGGGCGCCGACGCGACCTGAAAGCGATCAACCGTGACCACATCGTAAACGAAGATTCCAATTATTGTTTTGGTGAAGGCGGCGCAGGAACCTATTCAGACGGAAAATTATACACCCGTTCCAAAAAACGTGGCGACGTACAACGTATCCTCGAACTTTTCGTTGCCTTCGGCGCAACCGAAGACATTCTTATTGAAGCGCATCCGCATATCGGAACAAACAAACTTCCTCAGATCATCAGCGATATGCGCGACAAGATCATCGAATTTGGCGGCAAAGTTTTGTTTGAGACACGCCTAACCGACATCCTCATAAAAAACAACGAAGTATGCGGAATCGTAACACAAAGCGGTGCCACAATTGAAGCTTCAAAAATTATTCTTGCAACCGGACATTCAGCACGCGATATTTTTAAACTGCTTGACCGCAAGAAAATTTTTATTGAAGCCAAGCCTTTTGCAATTGGAGTTCGCGCTGAACATCCGCAGGAACTCATTGACAGCATTCAATACAGTTGCGATTATCGTGGTGAATTTCTTCCACCGGCGCCATATTCGATCGTGAAGCAGGTCGGCGGCCGCGGAATGTACTCCTTTTGCATGTGTCCGGGTGGCGTAATTGCGCCATGTGCTACAAGTCCGGGTGAAGTCGTAACCAATGGTTGGTCGCCATCGAAACGCGATCAGGCAACGGCTAATTCGGGAATTGTTATCGAACTCAAGCTTGAAGATTACAAGCCTTATGCAAAGTTTGGCGCACTTGCCGGAATGGAAATGCAAAAAAGCATCGAACAAAAAGCGTGGCATCTGGCTGGCGAGACGCAACGTGTTCCGGCGCAGCGAATGATCGATTTTACACAGTCGAAAGTATCAGCCGACATTCCAAAAACTTCTTACGTTCCGGGAACAACATCGGTCGAATTAGGAAATGTTTTTCCCGCTTTCCTGACGCGAATCCTGCGTGAAGGTTTTACTGAATTCGGAAAATCAATGCGGGGTTACATGACAAACGATGCGATTTTGCATGCTCCCGAATCACGAACGTCGTCTCCTGTCCGAATTCCGCGTGATAGCGAAACGCTTGAACATGTTCAAATTAAAGGACTTTATCCATGTGGTGAAGGCGCAGGTTATGCCGGCGGAATTATATCAGCTGCGATCGATGGTGAAAAATGTGCATTAAAAATTGCCGCCGCGTTAGCTAATTAAGCAGTAAATCTATTTTTGAGAGATTGATTTTGTAATATGAATAATTCTTCTTCTCCATAATTCCATATAACATAAACAGCTTCTCATCACGAATGGTTCCAGGAGGATATTTCTGGACGATTTTCTTGAGGATGTTTTCAAGCATCAACTTTGAATCGGATGTTTTATAACTTGCCACAGCTTCCTGATACTCGGGATCATCAAAATGAACATCAATGCGTTTTTTCAGTTGGGGAAGAAATGCAGGGTGAGGAAAATGTGATACAGCTAAAAAGGAATTGTCAAAATGCTTAATGAAATGCGGGACATCGTTGCTGTTCCTGAAATTCGCAAGTGTAGCAAGAATTTCAGAATGCGGATATCTAGTTGCGATAGTTCTTATTCTATTATAATCGGCAACCTTAAAATTACGGCTTCGGAAAATAAAGCTCAATGTTTCAGGCAGGATAAATTCGCTGTTGACTGCAAGATGATCAAACTTGGTCAAAAGGCTATCGACTTCTTCGACATTCCAGTTTGTTTCGTATTCCTGCCCGAAAAGCTGCTTTACGTCACTTAAATGTTTGTCGGAAGTCGTTTCTTCATAATACTTTTTCCTTTCAATTTTCTCCTTTTGGAACGCGACGGCACCATATAATTCGGTTGCCAAAGTAGATTCGTAGTCAACAGGTTTCGATTCGAGATGCGCCACATTCTGATCCGAAATGAAGCTTGAAAACAGGTCCAACAATCTATCCGACTTCCGGGAAACCAGTTCTTTTCCAATATTCTCCTTTACCACATAAGAACTTTTAGTTGCTATATGCATCAATTCATCATCTGTAGAAGCACGGCAGATACGGGCAAACATTCGATACGCATTGCGATTGAGCCCGGCTTTTGTCGAATCGTTGCCGACATGGTACGTATTAAATTCTGCCATCAGGTTTTCAACCTCTTCCGACAATTGGGAAAAGCCGAACATCGGAAACAGAAGCGTAAGGAGTAGAGCTTTTACTTTCATAGCAGATGTAGGATCTAACGTGTCAGCAGCGGATTAATTGCAGGCAAATATAACAATTACTTAAAGTGAATTAAATAACAATCGGTAAACCATACGTGCCAACGCCGACCGGTTCGCCAAAGAACAGTGCCGGTTTGAAATGCACGAGATTTTCGATAATTTTGACTATTTCTGCCGCTATGTCATCCGATACAATGGTTCGAACGACTGTGCACTGCATCTTGCCATATTTATCTATTTTTAAATTTACAATGAAATTACCGTGCTTCTGCACGGTTTTTAGCGAATGCAGCTTTTTCAATTTTTCTTTGAGGAGATTTGAAAATACGAAATTTTGAATGCCAAATACAATGTCCCTGCCTTCATAGGTGAAATAAGCCGGAGAATCAACTTTAGTAAAGTCGAAATATTCAGGTAGCTCCAGTTTCTGGTTGAGGACGTTCTTTATTACGTCGGCTGCTTTTCGATCACCAAATTGTACACTGCGTTGAAAGTACTTTATGCTGCCAATTGTGTCGAATTGCTCCAATCGGATAATTCCCAGGTTATACAATGCTGTAGTGTGCGTTGAATCTAATACAGCAATCCTTGCGAAACAGCGCTCGGAAAGTTCCAGATTACCGTTGCTGAACGCCCAGGCTCCCTGTTGAAGCAGATCTGCAATGTCAGGCTCATCCACTTCCTGTGATATTGCAACTTCTGAGAAAAGACAAAAAAGCAGGATCAAGAATTTGGGCATAAACTGTTTTTAGCGTAAATATACAGAAGCGCAATCATTCTGAACCTTTCTTTTTTTGTATTTTTGGCTGGCCATTCGCATGCTATGACTGAAGAACAAGTAATATTGGTTAACGAAAAGGACGAGCCGCTGGGGCTGATGCCAAAATTGGAAGCACACCAAAAGGCAGCTTTACACCGTGCCTTTTCGGTTTTTATATTAAACGATAAAAACGAAGTGATGCTCCAGCAGCGTGCTTCAGAAAAATATCATTCCCCTTTGTTGTGGACTAACACCTGCTGCAGCCATCAACGCGAAGGTGAATCAAATATTGATGCCGGAGCCCGCAGACTCTACGAAGAAATGGGAATAAAAACCGATCTAAAGGAAATGTTCCATTTTATTTACAAAGCGCCTTTTGCAAACGGATTGACCGAACATGAATTCGACCACGTAATGATTGGATATTACAACGGCGAACCAGTTATAAATTCGGCCGAAGTCGAAAATTGGAAATGGATGAATGTGGATGCCATCAAGAAGGACATGGATGAAAATCCCGGGCATTATACCGTTTGGTTCAAGATCATCTTTGACGAATTCTATCATTTTCTTGAGGAACATCAACAATAAACATGAAAGTAACTGTTAGCCGCCGAGCACATTTCAACGCTGCGCACCGTTTATATCGAAAAGATTGGACGTCTGAGAAAAACAACCAGGTTTTTGGGAAGTGCAACAATGAAAATTTCCACGGACATAACTACGAACTAATTGCAAGTATTACGGGACATATCGACCCGGAAACGGGATATGTAATGGACTTAAAGGAGTTGAGTGACATAATTATTGAGGAAGTGGAAGATGCTTTCGATCATAAGAATTTGAATCTTGACGTTCCTGAGTTTGCTGATTTGAATCCAACTGCCGAAAATATTGCAGTGGTTATCTACAACAAGGTGCGGAAACGCATCAAACCGGAACATTTACTGGAAATTACGTTGTTTGAAACACCTCGTAATTCGGTCACATACCGCGGCGAGTAATCAGAAATATCAATGGCACAACCAGCTGCCTCAAAACTTATGATATGAAATTCGATGCCTATCCGCTGCAATTTGAACCCATCTTAAAGGATCGGATTTGGGGCGGAACTAAATTAAAATCGTTATTAAATAAGTCAAACAGCTCCAATACAACAGGTGAAAGCTGGGAATTGTCAACCGTTAGCGATGCTGTAAGCGTTGTGTCGAATGGAACTTTGGCGGGAATACCTTTCACATCAGTGATTTCCCAGTTCCCTCACGAACTCCTTGGCGAAAAAGTGTACAAACGATTCGGCGAGGAATTTCCGCTATTGTTCAAGTTCATTGATGCTACGGAAGATCTTTCCATTCAAGTACATCCTAACGATGAACTGGCCAAAAAGAGGCATAATTCATTTGGGAAAACTGAAATGTGGTACATCATGCATGCAGATGAAAACGCCCGGATTGTCGTCGGATTTAAAAAAGATTCATCGGCGGAAGAATATCTACAGCATCTGAAAGATAAGACGCTAATGCACATTCTTGAGCAGATTCCGGTCAAAGCGGGCGATGTTTTCTTACTTGAAACAGGAACTGTACACGCGATTGGGGGCGGAATCGTATTAGCAGAAATCCAGCAGACATCTGATATAACCTATCGCTTATATGACTTTGACCGGGTTGATGCAAACGGAAATGAGCGGGAACTGCACGTCGAGCAGGCACTTGATGCAATTGATTACAATGAATCGGATGCGCAAAAATTATATGGCCAGATACCGAACCAATCGAACCTGATGGTTGACTGCGAATACTTTACAACCAATTTTCTTCCGCTTGACGGCACCGTTTCGGTTCAGAAAGATGGAAGTTCATTCACCGTTTATATGTGTGTTGAGGGAAATTTTTTCCTCCGCCGCGACGACAAAGAATATACGTACCAGAAAGGTGATACCATCTTTATTCCGGCTGCATTAAAAGAGTTTTCGATTTCAGGAGATGCGTCAATACTAGAAATTTACATTTCGTAATCCGAATTCGAAAGATTCTGCGTACTTTTGCACCCAATAAAATTAAAATTACAATGGCAAACGTTAAAAATTTAAAGAAAGACATCAACTACGTATTGGGCGATATCATTGAAGCTGTGTACTTGCATGAAATGACAACAACTGGAAAACCCACTGCAGAATCTAACGCTTTGATCGACGAAGCAATCGCTGTTTTCGATACTTTAATCAAAAAAGTGAACGATAAAAAAGTTGAAAACAAAAAAGCACACTTTAAACAAATTCATACCGATCTTGAAACTGCTGCGAACCAGCTTGTTGCAAGAATCAACGAATTGTAGCAATAAAAATAGCTGTAAAAAGTAAAATTTATTTTGCAGATTTAAATTTCGCTTCTATATTTGCAGCCGTAATAACGCCGGTGTAGCTCAGTTGGCTAGAGCAGCTGATTTGTAATCAGCAGGTCGTGGGTTCGAGTCCCTCTATCGGCTCTAAAAAAAAAACCATCACATTGTGATGGTTTTTTTATGAATGGATTCGGATTATTTTACTTGTTCTTTTTTACGATCCGAAACGTACTTCGTCAGGATCTTTCCGTATTTTCCTTTTGCTACTTTTGGCGACATTGCCTTCTGAATCGTATCGAGCAACATTACGTTTTGGACATCACTAATTTCGGCCAGCGCGATATAAGGTGCGATTTCGTGGTCTCTATTGTTTAACGCAAAGTTGGCTGCATACAAGTATTTTCGCCTTAATATAGTCCCATATTTTGCCTTAAGATCAGCCGGAACCTGTTTTTGATCTTTGAAGGCAATAAGTTCTTGTTCAGTTAACGTCAGCTCCTCATTCGTAAAGCGGGCTTTCACTTTTTTATATTCTTCATACAGATCGTGATTTTTTGATCCGGTTACTTTTGCTTTGGCATATAATGTCTCCAGGTCAGTGTCTATATTAATTTTTCCAGGCTCAGCGAAAAACATCAGGCTATTATCGATATTGTTACTTGTGCCGCGATCGAGGAACAGGTAAAGCATTTCCGGCGAATCTATGTTCAGGGAGCTTTCGAATTTGGAATCTCCATTAATAGCGATACTATCAAGCACAACAAAAGCAGTATCTTCCAACTTCTGAATGTAAACAGTTCCTTTGTGCAAACCTTCGATGTTGCCTGTCAACTGCAAGTTTCCTTCTTTTTTATCGCTGCACGACGCAGTAAGTACAATTGCGGCAAGCGCAATCAGATATTTTTTCATTGTTTGGATTTTCGGCAAAATAACAAAAAAAATCCCCAATTGTTTAGCAATTGGGGATTAAGTGTGCAACTAAGCGTTATGCTTTGAGCCAGGCTTGCTTCAATTTATCTTTTGAAGCATCAGTTGCCTGAAGTCCTTCCACATCTTTATATGTAAGCTTCACTTTTCCTTTCAAAACCTGCTCTTTTCCATCACGACTGATCGTAACAGTTATATCATCTTTTTCTTTCCAACCCATACTTCCCATAATCAGGTCGTAAATATTGTCGAGGTTGTAAGCCGTTCCATTGACAGCAGTAATTACATCTCCAGATTTCATTCCGAGGCTGGTCATGAAATCATTGAGCTGGCTTCCGGGAATGATCATGATTTCTTTAGTACCTGGCTTTATTGTAACGTACGGCGTTTGTCCGTTGAGGAATACACTTTCTTCGGGAGCTTTTTTCTGGGCTTTTGTAACGCCAACTTTAGCAAAATACGTTTGGTACGGAATCGGAGTTGTTCCCGAGACGTAAGTTCGCAGGAAATCACCAACTTCAGGGTAAGTCAATTCGACGATTTTAGCAAAAAGCTCATTGTCGTTGAACGGTCGTTCTGGTCCGTAGATCGCAGTAAGCTGCTTCATCAGATCAAGAACACCGCGTTGTCCGCTGCTTTTCTCACGGATAATGATATCAAGGCACATTCCGATCAGCGCTCCTTTTTCATAAACATTTAAGTACTGCGCTTTATAAGGTTCAACCAATACATTTGAACTCATCGTTGTAAACGACATGGTATCGTTCATGTTAGAAGCATTCGAGATCTTTTTGGCCATACGCTCGTAGAATTCCTCTTCGGTGATAAGGCCTTGATTGACCTGAAACAGGTTCGCAAAATATTCTGTGATGCCTTCGTACATCCATAGATGCTCTGACATTTTAGGTTTGTTGAAATCGAAGTTGTGGATTTCCTTTGAATGTACGCTAAGCGGAGTAACAATATGAAAAAACTCATGCGATACAACATCGACCATTGTCTGGATCAGTTGATCTTTGGGCATAATTTCCGGAAGTGAAACTGTCGTGGAAGTGTTATGTTCCAAAGCACCGAAACCTTGTGCATCAGTAGGCTTCATATCTGACAAATACAATAAAACCGCATATTTTTTCGTCGAGTTGATCGTACCCAAAAATTTCTTTTGAGCGCGCATCATTATCTCCATATCGGGCGTAATGCTTTTTGCATCGTAGACGCCATTAGGCGAATAAACAGCAATAAGGATTTCCATTCCGTCTACCATGAACGTAGTGTAATCAGGTTTTGAATACATCACCGGATGATCGACAAGTTCGGCATAGCGTGAAGTTGTAAATACATCTTTTGTTGTGCTTGGGTCGGAGTCAACCATTGAAGTTGCGCCCCATAATGTTGCAGGATGCGAAACGGATACATTGTAAGGAGCAGCTTGTTTATCAGAAAAATATCCAACGAAGCCGTGCATATTCAGCATGAAATTTTTGCCATCAAGAATATTGGTTCCAGCAGGCGAAAAAATATCGTGCGTTTCTTCGACGTCGTAAGTGTCATTTACGGAATATGTAACTTTCGAAAGACCTGTGGCGTTTGCGATTTCCCACGAGTTGTCGTCAGGACGTGTGACAATCAAAAGCTTACCTTTTGCGTCATAAGCTTTAAAATCTTCAACGAACTTCCCGTAATCATCTTCCGCATAGGTACCGGGAATGATTTTGGGAATGTGGTAAGTGACCCTGTCAGAAGTAGTTTTTGACGGAGTGACCGTTACCAGTACTTTGTCATTCTTAACCGAATTTAAATCGATCGATACCTGCACGCTTTGAGCAGACTTGGATTGGGCAGAAACGTTGAAGCTCCAAAGTGAGGCAGCTACAACAGATGCCAGGACTAATTTTCTCATATTTAAATGTTTGCGAATAAGTCCGCTAAAATACTAAATAGTTACAGTCTTGCCGACATTTATGAATTGATTAACGCGGTAGCCTTAAATAAAGAAGCTCCCGTTATAGGAGCTTAGTTTAGTCGATCTTATTCTTTATGTAATATTTTCCGTCAAGTTCTTCATCGAATTCGTCAATTTTTGGCGGCTTCGGCTTTGGTTTGCTTGCGAGTGCCTTCTTTTTCCAAAGCTCGAACTTCTCGTTAGTGAGCCTCTTCTTCATAAACTCCAAAACCTCTTTTTCCGCCAACCCGAAATCCTTTTTTATGATCTCAAACGGATTCCGCTCTTCAAGTGCCAAAGTAACAAGACGTTCCGATTGTTCCCAACTCAAATCTATGCGTTTACTCTTTTTCATTGCAAGGTTATGCGAATAACAGTTTTAGGGTTTGTACAGGTCAATATTAATAAAAAATGTATTCACTTTACAGAATGGGAAAAGAATTTTCAGATATTATTTCCCGAGGTTGTTTTTGCCGATTGAAACGGGATCTTCATCAGGTTTTCAAGGTTATTATGCTGATTACCGCTCATATGAGTATCAACCCCGTAAACAATCTCGCTGCGGTCCAGGATTGAAAAAGTACCAAATAACCGGTCCCAAATCGAAAAAATGTTGCCGTAATTGGTATCAGTATACGGAAGCACGTAATGATGATGAACCTTATGCATATCTGGTGAAACCAAAATGTAGCTCATTAATCGATCAAGTTTTTTTGAAAGCGAAATATTGGCGTGGTTGAATTGCGAAAACACAACCGACAGGGATTGATATAAAAATACGAGCCACATTGGACTCCCGATCAGCAAAACAGCCAAAGTCGTAAACAAGAACCGGATGACGCTTTCTCCGGGATGATGCCTGTTGGCTGATGTTGTGTCGATCCACTTATCAGTATGATGTATCAGATGAAAACGCCACATCCACTTCGTCTTGTGCTGAATCCAATGCACAACCCATGCACCGATAAGATCCAACAACAACAGCCCTACGATCGTATAAATCCAAGTCCTCATTCCGGGAAGCCAATTTAAGACACCGAAGTTATTTTCGACTGTCCATTCGGCAACCATTAGCAAAATGAATGCAAGAAGGAAGTTTACAACAATGGTCGTGACAGTAAAAAAGATGTTGATGCCGGCATGGTGAAGCTTTCTATATTCGAACTTGAACAATGGCACGAGGCTTTCAAGCAGCCAAAAAAAGGCTATTCCGCCTGCTAATATAAGTCCACGGTGCAACGATGGTATTGTCGAAAAATAATATATTAAGGATTCCATAACTAGTAAAATATAAATTTACTGATTTCTGCGAACTATCAGCCAGAAGTATGTTAAGCTTTGTTTTTCAGGTTCATAATAGCTATCGCTGCAATAATTAACACGATCCCGAGCCATTGCCAACCGTTCACATGCTCATTAAGCAGCACGTACGCCATCATTACTGAAACAGGAAGTTCCAACGAAGAAACAATACTTCCGAGGCCGAGGCCGGTCAAAGGGAAACCTGCATTGAGTAACATTGGCGGAATAATCGTCCCGAACAAAGCAAGCACAATTCCCCATTTAGCAAAAATGCTCACATCAAACGGCGTCACTTGCGTAATTACAGCGAACGTGAAAACGATAACCGCACCGCCAAGCAACATGTATAGGCTGCGTTGTGACGTCGATACGGAAAGAGCAATCCTGTTTGAGGTAAACATTGTAGTTGTAAAAGAGGCTGCAGCGAGCATTCCCCATAAAATTCCGCGCCAATCCAATTTGGCATCCGACTGTAGAAAGTTAGTCGCCAAAAGAGTTCCGGCCAATACGATCACGACTGAGAAAATTTTAAGTTTTGACGGAAGCCTCTGCTCGAGCATCATTTCAAGGAGAACGCCCATCCAAACAGTCTGCATCAGCAATACAATACCAATCGACACCGGTATATATTTGACAGCTAGGTAATAAAAGATGCTTGTACATCCAAGGGACGTTCCGGCTGCCATTAATTGAAGGATGTCTTTTTTGGAGGCCGGCAAAACTTTTTCGCGAAGCTTGATTTTCTGATAAAGGTTAATAAGCAACAGTCCAATTATTCCGTATGCAAATTGGGAAGTCGTAACCTCGGCGGTGGTATAACCTTCGCCATAAGCCATCTTTACAAAGGTCGCTAGCATTCCATAGCTCGTTGCTCCTAATCCAACTAAAAAAACACCTTTAAGAACGTTTGTACTTTTTGTCATAATAATTTAATCAACGGACAAAGATAGCAAATGCAAAAACATTCAGATTGTATTAAATTGAGCAGGAAGTATGAAAAGAAGTTCCAAGTGGAAATTCTAATTTTATATAAAACTGTTATTAAATGAAGACAAAGGATCAAAATCCGCAGATGACCAAAATCGTTGAGCGCAATATTAACGTACTTATAGAGCGGCGAAAAGAGGAAGGCCGACAAAAATCTACCGAAGAAAGAATAGCCGATACCATCACAGGATTTACAGGAAGCATGAAGTTTGTGTATTTACACCTTTTCCTTTTTGGACTATGGATCATATGGAATTTGGGCTGGCTTGGCCTTAAACCTTTCGATCCTTCGTTTGTAGTCCTCGCGATGATTGCATCCGTGGAAGCCATCTTTCTATCGACTTTTGTTCTTATTAGCCAGAACCGGATGAACGTTGAAGCTGATAAGCGCGACGAACTAAACCTGCAGATTTCGCTTCTTACCGAACATGAAGTGACACGGATTATTTCAATTGTCAGGGCAATGGCCCAACATCATGGAGTTAATATGCCCGGCGAACATGACATTGCCGATCTGGAAAAAGATGTTATGCCTGAAAATGTAATGGATACTATTGAAAAAGTAAGCAAGGAGAAACTAGACAAATAAAAACCGCCATCAGCAACAACTTGGATGCAGACGACGGTTTATATTTATTTATAGCTGATGTTAATGTATTGACGGCGTTTCATCTTCAAGATTCGGGCGGTCAGGCTGGCCTTTTAAATGAGGATTTTCTTCTGGATTAAGTGTTTTGTCGGTCCCTGTTTCCGGTTTAGGCATCGCATTTCCGTGTTTTGTCCCGAGAAAGTCTGTCGCTTCATCAACTTTGGCGGCTTTATTTTTTTCTTCTTCAGATTGATTATTGTGCTGATTTTTATCTTGAGTGTCCATGATTATTGATTTTAAGGTTTTTATAAAGTTCGTACTTTAATTCTTGACGAAGCTTATAAAAACAAAAGCAAAATTTGCATTTTTCCGAGATACAGCGATACCTTTGAATTATGAGAAAAATCAAATTGATCTGGGACTTCCGCGGACCTGATTCCGCACGAACAGCGCAACATCATGAAAAACATCTTCGCGAATATATCGCCATCGAGAAGTTGCCGCTAAGTATTACAGGCTTTGAAGAAGTCACAACCATGCATGCAATCGCTTTCATGGTTGTCACCGATGAATTTATGGTTGGGGTAAGAGATGCTTTGAAGCCGCATCGGGGAGAACTTTATGAAGGGTAAATTCCAAAAATGAAATTCCAAATCCAAAGAAGCAGCTGCAGCTATGGAATTGGAATCAGGAATTTTGAATTTGGAATTTGGAATTTTAAAAATTGAAAATCTTAATGTTAGTTCGCCACTTCGCTGATAAATTTAATTCTCATCAGCCGTAATTCATCGATATCATATTCGCCATCGAACTCCTTTAACGCATCTTCGATTTTATCGGATTCTGACTCCATGAAATAGTCATAGATCTCCTGCTGCTGCTCTTCATCAAGCATCTCGTCGACCCAATATTTTATATTGAGCTTAGTTCCAGAATAAACGATCTGTTCCATTTCCTTTAAAAGGCTGTCCATCGTTAATCCTTTGGCACGAACAATATCATCAAGCGACAATTTCCGGTCAATATTTTGGATGATATAAAGTTTGTTTGCCGAATTCGCTCCTGTTGATTTCACAACCAAATCATCAGGCCTTGTGATATCATTTTCTTCGACATAACGTTTAATCAAATCGACAAACTCGCGCCCGTACTTTTTTGCTTTTCCTTCACCAACGCCATGAACATTGCTGAGTTCTTCAAGATTGACCGGATATTTAAGCGCCATATCCTCAAGTGAAGGATCCTGAAACACTACAAACGGCGGCACTCCAAGCTTTTTCGAAACTTTCTTCCGCAAGTCCCGCAACATCCCCATTAAAACCTCGTCGGCTGTTCCGGAAGATTTCGCGGCGGTTACGATCGCTTCGTCTTCAGTTTCGTTGTATTCATGGTCTTCTGACATCATGAACGAGGTCGGGTTTTTGATGAAGTCCGACCCTTTTTCAGTGACTTTTAAAATCCCGTATGTTTCAATGTCTTTTGACAGAAGGCCTTCGACCAAAACCTGCCGGATCAATGCCATCCAATGCCGCTCCTCAAAACTGGCACCGCTTCCAAAAAATGGTTGGGCGTCGGTTCGATGGGCTTTTATCATCGCATTGACTTTTCCGATAAGGGTATAAATTATTTCCTTTGACTTATATAAATGTTTGGTATCGCGAACGGTTGTCAGCAATTTTAAAACTTCATCTTTCGCTTCTTTTCGCGGCTTCGGATTGCGAACGTTGTCATCCATATCAGCACCTTCACCGGTTTCACTGTCGAATTCCTCACCGAAGTAATGCAGAAGGAACTTTCTTCGTGAAATCGAGGTTTCAGCATAAGCGACGACTTCCTGTAGCAATGCAAATCCAATTTCCTGTTCGGCGACCGGTTTCCCCGACATGAACTTTTCCAATTTTTCCACGTCTTTATATGAATAATAAGCCATGCAATAGCCTTCACCTCCGTCACGGCCTGCCCTGCCCGTCTCCTGGTAATAACTTTCAAGCGACTTCGGAATATCGTGATGGATCACAAATCGGACATCAGGCTTGTCAATTCCCATTCCGAAAGCGATCGTAGCTACAACCACATCAACATCTTCCATCAAAAACATATCCTGGTGGCGTGCACGTGTTTTTGCGTCAAGCCCGGCATGATACGGAACTGCACTGATTCCATTTACCTGAAGAACCTGCGCGATCGCTTCCACCTTCTTCCTGCTCAAACAATAAATGATCCCTGATTTTCCTTTATGCTGACGGATAAACCGAATAATATCAGCTTCAATATTTCTGGTTTTGGTGCGTACTTCGTAATATAGATTCGGCCTATTGAACGATGCTTTGTAAGTTGTCGCATTCGCCATGTCCAGGTTTTTGAGAATATCTTCCTGGACTTTTGGTGTTGCTGTCGCGGTCAAGCCTATAATAGGAATATCGCCCAATTGTTTGATGATGCTTTTTAGATTGCGGTATTCCGGACGGAAATCATGTCCCCATTCGGAGATGCAATGTGCTTCGTCAATTGCTACAAACGAAAGCGGAACTCCCTTTAGGAACTGGACGTATTCATCTTTGGTCAATGATTCGGGTGCGACATATAACAATTTGGTTATTCCCGATGTAATATCTTTTTTTACCTGGTTGATTTCCGTTTTCGTAAGTGAAGAATTCAATACGTGCGCTACGCCATTCTCAGACGATAAGCTCCTGATTGCATCAACCTGGTTTTTCATCAAAGCGATCAGTGGAGAAACGACAATTGCAGTTCCTTCCTGCATCAATGCGGGCAATTGATAACAAAGTGATTTTCCACCGCCTGTAGGCATGATCACAAATGTGTTTTCCTTTGCCAAAATACTTCTAATAACCCGCTCCTGAAGACCCTTAAATTGGCTGAATCCAAAATACTTTTTTAATTCCCGGTGTATGTCGATTTCGGTTGAATTCATTCTGAGGTAATAGTATTTTATCTAAATTTGCATTCACCTAAAGATACGATTTTCTTTCACACGTACAAACATTTAAACAAAGCCGTTTTGATATCAAACGAAAAGATTTTAGCTGCCGCACGACGAACAATTCTCTCTGAAAGCGAATCAATTGCGAAGCTGACAACCTTTATCGATGACAACTTCAGTGAAACAGCCCGTATAATTTATAACTCAAAAGGCCGCCTGATCGTTACGGGAATCGGCAAAAGTGCGATCATCGCGCAGAAAATTGTTGCAACGATGAATTCGACAGGAACGCCATCAATGTTCCTTCATGCATCTGAAGCAATTCACGGGGATCTTGGGATGGTGCAGCCTGATGACGTGGTGATTTGCATTTCTAAAAGCGGCAACAGCCCCGAGATAAAGGTACTGGTTCCGCTTCTTAAAAGATATGGGAACATGCTCATCGGAATGACCGGAAATGTGACTTCATTTCTTGCAAAAGGTTCCGATTATATCTTAAATACCACGGTTGATTCTGAATCCGATCCGATTAATTTAGCACCAACAAACAGTACGACCGCACAACTTGTCATGGGCGACGCACTAGCCGTTTGCCTCATGGAAATGCGGGACTTTACAGCAGCGGATTTTGCCAGGTATCATCCCGGTGGCGCATTGGGTAAAAAGCTGTTGCTGCGTGTTGGCGATATGCTTGACCAAACGCATAAGCCTGCGGTTTCACCTGATTCGGCAATAAAAAAAGTTATATTTGAGATAAGTGAAAAACGGCTTGGTGTGACTGCTGTCGTCGAAGACAATAAGGTCGTTGGAATCATAACTGATGGCGACATCCGAAGAATGCTCAATGACCGCGACACTTTTACGGATTTGACCGCGAAAGACATTATGACGCAAAATCCTAAAACAATCCAATTGTCGGATATGGTCGTAAGTGCATTCAATGTGCTTGAAGATTTTTCTATAACGCAGCTCGTCGTACTAGATAATGATGAATACAAAGGTGTTCTGCATCTGCACGACATCTTAAAAGAAGGAATCCTGTAATGGCAAAAGTAAAAAAGCATCCCGACGAAATGTCGTTCATGGACCATCTTGAAGATTTAAGATGGCTTCTCGTTCGCAGCACGATAGCTGTATTGGTCATGGCAACTGCAACGTTTTTTGTCAGTGACTTTATATTTGATACGGTGTTATTTGGTCCGACCAAAGCGGATTTCATCACTTATCGTATCTTATGTGATCTTTCGCATTATCTTGGAATTGCAGATTCTATTTGCGTCACAGATATGGATTTTGTTATCCAGAACACTGCAATGGAAGGTCAGATTACAATATTAATCTATACATGCCTTACAGCCGGATTCATCCTTGGATTTCCTTACATCTTGTGGGAATTATGGCGTTTTATTAGTCCGGCGCTTTACGAGAAAGAACGTAAACATGCACAGCTGTTCATTTTTATCGCATCGATGTTGTTCTTCGTTGGAGTTCTATTCGGATACTTTTTGATTATACCTATGTCGGTCAATTTCTTTGCGACTTTCACCGTCAGTAGTTCCATTAAAAATGAGTTCAACCTTGATTCCTACATGAGTATGCTCAAAACTTCGGTCATTGCATGCGGATTGTTTTTTGAGCTACCGATAATCATTTATTTTCTGACGAAATTGGGACTTGTAACAGCGGAATTCCTGCGAAAGTACCGAAAGTATGCGATCGTGATCGTTTTGATCGTCGCAGCGATAGTTACGCCGCCAGATGTGGTAAGCCAGATAATCGTATCAATCCCGATGCTGATGATTTATGAAGTCAGCATCCACATCTCAGCCTTCGTCGGCCGAAGGAACAAACAACTTGAAACTAAAGCTATTAAAGTAAATGAGTGATCTAGTAAACGAATTCAACGACTACCGTTCACGGATGAACGAGAGACTGCTGAGCGACAACAATAAGATCGTGAAGCGAATTTTTAACCTTGATACCAACGCGTACGCCGCAGGAGCGCTTGATGTGAAAACTAAGGAACTACTCGGACTTGTAGCTTCAACTGTGTTACGATGTGACGACTGTGTAAAATACCACCTGGAAACCAGTTACAAAGAAGGCGTCTCCAAAGAAGAAATGATGGAAGCAATGGGAATTGCAACGCTCGTTGGCGGAACCATTGTAATTCCGCATTTGCGAAGGGCGTATGAATTTTGGGAAGCGTTGGAAGGAGAAAATTTGAAAATGTGACAACAGGTGCTGCATTAGGTTATGTAATAACATTTTGTTAAGTAGCAGATTATTCTTTTTTTATTCTTTTATTTTACCTTCCGAAGTTAATCGAGCTGTATCCTCTATTTTACATTGGGTACATTTTTAAATTTGCAAATTAAAGAAATGATCTTACGAGCAGAGAATCTAGTAAAAACATACAAAGGCCGAAGTGTCGTCAAAGGAATTTCGGTTGAAGTCAACCAGGGCGAAATAGTCGGGCTGTTGGGCCCGAACGGTGCCGGAAAAACCACTTCTTTTTACATGATCGTGGGATTGGTGAAACCCAACAGCGGGAACATTTATCTTGACGAGATGAACATCACCGATTTTCCGATGTACAAACGTGCGCAATACGGAATCGGGTATCTTGCCCAGGAAGCTTCCGTTTTTCGGAAACTTAGCATTGAAGACAATATTCTCAGTGTTTTGCAGCTCACAAAATTATCAAAAGCTGAACAGGAAGCCAAGATGGAATCGCTGATCGATGAATTCGGTTTACAGCACATTCGCACCAACCGTGGCGATCTACTTTCGGGAGGTGAACGAAGACGTACTGAAATAGCCCGAGCATTGGCAACAGATCCAAAATTTATCCTGCTGGACGAACCGTTTGCCGGAGTCGACCCTGTTGCGGTTGAGGATATCCAGCGAATTGTAGCGCAACTCAAAAATAAAAACATCGGTATCCTTATCACCGATCACAACGTTCAGGAAACATTAGCTATCACCGATAAAACGTACCTGATGTTTGAAGGTGGAATCCTAAAAGCCGGAATTCCCGAAGAACTTGTTGAAGATGAAATGGTGCGCCGCGTCTACCTTGGCCAGAACTTTGAACTTAGGAAGAAAAAATTGGAGTTTTAGTAATGTTTTCGCAACAGCAATATGATGAATGGTCGAAGGATCCGAAAAACTGGATTTGGGGAATATTCTATTATAACAAGCTCGATGACCGGTCGTTTCCGCCAAAGCGAAATCCAAACTTTGGGATCACGATTAATTTCGCACGAAAATATTCAATTCCAGGCTTCTTGCTTTTCCTGTCGTTTTTTGCTTTGGTTGCTTATATGATCTTGTCATCCGGGCAATATCGGTCCACACATTAATTGGAAAGCGTCAGGTATTGCAGCATCTTCGGACTTCCATTGTAGATATTGACATCAACATCGCCTTCAATCCCCGGAATCGTTCCTCGTTCAGTGAATTGCCAGAATAGCCAATCGTCCTGGATCTCATCTACAAAGAAATTATAGTTCGCGATCCAGAACGTATATTCGTCCCCAAACTCATCTTTGAGGAAGTTATCGTAATACTTTTCGCCTGAGTAGATAATCGGTTTTACCTTGTAATGCTTTTCGACACGGTCAAGCCAACGCTGTAAACCGACCTTCAAACTATCGATCGATTGTTCTTCGGGAAGCTGTTCAATGTCTAAAACCGGAGGAAGATCTCCCTTTCGCAGTTTTACTGTTTTTATGAAGTTCTCGGCCTGTTCAATCGAATTCTCGTTCGGACGATAATAATGGTAAGCGCCACGGATAATGCGGCTGTCGGAAAGTTTGCTCCAATTGTTCTTAAATTGTTTGTCAATCCTGTTTTTCCCCGCCGTCGCACGTATAAACGCAAAGCCAATTGGATACAGTCCGATCGAATCAACCTGCTTCCAGTTGATTGTTCCTTGATATTCGGATACATCGCAACCAATGACTTTTCCTTCGTGCCGAACGAGAACCTGCATGTTTCGTACATCTGAAAGGCGTTTATCAGCAGCTTCTTTTCGCAGAATTTTGTCGGTTTTAAATCCGAGGTAATAGGCAAGTCCGTCGCGATAATGATATCCAATGGCAAACAGAAACAAAACGATAAAAGAAATTATTGCCACCTTGATGTATGGATTCCGTTTTTTGACAGATTTCCTCCTGGCAGGCGTCCGCTTTCTCATTACGCTGTTTTTCTTGCCGATTTATTGGTGACGATGGACATCAGCACGTACAGTAAAATTAAAAGTGGTATCCCAAGATATTGGAAAAACACGAGCAGTAACACTGAAAAAATCAAGAAAATAAGCTGAACCGCATTTTCTTTGAGCGTGAATTTTTTGACTTTGAGCGAGAATAACGGAATTTCAGCATTGAGCATATAAACACTCAGCAATGAAATCACCAGCAATATATATGGATTGACAAGTATTTCGAGAACTGCCATCGAATCGGTATTCGCCAAGACAAGCGGCAAACTCAGGATAAACAACGCATTTGCAGGTGTCGGAAGGCCGATAAACGAATCAGATTGCCTTGTATCGATATTGAATTTTGCAAGGCGGTAACACGAACCCAATGTTATGACGAACCCCAAATACGGAATAGTATAATGCAAATCGTAACCAAGCTCTGCGTTTGACAACATTTTGAACATCACGATTCCCGGAACAACGCCACTTGTTACCATGTCGGCCAACGAATCGAGTTGCAGGCCGAGTTCACCGGAAACATCAAACAATCTTGCGAAAAAGCCATCGAAAAAATCCAGGAATATTCCGATAGCAACAAAGTAAAAGGCGAAAAGAAAGTTTTCTTCAAATGCAAAAACCAATGCGATACAACCCGAGAATAAATTTAAAAGCGTAATCGTATTTGGAATATGTTTTTTGATGTTCATGTTCAGTTGGATGGTTTCCCACAAATTTAGCACAATAAGTTAAAGGTGAATACGTTTTTAGAACAGATTTATGCTGATAATGTTTCCCTTATTGTATCGCAGGTGCTTAAATGGCTCGATAAAAATCAATACTTTTGACGCCTGAACCGCCCAGTCGCATTCTAAAAAATTTGCCTTGAAAAAAAACCTGCTGCTTGTATTCCTTCTCATTTGTTCTTTTGCTAATAGCCAGGCGGTTAGAAAGTATTCGAACGAGTTTATGAATATTGGCGTTGACGCAGCCGCTCTTGGTATGTCGAACGCTGTGGTGGCAAGTACCAATGACGTAAATTCCGGTTATTGGAACCCGGCAGGACTTATGCATATGGAAGACAAACAGGCTTCTGCAATGCACGCGAGCTACTTTGCAAATATCGCACAATACGATTATGCTGCATATGCGAGTCCGATTGATGATAAATCGGCGTGGGGTATTTCGGTTATCCGATTTGGTGTTGATGATATATTGAATACAACTGAACTCATCGATGACCAGGGAAATATCGATTACAACCGCATCAGCTTATTTTCTACTGCTGATTATGGCGTGACTTTCTCTTATGCCCGAAAACTTCAGGTTCCCGGCTTGCAATACGGCGTGAATGCGAAAGTGATCCGGCGTATTATTGGGAAGTTTGCAAATTCTTGGGGATTTGGATTTGATGTCGGAATGCAATTCGAACGTAACGACTGGAAATTTGGCGTAATGATTCGCGATGTAACGACTACTTACAACGTTTGGTCGATCGATGAAGATGAATATGCCAAAGTTCAAGGTGCGATTGAAGGCCAGAATCAGGAACTTCCTGAAAGTACTGAGATCACAATGCCAAAAGCACATCTGGGTGCTTCAAAACTTTTCGAATTCCACAACGACATG